>JANLPS010000407.1:0-12932 GCA_031367385.1 Archangium sp. | reverse complement strand
GCTTGATCTCGCTCGTGGTGGCGGTCGGAGCGAGCTGCAAGACTTGAAAGTAGTCCATCTTCACGAAGGCTTCGAAGAGGCGCTTGAGCTCAGCGGCCTGCTGGGGGGTGACCTGCTCGAGGGCTCCGGTCTCGGGTATCGCCGCGCGCCGCTGCACTGGTGGGGGCGCCGGTGCGCTGACCACTGCGGGAGCAGGCGGGGGCGCGATCGGCGGCGCGACGGTCACCGCTCGCGAGCCGGGCAGGGTGACCGGCTCGGGCGGGTCGAACGCCTTGGCGTCGAGCACCGTCGCGGTCTCGGTGAAGTCTGAAGAGGCAGCCGGAGGCGGCATGGGCACCGTCGGCGGCGGCGGGGCAACGACTGACGCTGGCTTCGCTGCGGCTGCGGGCGCACCGGGAGGTCGAGGCACGGCGCCGGGTGCTCCCATCGGGCGAGGCACCGCGCCAGGCGCGCCGATGGGCCGGGGCACCGCTGGGGGGCCCGCCACGCGGGGCGGAGCGGGTGGGGCGGCCGCAGGAGGCCGAGGGGTACCGCCGGCCGGGGTGACCGAGGGTTGCACGGCGGTGGAGGGGCCGGGGCGAGGTGGCGCGAACAACGGCGAGATGCCTGCTGGCTGCGTCACCAGCTCGATGCGCGGCGGGGGCGCGTCTGGCGCGGCGACCACCTGCCGGGGCGGCACGACGAAGGGCTGGGTCTTGGTGTCGATGCGCGGAGGCGGCAGCGGCGCCATGGTGGGTATCGACGGCGCGATCGGAGCGAGCGGCACCGTGGGCTCATTGGCCCACGAGAACTGCGGCGTCATCGGCGGCGGCGCACGTTGGGGTGATGCGGCGGGCGGCCTGGGCGCTTGCCCGGGGCGCGGCGTGCCTTGCGCCGGGGGTGGAGGCCTCGGAGCGGCGCCAGCAGGAGGCACGGTGATCTTCGGAGGCCCGGGCACCCCTGCCTTTGGCGGCGGCGCCGTGACCTGGGGAATGGTGACGTTGGTGCGACCGGGCGTCTCGGGAGTCACCGGAGAAATTCGCGGCAACCCCGGCGGCGGTGGCCCAGGGGGTTTGCCAGAATTGTCGGGTGGGGTGGCCATGGTCAGCGCTCGACGGCGGGCAGATCGCGATGGTTGGCGAGCTTGACGCCCTGGTTGGCAGCCATCGACTTCTGAATGTCGCCCTCGCTCAAGCCCGATGACAGGCTGATGGTGGTCGAGGTGCGCTGCCCGGTCTCTTGGTCGGTGGCCGAGACGTTGACGATGCCGTTCGAGTCGATCTCGAAGGTGACGTCGATCTTCACGTCGCCGCGGTAGCCGATGCGAAACCCGGCGAACTCGAATTCTCCCAACATTTCGCAGTCATCGGCGCGGTTCGATTCGCCCTGGTAGACGCGAATCTTCACCTTGTCTTGGCCGTCGCGGCTGGTGGTGAAGGTCTTCGATTTCTCGATCGGTATCGGGGTGTTCTTGTCGATGACCTTCTCGGTGTAGCCGCCGACGGTGCCGATGCGCAGCGAGAGCGGGGTGACGTCGACCAGAAAGGTCTCGGTGCGTTGATCGAGCAGCGCAAACCCCTGCAGCGCGGCGCCGAGCGAGACGACCTGGTCGGGGTCGACGCCTTCTTTGGGCTCGCGCTGAAAGTAGTGCTTCACCGAGTTTCGAATGATCGGCAGCCGGGTGGGGCCTCCGACGAGAATCACGGCGTCGACGTCGGCGGCGGTCATGCGAGCGCTCTGGAGCGCTTCGTCGCAGACCTTGAAGGTGCGCTGCACCAGGTCCATCACCATGCGGTTGAAGGCGTCTTGGGTCAGCGTCTGGGTCAGGTCGAGCACCGCGCCGTTGGCGTCTTGGCAGATGCCGGGGCAGTGCACGGTGGCGACGCCCGCCGCGCCGACGTCGATCTTGGCGCGCTCAGACGCCTCTTTGAGCATCTGAAGGCAGTACTTGTTCTGTCGCAGGTCTAACCGGGTGCGGGCCAAGAAGTCGTCGGCGAGCCAGTTCATGATGCGGTCGTCGAAGTCATCGCCGCCGAGGTACGTGTCGCCGGCGGTCGAGAGCACCTCGAACACGTCTTTGCCGATCTCGAGAATCGAGACGTCGAAGGTGCCTCCGCCGAGGTCGTAGACCACCACGCGTTGGTTCAAGTCTTGGCCAAAGCCAAAGGCGAGGGCCGCCGCGGTGGGCTCGTTCAAGATGCGCAAAATTTCTAAGCCCGCGATGCGGCCTGCGTCTTTGGTGGCCTGGCGCTGGTTGTCATTGAAGTACGCGGGCACGGTGACGACGGCCTTCTTCACCGGTTGACCCAGGTAGCTCTCGGCGATGGCCTTCATCTCTTTGAGCACCAGCGCGCTGATTTCGGGCAGCGAGTAATTCTTGCCTCGCACGTCGATGCGCACAGAATTGTTCTGACCCTCGACGATTTTGTACGGCATCACCGACTGCGCCTTCTTCACCTCGTCGGAAAAGAAGAACCGGCCGATGAGGCGCTTCGCCGAGTACACGGTGTTCTCGGCGTTGGTGATGATGTTCTTCTTCGCCGAGTTGCCCACCAGCACCGAGCCGTCTTCGAGAAACGAAACGACCGAAGCGTGCGTGAGCTCACCCCATTCATTGGGGATAACGGTAGGTTTCCCGTCCAGAACCACCGACACGCACGAGTAGGAGGTGCCGAGGTCGATGCCAACTGCGATGTCGCCCATAAGCGCAAAGCTACCCCGTTTTCACGGGTTTGCGCGCGGGAAGCGCTCTGCGGCTAGCGTGTTGTGAGTTCACCGGTCCACAATTAGTCAAAGAAAACCATGTCTCGATTCGTCGCCATCTCAACCTCTGATGCGTCGCTCGTTCGGTGCGAGCTCGACCGCGTTCGCCCGCAGGTCGAGCTCGATGCGGGCGACCTGGTCGTGGGCGTGGGTGCGTATGCCGAAACGGTGGTGTTGCAACGAAGCCACGGGGTCGGCGTGCCCCGCACCGAGCTGTGGGAGACCCCGGAGTCAGACTCGGTGATTCTGGCCGCCACCCGCCTCGGCGTGGGTCAGTCGGTCGAAGACTCGTCGCAGCCGTTTCGCTTTCGCCAGTGGTTGTTCGCCCATGTCGGCATGGTCGATCAGGGTGAGCGGGTGCGAGAGCGCTTGATCGCTCAGCTGCCTGAGTTTCTGGGCCGGTCAGTACACGGTGCGACGCTCAGTGAAGCGGTGTTCGCGACGTACTTGAGCGAGCTGCGCACGCTAGGCCGGTTGGAAGACATGACGCTGGAGGCGCCGATCGCCGCGCAGGTGCTGGCTCGTACCGCGCGCATCGTCGAGCAGGTCTCGGGTGAGGTCGGAGGTACTGAAAAGTCGCACCTGGCGATGGTGGCGACGAATGGCCGCGTGCTGGTTGCGGCGCGGCGCGGAAATCAGCCGTTGGCGTACTCGCTGCTCGAGGGCGAGGCGACCTGCGGGCGGCACGGGTTGACCGCGGCGTCGAGCGAGAAAGAGCCCCTGGTTCGCGACCATCGCCGCCGGAAGTCAGTGGTGCTCGCGACCAACCCGCTGCGCATGGACACGTGGGTCGCAGTGCCTGACGGTGGCGCGGTGGCGGTTGATCGCCGGTTGCAAGTTCAGACGCTGTAGCGCCAACAAGTCTTCGCCGGGTGCGATTTTCGCGGCTGCGCTTGGGCCACTGGTGGCGCCGCCTGTGGCCGGCAAGAACCTCACGAGGCACAGATGACCTCTCGAAGGCTGGCGGTCTCGGTGTTTGCCGTGCACGACGCAAGGTGCGGCCACCACGTGCCTCCGCCACCCAATTGCAACTTCGGGAGCGGGCCTTTCGCGGCCTGCGTGCCGCAAAGCCCAAGTCGAGTGCGCTTTAGCCGAAGAAGCTCGCGTCGAGCACCTGCACCAACAAGTTCGAGCAGGCGTGAATCAATGCGGCCGCGAGCACTGAGCCGGTCTTCTCGCGCATCCACCCGAAGAGCAGGGCGGGGAAGAAGACGGCCAGGCGCCAGACCTGAAAAATCGCCAGGTGCCCGAGGGCAAAGAGAATCGCGGTGACCCAAAACGCCTTGCCCAACCGCACCCCCCAGAGAATTCGCCCGTCGGGCCATGCGTCACGCAGCCGGGTCTGCATGTAGCCGCGGTAAAAAAACTCCTCTGGCAGCGCGACCACGAAGGTCTGGTCGATGACCCATTCGCCGAACCGGTCGGGCAAGCGAAAGGCGAAGTGCGGCATCTTCACGTACGGCGTCACCACGCGCATCAGGTCAGGCGGCAGCAGTGGCAGTGCCCAGGTGAACGCCACGTACCCCGCGATGAACAGGGGGAAGACGACCGCCCCGACCACCAAGAACAGCTTCAGGTCAGCGCGCCAATGGCGGAGCGTCAGGCCGTATTCGCGAAAGTCTTCTCCGCGTTGCCGGGTGGCGAACTGGGGCAGGTAGAGAAAGCCGAGCGTGGCGACCAGCTTGGCCAGCCCGGTGAAGGTGACGAAGGTGACGATGATGCCGCCAAAGCAGATCACCCAGAGTGCGATCACTTCGGCGACGGCCCCTTTCGGCACCCACTTCGGCGCGGCCTCGAGCATCACGGCGTCGAGGTGTTTTGCAGGCGCAGCAGCATGCCTTGAGCGGTGTAGTAGGTGAGCGAGACGTGGGCGGCGTCGATGTGCATGCCGTCGCGCAGGGGCACTTGTTTGCCGGCCCCGAGCTCGAGGCCGTCGAGGCGGCTGCCGTTCTTCGAGGCCGCGTCTTCGATGGTCCACGTCAGGTCTGGGCGCTGGCGAAAGGTCAGGTGGTGGCCCGACAAGGTGCCGTCGTTGATCACTAAGTCAGATTCAGGCGCCCGGCCGAGCACCAGCCCGTTGGGCACGGCCTCGAGGGCGACCGCGAGCGATTCACCGGCGCGCGTCGCGGCGGCTTTGAGCGACTCACGCGAAACGCTGACGGTTTTTTTCGACGGCGGCTTCCACGCTCCGGCCTCCCACACCAACCAGTCGTGTGGGTGTTGCTCGAGAAAAGCCACTCGCCCCTGCGCGCCATAGCGAACGGCGAGCGCAGAGATGAGGTAGCTCTTCATGGTTTCGCAGCCTCCCGCAGGCGCTTTGACAAGACCGCGGCACGCTGGTGCAGCAAGAGGTTGAGCGGGTCGATCTGCAGCGCGGCCTCACAGGCCTCGAGCGCCTCTTTCCACTGGGCTTTGGCTTCGAAGCCCTTCGAGGCGAGCAACTTCACGTGGGCCGAGCCAGCGACGCCCGGGTGCGCGGCGAGGTGCGCCGAGCGGAGCTTCTCGAGGTCCATCACCGAGAGGCCGGCGGCGATTGATCGGGCGACTCCGCGGTAGTTGCCGCGGTTGGCGTCGAACTGGGCGCGTTGAATCGGTTGGGTCAACGCATCGACGGCCGCCTTGACCCGAGCGACCGCGGCATCGACTTGAGCGCGCTGGGAGTCGTTCAACCCAGCAGCGCGAAGGTTGTCGAGAATTTTGAGGGCGTCGGCGCCGCGCTTGCGCAGCTCATTGAAGTCGGCGTCGACCGGAGCCCCGAGCAACACGTAATGGTCGCCCTTCACCAGGTCGCGGTACCGCTCGAGCATCACGTCGAGCTGTACGTTGACCGCGACGGAGGGCGTGGGCGGAGGCGGCACGTCGGCGACGGCGTTGACCGGCAGGCCTTGCATCAGCCTCGCGACGGCCTCGCGCAGCGGCGGCGTCAAATCGAGAAACTGCACGCCGAAGCCCGGAGACATGCCCCAGGCCTTGGCTTGATCGGGCGGCACGTGGCGAACGACCTCGGCCAGCAGCCCCAAATTGTTCGCGGTGGGGATGACGACCTTGACCCGCGAGAACACCGAAGGCATCGCCTTCTCGCTGCACAAGAACATGCCGCCCTTCGAAATGTCTTCGCACGGAAAGGTGCCGAGGCTGGTGCCGTCGAGGGTCGAGAGCACGGCCTCGAACTTCGCGGCGTGCCGCGCGGCGGGCTTGGGCGGCGCGGCCGCTGCGCCCGGGGCTCCCGGAGGGGGAGGCGCTTTTCGGGGCGCTCCAGGCGGCGGAAGGGCCGGCGCGATCTGCGGCGCGACGGCGGGCGCGACCTTCGGCGGTTGCAGCACGGCCTCGAGCGCGCGGCCAAACTCAGCGGCGGTTTGGTAGCGATCGGCCGGGTTCTTGGCCATCGCCTTCATGATTGCGTCAGACCACGCGCGCGGCACGGCGGGGTTCACGGTGTGCGGCGCCTCGGGCACGACTTGCCGGTGCGCGACGAGCAAATCAGTGAGCCCCCGCTGGGGAAACGGCAACCGCGCAGTGGCGAGGAGCCAGGCGATGCAGCCCAACGCGTAGATGTCGGCGCGGCCATCGACCGGGGTCGAGTTGGCCTGCTCGGGTGACATGAACTCGGGTGTACCAACGATCAACCCGGCGGCGGTGGCCTGCTCGACGCGGTCGGTGTCGAGCAGCTTGGCCAGCCCGAAGTCGAGCACCTTGACGAAGCGCTCGTCTTTGCCGCGCTTGATCAAGAAGATGTTCTCGGGCTTCAGGTCGCGGTGAATGATGTTGGCTTCGTGCGCGGCCTGCAGGGCGTCACACACCTGCGTGAGAATCGGTATCGCGATGTCGTAGGCGACCGGCGCGGTCAGCAGCGCGTTCAAGGGGCGGCCCTCGAGGTACTCCATCACCAAGAAGTAGCGGTGCGGCGGCACCACGTTCATGTCGAAGATGTTGACGATGTTCTCGTGGCCCACCAGGTTGACCGCGCGCGCCTCGGCGTAGAAGCGGGCGACCAGGCCTTCGTCGGTGGCCAAACGGTCTTGCAGCACCTTGATCGCTACCTTGCTGCCGATGACGGTGTGCTCACCCAGATACACCGTACCCATGCCGCCCCGGCCGATGATGCGCACAATGCGAAACGACCCGAGGGTGGTTCCGACGATTGGATCTCCGACCGGCGGTGACATTTTGAAGAGCGCAGACTGTAGCGGGTTGAAGGTGGAGGCGGTGAGAAAAGCGTGTAGCGTCGCGCGCGTGGCCGAGAAAAAAAGATTGATCGTCGTCGGGTGTGGTGGGTGTGGCATCGAAGGGCTGTGGGCCGCCGAGGCCATCAACGAGGCCAGTCGCGCCGACGCGCCTTGGGAGATTCTCGGCTTCGTCGACGACAACCCGCAGACGTGGGGGCAGGTGATCTACGGGCACCGGGTGCTGGGGTCGGCGAAGACCATCGCTCCCACGCTGCAGGGCAAAATCTATTGGTTTCCGGGGCTTGGTGAGCCTCGGGTGCGGGCCAAGGTGGCCGACCGAATCGCCGAGTTGCCCGACTGGGAGCCCGCGACGCTGATTCACCCCTCGGTGGTTGTAGGCAAAGAAGTGACCTTCGGGCGCGGGGTGTATGTGGGGCCGCTGAGCGTGGTGGCTCCGTGTGCGACGTTGGGCGACTTCGTGAGCGTCAACGCGAGCGCAGGCATCGGGCACCACGTGGTGATGGAGCCCTTCTCACACGTCTACCCAGGCGCGCGGGTGAACGGCAACTGCAGGGTCGAACGGTTTGCGCGCATTGGCGCCAATGCTACGGTGCACCCAAAGGTCGTTATTGGCCAAGGCGCAACGGTCGGTAGCAACTCGATGGTCATTCGGTCTGTCAGCCCGCTCACCTCGGTGGTGGGGGTCCCAGCCCGGGTGGTGAGCAGACCCGCGTAAGCGGCGTCACCCGCTCTTCGACAGAACACTCGTCTTGAAAGGGAAAATGCTCATGAACCAGGAATTGCTGCGGACGACCGTTGGCGAAGTGCTGGAGGTCGAGCCGTCGACGTTGGCCGAGACCACGGTGCTCGAAGAGGTGCCCGGCTACGACTCGCTCAAGGTGCTCACGCTGATGGTGGCGCTCGATGAAATCGGCCTCTCGGTCGCTCAGTCAGAGGTCGGCAAACTGCGCACCTACGGCGACATCGTCGCGCTCTCGGTTCGATGAGCGCGGGCCGATTCGAAGGTCGCACCGTCTTGGTGACAGGCGGTTCGTCGGGCATTGGCCTGGCGGCGGCACAGCGGTTTGCTTCGGAAGGCGCGCGGGTGGTGTTGGTCGCGCGCAACGAGCAGCGGCTGGCTGCAGCGGTGGCGAGCTTGCGTGGTGAAGGCCATCTGACGCGGGCGTGCGATCTGACCGACGAGAAAGCGGTCAATGAGCTCTTCAAGTCGCTCAAAGAGGCGGCGGGGCCCCTGGCGGCTGCGGTGTTGGGCGCGGGCTCGCATGCGGTTCGCCCGCACCCGACGTGGAAAGCGGCGAACGCCGAGCAGATGTTCAAAGACAACGTGATCAGCGCGATGAACGTGGCGCGGTGTTTCATGCGCGCGGCGCGGCCCGAGGGTGCGTCGGTGGTGGTGTTGTCTTCGGCGGTGGCGCTCTCTGGGGGCGCCGGGGTTGGCGAGTACGCGGCGGCGAAGGCGGCGCTGTTGGCGATGACGAGATCGCTCGCGCTCGAGGTGGCGTCGCGAAAAATTCGCGTCAACGCGATCGCAGCGGGGGTGGTCGAGACGCCGATGTCGGAGCGGTTCTTCGCGACGTTGCCTGCGCCGCAGGTCGAGGCGATCGCGAAGTCGCACCCGCTGGGGTTGGGCAAACCCGAAGATGTCGCGGCCGCGATTGCGTACCTGGCTTCAGACGACGCGCGCTGGGTGACCGGCTCGACGCTGGTCATCGATGGAGGCCTGACGGCCCAATGAAAGAGACCCAGAGCGTGAATTCATCAGACGAAGTCGTGCGGGCCCGGTTGCGGGCCTTGACCTGCAAGACGTTGAAGATCGAACCGAGCGTCTTTCACGACGCTTTGGGCGCGGGCGACCTCCCCCAGTGGGATTCGATTGGTCAGGTGACGTTGCTGCAGGCGGTCGAGGCGGATCTTGGGCTGGTGTTTGACGTGGCCGAGGCGATCGACATCGAGACGTTCAATGACCTGGTGGCGGCGGTGGTCAGAGCGCAGGCCACCGCGTCGTGAGCGTGGCGCGCCTCGAGCATTTCGTGTTGGCGTGCGAAGACGAGCAGGCGCTGGCCGTCGCCGACGAGCGGCGGCAGATGAGTTTCGGGCAATTGCGCGAGGCGGTGCTCGCGGTCGCGGGCGGGCTGCGTTCGCTGGGAGTGGCGCCTGGAGACCGGGTGATTGTGGCGCTGCCGAATACGGTGAGCTTCGTGATCTCGCACTTCGCGGTGCTCGCGGCGGGTGGGGTGAGCGTGCCATGCGACCCGAAGTCGACCGCGCAGAGCGTGGCGGGGTTGATCGCAGATTGTCAGCCGGTGTTGGCGATTGCAGAACCGTCACTGTCGGTTCATTTCGCAGGGCTTCGGGTAGTGGTCGACGGGCCGGTGCTCGCCGCTGCGAACGACCCTGCAGTACAAAATTGTACTGCATGCAGTACATCGACCGGCGCGGCCGAAGTGGCGGGGGCGACCGAGAAATCGCCTGCAGAATTAGGCACTTCGGGGCTCATCGCCGCCTCGCTCGAGGCCCTCGAACGCGGCCCTGGCCTCGACGCGACGCTGGGTGATGACGACGAATCGCTCGCCGCGTTGATGTACACCACGGGCTCGACCGGCCTGCCTCGTGGCGTTCGATTGAGCCACCGCAACGTGATGGCCGCGGTCGCGAATATTTGCGAATTCGTGAACTACTCGAAGGCCGATCGCGAAGTGGTGACTCTGCCGCTGACGCACAGCTTCGGGTTGGGCCACCTGTACTGCAACCTTCGCTCGGGTGGCGCAGTGATGCTGCACAACGGGCTCACGCGGCCGGGGCGGGTGCTCAAGTCGCTGCGTGATTTCGGGGCGACGGGTTTCCCCGGTACTCCGTTGGGGTTCGGGTTGCTGCTGGATCAGTTTTCGTCGGTGCTCGGCGACCTGGGCAAGGGGCTGCGGTTCTCGGTGATCAATTCGGCGGCGCTGCCTCCCGAGCGAACCGAGCAGTTGCGGGCCCTGCTGCCGAAGCTCGAGGTGTTCGTGTATTACGGGCTCACCGAGGCCTCGCGAACGACGTTCATTTCGCTGACCAAGGCTGGCCCTTCGATGTACCGCTCGGTGGGCACGCCGATGAAGGGCGTGCAGGTTCGGGTGGTGAATGGAGAGCTGCAGATCAAGGCGCCAACGGTCACCCAGGGGTACTGGCGCAATGAGCCCGAGACCGCACACGCCTTCGACGATGGGTGGTTTCGCAGCGGTGACCTCGGGCGCCTCGATGACGATGGGCACGTGTTTCTAACTGGCCGTCTCAAAGAGCTGATCAACGTCGGCGGCTACAAGGTGAACCCGCTCGAGGTCGAACGGGTGCTGGCCGCGGCCGCTGGGGTTCGCGACGTGGCGGTGGCGGGCGTTGAGGGCCTCGGCTCGAAAACCAGCGAGACGTTGGTGGCAGCGGTGGTGGCGGGTGAGGGGTTCGACGCCGACGCGTGCTTGCGCTTTTGCGCCGAGCAGCTCGAGCAATACAAAGTTCCAACGCGGGTGGTGTTGCTGACCGCGATACCCCGGTCGGCAACGGGCAAAGTGCTGCGGCCCCAGCTGCGAACCGCGGTGGCCGAACAGGTCAAGGAGTAGCCGATGTTGCGTGCGCGAATTCCGCTCCCGAGGTTCGTTTCGGCGGGTGAGATCATCAGTGGTCGTGGCGCGATCGGTGCTTTGCGCGCGCTCGACGCGACCTCGGTGGCGGTGGTGTGTGGCAGGGCGGCGCCGACCGATTCGGAGCGTCGCCGCAGCATCGTCGCCGCGCTTGGGCCGGCCGAGCATGCGTTCTTCGAGGGGCCTTCAGGTGAGCCGACGCTTCAGCATGCGCAGGGCCTCGCTGGCCAACTCGATGCGATGCGACCCGATTGGATCGTCGCGGTCGGTGGAGGCGCGGTGCTCGACTCGGCGAAGTTGGCGTGGGCGATGTACGAGCACCCGTCGACGACGCTCGACCTCAGGGCGTTTTCATTGCCGTCGTTGCGGGGGCGGGCGCGGTTTTGCGCGGTACCGACGGTGGCCGGTGCGGGGTCGGAGGTCAGCTCGGCGGCGATGTTCATCGATGGAGTGTCGGGTGAGAAACGCAGCCTGGTCTCGCATGAGCTCTTGCCCGATGTGGTGCTGATCGACCCTGCGTTTTCGCTGGGGGCTCCGGGGTTGGTGGTCGCGCACGGCGCGATGGATGCGTTGGCGCATGCGCTGGAGGGTTTCGGTTCGAGGCATGAAAGTGCGTTCGCCGATGTGCAGGCCGAGGCGGCCGCGCGGGTGATTTTTCGGGCGCTCCCGGTGAGGTTGGAGAACCCGACCGATGTCGAGAGTCAGCTCGAGCTGCACAGCGCGGCGGTGATGGCGGGGTGGGTGCAGAATCAGAAGGTGCCGGGCATCGGGCACGCGCTTGCGCACCAGTTGACGGGTCACTCGCACGGGGCGGCGACCGGCGCCTTGTTGCCGCACGCGATTCGGTTCAACTGTCAGTTGGAGCCGATTCGCCGCAAGTACGATGCACTGGGTGCGCGACTCGGGTTTTCAGATTCAGAGGGGCTCGCCGTGGCGTGCGAGACGCTGGCTCAGCGGGCTGGGCTCACGCGGTTTGTGCCGCCCTTGCTCACGTCTGCGCTCGTCGAAGCCGCGTTGCGTGACCCGTGCGCGCGCGCGAACCCTCGCGAGCTCAGCAGTGACGATGTGCACCAATTCTGGGAGCGGCTGTCATGACCGCTCGGCTGAAGGCGGCGATTCAGGGTGCTTCGAGTTCCTCAGCACGAACGGATGGAGGCGGGTTTCGCGATGAGTGACGGCGTTGAGTCGGCGGTCGACCAGCTGTTGCAAGCTCCGGCGTTCGGGCTCAAGGCGTCGGTGAAGAAGGCTTTGTTGCTCGAGGCACTCACGGCCGAGCACGCCCATCACTTCGCGCACAGCAGCGGGTATCGCCGGTACTGCGAGCGCCGCGGGGTGACTGGCGCGCAGGTGTTCGCGTCGGTCGAAGACCTGCCGTATTTGCCCGTACACGCCTTCAAGCTGCGCTCGTCGTCGCTGATTTCAGTCGACGCGGGCGACATTCGCTCGAAGCTCGAGTCGTCGGCCACCAGCGGCGTGCCCAGCCAGCTCTCGCTCGACAAGGTCACCAGCCGTCGGCAGGTACGCGCGCTGGGCTCGGTGATGACGGCGGTGCTCGGCCCGAAACGCCGGCCGTTCATCGTGTTCGACGTGAAGCCCTCGAGCGGCGGCCCCTCACTCGGCGCTCGAAGCGCTGCGGTCGGAGGCATGCTCAACGCCGCCCGCACCGTCGAGTACGTGATGACCACCGATGCCGCCGGTGCATTGGTGCTCGACCAGCCCAAGTTGACCGAGGTTTTGAAGGCCGCCACCGAGCTCGGCGAACCGGTGGTGCTGTTCGGGTTCACCTACGTGCTGTACCTCTACGGCGTGATGCCGGTGGCGCGCTCGGGGCAGCACTTCGCGTTGCCTCCAGGCTCGCAAGTGCTCCACATCGGAGGCTGGAAGAAGCTCGAGCAGCAACGCGTCGACAAGGCCGAGTTCAACCAAACGACCTCGCGGGTGTTCGGCGTGACTGCGGCCCATGTCGTCGATGTGTACGGTTTCACTGAGCAAATGGGCGTGGTGTACCCGGACGGTGCCGATGGCCTGAAACGCCCGCCCGCGTTCGCAGAGGTCATCGTTCGCGACCCGCACACCCTGAAGCCGGCCGCAGACGGCAGCGTCGGGTTGCTGCAGTTCGTCACTCCGTTGCCGCACTCGTACCCGGGTATTTCGATTTTGACCGATGATCTCGGAGTGATCGTCGCGCGCGATGAAAGCGGCACCCACTTTCGAATTCTCGGTCGAGCGGCTCGCGCTGAGATTCGAGGCTGCGGCGACATTCTGGGTGAGAAAGTCGAAGCGCGTTTGGTGGCACAGGCGCCGCGAGCCCCGGTCACCTCGAAGGTCGGCCTGCGGCTGTTGTGGGGCTCCAAGGCTCGGCACTCGGGCGACCTGTCGGCACCGCTGG
>JANLPS010000393.1:0-23339 GCA_031367385.1 Archangium sp. | reverse complement strand
CCTCAGGCAACGCATGCGACTCTTACTGCTGCCGCCACGCCGTCCGAAGCGCAGTTTTCCACGCGTCGTGAAGATCAAGATGAGCGCTTACGACAAGAAATGGGTCCAGCGCCCCGCTGCTAAATGACCAGCATTGCGACTCAACGCTCACTGGCACAGTGGGCTGGTGAGCTCGGGTCGATACTCGAAGTGCATCGTGTCGTAATGGGCCCAGCGGCCGCCCCAGATGAACCCTTCGGCCTCGAAGGCGTCGACGATCTCCTGGGGTATTCGGTTCTTCCAGATCATCGGTTGGCCCTTGAAGGTCCACCTCCAGTAGTTGGAGCGATCGACATTGACGTCGATGGCAATGCCGAACGCATGGGTCGACAAGTTGCGCGACCGTGCGATTCGCCGCCAGATAAACGTGCCGCCGATGTCTTGTAAGAATGGCGCCAGGTCTTTGCGCTTTTTCACCGCGTCGATCAGCCGCGCCACGACCCGGGTCAATGCCGCGGCCGCTCGCTCGTGAAACCCGTACCGTTGCCCCATGAACCGCACGCTGCCTAGGTGCTGAACGACCTCTTGGCGGGTCGCTCCATAGGTCGCCAAGAACAGCTGCTCGACGCGCGCGCGACCCGGGTCTTCGATGGCGCCCGCGTCTGACGTGTCGATCGGCACGATGGGCCCCGCGCGGTAGGGCGGCCGGTAGATGTCGGCCAGCGAGGTGACCTCCAGCGACTCGGGGTCTCCGCCGTCGGGGGTGCCCGTCTTCTCCCACGGCAGGTACACCCCTGAATCGAGCTGCAGGCCCCAGCCGCCATCGCCCAGCTGCGTCACCGTGCCGTCGTACCAGGTGGGCAAGCACCGCAGCCCTGGCGGAGGCCCTGCATCGACACTGCCCGCCATCGCCGCCACGAGAAGAACGAGCACCGGCCTACCAGCGCCCCATCGGGCCCAGATCAGCGACCTGGGTAAACCCGGCCCGCCGAAGCACCACGCTTGCCAGTGCGCTGCGCGTGCCCGACTGGCAGTACACCACCACCGCGCGCTGACGATCTCCCACCGCCAGCGGGTTGCTCGTCAGCGTCGGCAACGGCACGTTCACTGCTCCCTGCAGGTGCCCACCCTCGAACTCCTTCGCGGTGCGCACATCGAGCAACAACGCGCCGGTGTCGACCATCAGATGCGCCGTCTTTGAGGTGACCTGCCGGGTGCGCCTGAACACCCAGAATGCCAGGTACACCGCCAGCAACCCGACGACGAAGGGCACCAGATCGACGCCCCCCACGCTCATTCAACCACCACCAACTTCGACCCGTTTTCGACCGCGGTGCCTTCTTTGGCGGTCACTTCGGTCACCGTGCCCGCCTTGGGGCTCTTGAGCTCGTTCTCCATCTTCATCGCTTCGACCACCACCAGCGGCTGCCCCTCGGTGACCGCGTCGCCCACCTTGACGAACACCCGCACCACCTTGCCCGGCATCGGCGAGTTGACGACCTGGCGCCCTTCGTTGCTGAACGTTGCCGCGGCCGCTCGCAGGCGGTACTTCTGCTCGTCGACCAGGTCGAAGCGGGTGATCTGGTTGCGCAGCAGCACGCCAATCTGATCGCCCTTGGCCTCGAGCTCGACGTTGTACGACGCGCCATCGATCAGCATCGACATCGCCTCGCCCGGCAGGGGCAGGGCGTGCACTTCTGAGCGCCTGCCGTCGACGGTGACCGCGTAGCGGCCCTCACCGAGCGGCTCGACCAGCAGGGGTTGGGGCTCGGCCGCCGCGCCTGCCTTCACGTTCTTCGCGAAATACGTCGTCTGTTTCGCCATGACGGTTACGCCTTTCTCCACGAACGGCCGCTGCGCCACGAGCTGGCGGTCGCTCCGGTCTTCACCGCGCCGGGCACCAGCTGGCTTCGCGCTTCACTGCGCTGATGGGCGAACACCGCGGCTGCGATGGTTGCCGCGCGGGTCTTCTCGGTATCATCGACGCCCAGCAGCGCCTGGTGCTCACGACCCAAGAAGCCGGTGTCGTAGTCGCCCTTCACGAACTCGGGGTGGGTGACGATGTTCTGCAGGTAGCGAATGTTGGTGGTGATGCCCTTGACCACGTACTCATCGAGCGCCCGGCGAATGCGCAGCAGCGCCTCGGCCCGCGTCGGAGCCCACACCGACAGCTTCGAGATCATCGGGTCGTACACATTGGGCACCGTGTACCCCGCATACACACCCGAGTCGTCGCGAACGAATGGCCCGCTCGGCACCCGCAGCGCCTCGATCTTGCCGGGAAAGGGCATGAAGTTCGTGGCCGGGTCTTCGGCATAGACCCGCACCTCGATCGAGTGCCCGCGAGGAGCGATTGGCTCGAGCGACGGCAGCACGCCGCCCTGGGCCACGTGCAGCTGCCAGGCGACCAGATCGACGCCAGTGACCCACTCGGTCACCGGGTGCTCGACCTGCAGCCGGGTGTTCATCTCGAGAAAGTAAAAATTTCTCGAGCTGTCGACCAGAAACTCGACCGTGCCCGCGCCGACATAGCCGACCGCCTTGGCAGCCTTCACCGCGACCTCGCCCATCGCCGCGCGCATCTGCGGCGTCAGAATCGGTGACGGCGTCTCTTCGACCACCTTTTGATTTCGCCGCTGGGCGCTGCACTCGCGCTCATTTAAATGAATGCAGTTGCCATGCGTGTCGGCGAACACCTGAATTTCGACGTGGTGCGGCTGGTCGAGAAACTTCTCGATGTACACCGCGTCGTTGCCGAAGGCGCTCATCGACTCACTCTTCGCCGCTCGCCACGACGACTCGAGCTCGGCTTCTTTGTCGATGCGCCGCATGCCCTTGCCGCCGCCTCCGCCCGCTGCCTTGAGCATGATGGGGTAGCCGATCTTCGCCGCGTATTTTCGCGCGTCTTCGACCGAGGCGAACGGCTCAGTCGTGCCCGGCACCACTGGCACGCCGGCCTTGACCATGTTCGCGCGGGCGTGGGTCTTCTCGCCCATCGCCTCCATCGCGCTCGCTGGAGGCCCGATGAAGGTGATGCCTGCCTTCTCGCAGGCGCGAACGAACTTGGGGTTCTCAGACAAGAAGCCGTAGCCCGGGTGAATCGCGTCGGCGCCCGACTGTTTGGCGGCGGCGAGAATGTTGTCCATCACCAGGTAGCTCTCGCGCGAGGGCGCGGGCCCCACCAGGTACGCCTCGTCAGCGAAGCGCGTATGCAGCGCCGAGCGGTCGGCCTCGGAGTACACCGCGACCGTCTTGAGCCCGAGCTCTTTGCACGTGCGCATCACCCGAACAGCAATCTCGCCGCGGTTGGCGACGAGCACCTTCTTCAAACGAGCCATGATGGGGGCGTCTCTAGCAGGAGCGCAGCGGTCGGTATGCGACTTTGAGGGTGAACCCCGAAGGGCTCACGCCCGTCGTCGCGGGCCGACTGTCCCAATGTTGCGACGATTTGTGAACCTGCACGTTCCAGCCCTGTCGCATCGTTGGGACAGCCACGGGGTGCCGTGGGGTCAGCCGTGCGGGTTCGAGGCCCTGCGCAGAGCCGCGGCGATGCCCCGCCTCGCACCGCGGCTTGCCACGCCGCCGGTACTCGCCTCGGCTCCCCGCTTTGTTCTTCTTGGTCTTTGTCAGAGAAGCTGCGAGAGAGTCGACCCCTTTACCCTGCGAGGCATTTCAAGATGGATCTGTTTACCGCGTTGAGCAACAAGTCGGATTACTCGAAGACGCAGTTGCAGCTCATCGTTGGTGCCTGGGTCATGGCAAGCTTGGTCGAAGGGAAACAGAAGGTCGACCTGAGCAACGGCGACGTGTCTGAAGACGACTACGACAAGACGTCGATCTACTCGTTGCTCTATTCGATGTACCGCTCGATGGGTCACGTACGAGCGCACGATGAGGGCGAGCTCTACGAGTTCACCTTCAATACCTGGGGCTACACCTGGCCGGCAGCGTGGGGCGCGGGCCCGAATCTCCCGACCGACCCGCAACTGATGGGCAAGAACGCCTACGCGGGCTTGTACCACTTCGACCTCGCCCAGGAGTACATCAAGGCGCGCGACGGCAAAGTGCACATCATCGAGATGGGCTGCGGCACCGGGGCTGGCGCACATTTGATCTGCTCGAAGGTCTTGCCGAACTGCACCTACGAAGCGGTCGACATGCAGCAAGCCGGCATCAACTCGTGCAAGCGCAAGTTCGTGCCTGAGCTCGGCGGTCGTTTGGTCGCCACCTGCGGCGATGCGAGCGAGTTGAAGATCGCCGATCACTCGGCCGACTTCATCGCGATCAACGAAACCCATGTCACCGAGATGCCGGGCAAGACCACCGACGAAGACGTGCGCTTCTTCAAGACCGCGCACCGAATGCTCAAGCCGGGTGGTTTTTTGGTCTGGGGCAACGCCATCCCCGAGTCGACGTGGCAGCCGTGCTTCGATTTGCTAGCGAACCTCGGGTTCAACAAGATTGAAATCTGCGACGTCACGAAAGAGGCCGTGAAGGCGCGAGATGAAGACAAGCGCCGCATCGATGCCTACGTCGACCAAATCGTCGACACTTTTCACGGTTTCAAGATTCCCGTGCTCGGCAGCAAGCGCAGGGCACTTGCCGAGATCGCCCTCAAGAACTTCAGCCGAAACCCGGGTACCAAGCTCTACGACAACATGGTCGACGGCACCGACACCTACAAAGTGTGTTTGTTACAGAAGCCCCTTGCGGCGCAGGCCTAGTCACCTTCACTCGACGATGGGCGCTGCGGGCCCGCAGCCGCACGCCTCGGGCTTGTCAACCTCACCGAGAACGCTCTTTGAGTGCTTCTCGTCATAACGCGCCCGCCCCAAGCTGATGAAGTCAGCGATGGAGTCTTTCAGCGCGGCGTAGCGATACACAGATGACCCACTCGGTCGGTCAGCCCGGTATTGGGCGACCTGCGAGGCGAACGCCACTTGACGGCGGTCAGCTTTCTTCGCCGCCGATGCACCTCTCGTCAAGCATGGCGCCAGCCAGGTCGAGGGCCATCGGGCGACCGGGGCCGGCGAAGAGAAACATCGAGACCACGATTGAGCCGACCATGCCGCGCGCATCCCGGGCCAGCCCTCGAGGACCAAGAGAATGTGCCCGAACCATCGCGCGCAGCGCTGCGTCACCCGCTTCGAACCCGTAGCGCATGTTGGAGAGAGTAAACTCGAACGAGTCGACCAGCACCGCCCCAATGTCGCAATGTTGGGACGATTGTTGAACCTGCACGTTCAAAACCTGTCGCATCGTTGGGACAGCCGCGATCACCGGCCGATTTTTGCGCTCGGGGTTCGGCCTCGCCCAGGCGACGAAGTCGAACACCTTTGGCAAGGCCG
Source organism: Archangium sp. (assembly GCA_031367385.1). Taxonomy (GTDB): domain Bacteria; phylum Myxococcota; class Myxococcia; order Myxococcales; family Myxococcaceae; genus JAEUJT01. The sequence goes on along the minus strand of JANLPS010000393.1, from coordinate 18,012 downwards.
TGGGGTCAGCCGTTCGGGTTCGAGGCCCTGCGCAGAGCCAGGTCGATGGCCCTCCCCGCATCGCGACCGTCGGCGATCGCCCAGACGATCAAGCTCGCGCCGCGCATCGCATCACCCGCGCAGTACAACCCCGGTACCGAGGTCGCGAAGCGACGGTCGGCCTTGAGGTTGCCCCGAACATCGAGCTCGACGCCGAACGCCTCGACCAGCGGCTGGGCTTCAGGCCCGACGAAACCCATCGCGAGCAGCAGCACGTCGACCTCGAGGCGCGCCGCGGTGCCAGGCACTTCACGCAGCTGCGAGTCGACCTCGACGGTGTGAAGCGCCACCAAGCGCCCGTCGACGCCTTCGAGTCGGGTGGTCATCAGCCCGAACTGGCGCGCGCCTCCCTCTTCTTGGCTCGACGAGGTGCGAAAGACAACTGGCCACTCAGGCCAGGGGTTCGCGCTCGCCCTCTGATTGGGAGGCGCGGGCAGCAGCTCGACCTGAAGCACCGACTTCGCCTGTTGCCGAAGCGAAGTGCCCAGACAGTCAGAACCGGTATCGCCGCCACCCAGAATCACGACCCGCTTGCCCTCGACCGAGAGCGCACCGTGGCGGTTGGCGTCTTCGAGAAACGTCATCGCCTGAAGCACGCCCGACAGCTCAGCCCCCGGCACGGTCAGTGCGCGTGGCCGCCGAGCGCCGATTGCCACCAGCACCGCGTCATGATCACCGCGAAGTGCCTGCCAGGCCTGCGCAGTGCCGACCTCGACCCCGGTCTGAAATTCGACGCCCTCTGCCTGCAGTACCGCGAGGCGCCGGTCGATGACCGACTTCTCCATCTTGAAGTCGGGTATGCCGTAGCGCAGCAGCCCGCCGAGGCGCTCGGCCTTCTCGAGCACGGTGACCTGATGCCCGAGCCGATTGAGCTCTGCCGCCGCGGCCAAGCCCGCTGGCCCGGAGCCGACCACCGCCACGCGCTTACCGGTCGCAGCCATCGGGGCCATCGGAGTCACCCAGCCTTCAGCGAACGCCCGCTCGATGATTTCTTTCTCGAGCTGCTCGATGGTGACCGCCGCGCCGTCGATGGCCAACACGCACGCCGCCTCACACGGGGCCGGGCACAACCGCCCCGTGAACTCGGGAAAATGGTTGGTACGCGCCAGCGCCGCATAGGCCGCGCGCCACCGCCCGTGAAACACATGATCATTGAAGTCGGGGATCACGTTGCCCAGCGGGCAGCCGGCGTGACAGGTCGGTACGCCACAGTCCATACAGCGGCCGGCCTGGTGCTTGGCCTGCTCGCGCCCCAGCGGCAGAATGAACTCTTTGAAGTCAGCGACCCGCGAAGCCTTGTCGCGCTTGGGCGGGAGCTCCCGCGGCCACTCGATGAACCCGGTTGGTTTGCCCATGGCTTAGCGGTCTCCCGTGCCGACGGCGCGCAGGCGAGGCGGGCTCGGCCTGGGCTTGAGCGTGGCGCGGCGGGCCTGAAGCACGCGCTTGTAATCGGTCGGCATCACCTTCACGAAATGACCGACCAGGTGCTCCCAATTATCGAGAATGCGCCGGGCGAGCGGGCTGCGGGTGTGCTGGAGGTGTCGCTCGATGAGGCCATAGACCAGCCACATCTCCGACTCGTCGACCAGTGACTCGAGCTCGACCATGTCGAGGTTGCAGTGCTGCCTGAACGTACGCGGCCGGTCGAACACGTAGGCCGTGCCGCCGCTCATGCCCGCCGCGAAGTTGCGCCCGGTCGGGCCGAGCACGACCACCACGCCACCGGTCATGTATTCGCAGCAGTGGTCTCCAACGCCCTCGACGACGGTCTTGGCGCCGCTGTTGCGCACGGCGAAGCGCTCGCCAGCGAGCCCAGAGAAGAACGCCTCGCCGGCGGTCGCTCCGTACAACACGGTGTTGCCGACGATGACGTTGTCTTCGGGCACGAAGCGGCTGGTGCTCGGAGGCCGCACGATGATCTGCCCGCCCGACAGCCCCTTGCCGGCGTAGTCATTCGCCTCACCCTCGAGCTCGAAGGTGAGCCCCCGGGTCAAGAACGCACCGAAGCTCTGCCCCGCGCCGCCTTGAAACTTCACTCGAATCGAGTCGTCTGGCAGGCCGCCCGCGCCGTGGCGGCGAACGATTTCACCCGAAAGCATGGTGCCGACCGCACGGTGCGCATTGGTGACCGGCAGCTGCAGCGACACCCCCGCGCCTCCGTCGAGCGTGGCCGCGGTCAGCCGCATCAGCGTGTGATCGAGGTGATCGGTCAGATCTTTTCGCTGAAACACATCACACCGCCGCGGCGCATTGGCCGGTGCGTTCGGCACCGCCAACACCGCAGACAGGTCGAGCAGCTTCGCCTTCCAATGCCCGACGGCTTCACGCTGCCGCAGCGCTTCGACGCGGCCGATCGCCTCGTCGAGCGTGCGAAAGCCCAGGGTGGCCATGCGCGTGCGCAACGCCTCGGCGATGAGAAAGAAAAAATTCACCACGTGATCGGCCTGGCCGGTGAACTTCTCTCGCAGCTTCTGGTCTTGGGTCGCGATGCCGACCGAACAGGTGTTTAAGTGGCATTTGCGCAGCATCACGCAGCCCTCGACGACCAGCGCGGCCGAGGCGACGCCGAACTCTTCAGCGCCGAGCAGCGCGGCGATCATCACGTCGCGAGAGGTGCGCAGGCCTCCGTCGACCTGCAAGCGAAGGCGATCTCGCAGCCCGTTCTGCACCAGCACCTGTTGCGCCTCGGCGAGGCCGAGCTCCCACGGCAGGCCGGCGTGCTTGATCGACGAAAGGGGAGACGCGCCGGTGCCGCCTTCGAAGCCCGAGACCGTGACCCCGCCAGCGCCAGCCTTCGCGACGCCCGCCGCGACCGTACCGACGCCGACCTCGCTGACCAGCTTCACGCTGACCCGCGCGGTCGGGTTGACCGACTGCAAGTCGTAGATCAGCTGCGCGAGATCTTCGATCGAGTAGATGTCGTGGTGGGGCGGAGGCGAAATGAGCGTCACCCCCGGCGTCGACCAGCGCACCTTCGCGATGCGCTCATCGACCTTGTGCCCGGGCAGCTGACCGCCCTCACCGGGCTTGGCACCCTGCGCGACCTTGATCTGCAGCTCGGCGGCATTGACCAGATATTCGGTGGTGACGCCAAAGCGGGCGCTGGCCACCTGCTTGATTGCGCTGCGGCGAAGGTCACCGTTCGCGTCTTTGACGAACCGTCGCGGCTCCTCGCCACCTTCACCGCTGTTCGAGCGGCCACCGATTCGGTTCATCGCGATCGCCAACGTCTCGTGGGCCTCGGCGCTGATCGACCCGAACGACATCGCACCCGTGACGAAGCGCTTCACCAGCTCTCGCGCCGGCTCGACCTCATCGAGCGAAACCGCCGCGCGGGCCGGGTCGAACTCGAGCAGCGAGCGCAGCGTACACAGCGCTTCGCTCTCGTCGTCAGCGAGCGCCTCGTACTTCGCGAACACCTTTGAGTCGTTGCTGCGTGACGCGTGCTGCAGGGCCGCGATGGTGGCGGGGTTCCACTTGTGGGTCTCGGCTTGCCGGCGCCACTGGTACTTGCCGCCGATGAACGGCACCTCGAGCTCCAGTGGCGAGACCCGGCCGAAGCCGCGCTCGTGCCGCTCGACGACCTCTTGCCCAAGCTCAACCAGACCGACGCCCTCGATGCGCGACGGAGTGCCCGCGAAGTGCGCCTCGATCAACGCCCGATTGAGCCCCACCGCCTCGAAGATCTGCGCTCCGCGATACGACTGAACGGTCGAGATGCCCATCTTCGACATCACCTTGAGCAAGCCCTCGTTGATCGCATGCACGTATTGCTCATCGGCCTTCGCGTGCAGGCCATGCACCGAATCGAGCGCGAGCCACGGGTTCACCGCCGCCGCGCCGTAGCCAATCAGCAACGCGAAGTGATGCACCTCGCGCGCCTCGGCGGTCTCGACCACCAGGCCAGTGTGCCGTCGAATACCATCGCGCACCAACCGCCCGTTGACCGCCGACACCGCCAGCAGTGCGGGTATCGCAGCGTGCCTCGCGTCGACTCCGCGGTCAGAGAGCACCAGAATGTCATTGCCCGAGTCGACCGCCGCAACCGCCTTGTCGCACAGCTGCTCAATCGCCAGGTGCAGCGAGTCGCTCGAGGTCGGCGCGTACAGCAGCGAGAGCACCTTTGGCTCGAAGTTGCCGCGGTCAGCCATCGCCATGATGCGCGCGAGCTCGCGGTTGTTGAGAATCGGGCCGGGCAGGGTGAGCTGGTGGCACTGCTCCGGAGTCTCTTCGAAGGTGTTGCCGTCGGGGCCCAGCGCGGTGGCCAACGACATCACCAGCGATTCGCGAATCGGGTCGATGGCGGGGTTGGTCACCTGCGCGAACAATTGGTGAAAATAATCGAACAACGGCGGCGCTTGGTCGCTCAGCACGGCCAGCGGAGCGTCATTGCCCATCGAGCCCGTCGCCTCTTTGCCGGTGGTCGCCATCGGCTCGAGCAGCAAGCGCAAGTCTTCATCGGTGTACCCGAACGCGCGTTGCAACCGAGCGAGGTCTTCGCCCGCGGTCACTCTGGGCGGCGCGGCGTCGGCCAGCTCGGCGAAGGTGAACACGTTGTGCTGCAGCCACTTGCGGTACGGCCACCGCGCGACGATGTCTTGCTTGACCGCCTCGTCTTCGAGAATTCGGCCCTCGGTGGTGTCGACCAGAAACATCTTGCCCGGCTGCAGGCGGCCCTTGCGGCGAACCTGTTGGGGCAGCACGTCGATGACGCCGGCTTCAGAGGCGAGAATCACCCGGTCGTCTTCGGTCACCACGTAGCGCGCGGGTCGCAGGCCGTTGCGGTCGAGGGTGGCGCCGACCAGATGCCCGTCGGTGAAGGTGATGGCGGCCGGGCCGTCCCACGGCTCCATCAGCGAGCTCGTATATTCGTAGAACGCGCGCCGGGCATCATCGAGCTGGGCGTTCCCGTCCCACGCTTCGGGGATCATCATCATCATCGCGTGGGGCAGCGAGCGCCCGCCGAGCACCAACAGCTCGAGCATGTTGTCGAACTGCGCCGAGTCACTCTTGCCGGGCACGATGATCGGGTGAAGCCGGTCGAGGCTGCCGCCGAACTTCGCCGACTGCAGCAGCGAGCGCCGCGCGGCCATCGCGTTGCGGTTGCCCTGCACGGTGTTGATCTCTCCGTTGTGGGCGATGAAGCGAAACGGCTGCGCCAAATCCCACGTGGGGAAGGTGTTGGTCGAGAAGCGCGAGTGCACCACCGCGATCGCGCTGACGAAATCGACGTCGTTCAGGTCGAGGTAGAAGCGCGGCAGCTGCGAGGGCAACAGCAGGCCTTTGTAGACGATGGTCTCGGCCGACAGCGAGACGACGTTGAAGCGCCCATCGGGGTCGATGCCGCTCTCGCGAATGCGGTTCTCGGTGAGCTTGCGAATGATGAACAGCTTTCGCTCGAAGGCGCTGGGCACCACCCGCTTGCGCCCGATGTAGACCTGCCGCATCACCGGCATCACCGAGCGCGCCAGGGGGCCAAGGTGCGACACGTCGACCGGCACGTCGCGCCAGCCGAGCAGCTGCTGGCCGTTGGCGTGAATGACCTCGGCAAAGATGCGCTCGCACTCTGCGCGGGCGTAGGGGTCATTCGGCAGAAAGACCTGGCCCACGCCGTAGCAGCGGCGGCGGGGCATCTCGAAGCCGAGCCGCAGGCCCTCGCGCTTGAAAAATCGATGCGCGATTTGAACCTGAATGCCCGCTCCGTCGCCGGTCAGCGGGTCGGCCCCGGTGGCCGCACGGTGCCGCATGCGGTGCAGCACTTCGAGCGCCTGCTCGACGATGGCGCGCGACTTCTCACCGCGAAGATGGGCGACGAACCCGATGCCGCACGAGTCTCGCTCGGTCGCTGGATCATACAGGCCGTGACGGCCGGGAGGTCGGGGGTCGCTGCGGTATGCCACTGTTCTCGCACCCTAATGCAGTGCGTTACGGGCAACCACAGTTCTCGCCGACCGTCGGACTGTGCCTCCTCCCTACAGGCAGCACCGAAAGCCAACCGCGTCGTCGGGTGACGCTTCGGGAAAGTCAAAGCCCGTGGTGCACTTGAGCAAGCCCGCAGCGGAGCTGCTGCGGTACGAGCCTCCGCGCACCCGGCAGGTGCCATTGCCGCAGGTGGCCGTGCGCTCGTAGGCGTTGCCGCTCATGTCGTACACACCCGTGTAGCCGCCCAAGCAGGTGCTGACCTGCGCGGTGGGCACGATGGCGCCGAGGTTCTTGTCGAGGCCGTTGCAGGCGGCTGCATTGTAGCTGTTGCCATACGGGTAGAGGCTCGCCGCCGCTCCGCCGCAGGCGGCCTGCCATTCACTCTCGGCGCAGAGGTGCTTGCCCGCCGCGACACACGCCGCCTTCGCGCCATCGGCACTGACCGAGACCCAGGGCATCGCGCCCGCCACAGACATCGCCTTGCCGTTCGAGCCTTGAGAGGCCTCGTAGCGATCGACGCAGGTGACCGAAGAGGTCGCGGCCATGTCGCTCGGGCAACTGCTGAACGTACAATTGACGCCGTCGCCGGAGTACCCGGTGTTGCACGCGCAGCTTCGACTCCCGGTCGTGTTGGTGCAGGTGGCGTGGGCGCTGCAGCCGCCGTTGTTGCTCGCGCATTCGTCGATATCGGTGCAGGTGACGCCGTCGCCGGTGTAGCCGCTTTTGCAAGTGCACGTTCGGCCACCGGAGGTGTTGCCACAGGTCGCGTCGGTGCTGCACCCGCCGTTGCCGCTCGCACACTCATTGATGTCGGTGCAGGTGAGGCCATCGCCCGAGTAGCCACTCTTGCAAGCACACGTGCGGCCTCCAGCAGTGTTGGTGCAGTTCGCGTTGGTGCTGCAGCCACCGTTGCCGCTCGCGCACTCGTCGATGTCGCTGCAGGTGACGCCGTCGCCGGAGTAGCCGCTCTTGCACGTGCAGGTACGGCTGCCGGTGGTGTTGGCGCAGGTCGCGTTGGTACTGCACCCGCCGTTACCGCTCGCGCACTCGTCGATGTCGAAGCAGCTCAAGCCGTCTCCGGCGTACCCGCTCTTGCATTGGCAGGTGCGGCCGCCCGCCGTGTTGGTGCAGGTGGCGTTGCTGCTGCACCCACCGTTGCTGCTCGCGCATTCGTTCACGTCGTTGCACACCAGGCCATCGCCCGAGTACCCGCTCTTGCACACGCAGGTTCGCCCGCCGCTGGTGTTGGTGCAGGTCGCGTCGCTGCTGCAGCCTCCGTTGCTCGTGGCGCATTCGTTGATGTCGAGACAGACACCGCTCACGCAATCGAACCCGGTGGTGCAGCCGCCGCAGGTGAGCGCGCCGGCACCGCAGCGGGCCTTGGTCTGATCAGCGAACGAGATGCACACGCCGTTGTCGCAGCAGCCATTCGCGCAGGTGCTCGAGGTGCAGGCGGCGGAGGGCAGCACGCACACGCCTTGCCGGCACACTTCGCTCGCGACGCAGGCGACGTCGCTGCTGCCGTACGAGCATGTGCCGCTCTGGCAGGTGCCGTTCTTCGACCAGACGCGACGGGTGGTGTCGTTCGCGCAGGTGTCGATGGGGGGCTGGTTGCATTGCGCGCCGCCGCACTTTTCGCCGGCGCTGCAGCTGAGGCCGTCACCCGAGTAGCCGCTGTTGCAGGTGCAGGTTCGGCCTCCGGTGATGTTGACGCACGTGGCGTGGGCATCGCAGCCGCCGTTGTTGGTGGCGCACTCATTGACGTCGGTGCAGCTCAAGCCGTCGCCGACGTAGCCGCTCCCGCAGGAGCAGGTGCGGCCAGGGTTGGTGTTCACGCACATCGCGTTCGAATCGCAGCCGCCATTGCCATTCGCGCACTCGTTGATGTCGACGCAGGCGCCGTTCACGCAGTCGAAGCCGGTGCCACAGCCGCCGCAGGTGAGGGCGTTCGCCCCGCAACGACGCGTGCTCTGATCAGCGAAGCCAACGCAGGTGTCTTGATCACAGCAGCCCTGCACGCACGTGCTCGGAGTGCACGTGGACGACGGCACCATGCACGCGCCTTGTCGGCAGACTTCGTGACTGCCGCAGCTGAAATCGGTGGTGGGGTACGCGCAGCTCCCCGCCGTGCAGCGGCCGACCGAGGTCGCGACGCGGCGGGTGGTCTCGTTCACGCAGCTGGGCGCGGGCGGTTGATTGCATTGAATGCCGGCGCAGGCATCGTCGAGACAGACGCCGGCGTCGCAGCCATTGGCGCAGGGCACGGTCGACCCCGAGTACCCGCACGACCCCGCGACGCAGGTGCCGGTCGATTCATAGGTCTGCAGCGTGCTCGCGGTCAGACATCGCGCGGCCGGTGGTTGGTCGCACACCGCGCCGACGCAGGTATCACCGATGCAATGACCATCGGCGCAGCCCTTCGCGCAGGTGGCGCGGGTGGAGCTGTAGGCGCACGAGCCGTTGGTGCCGCAGGCCCCGGTGGCGAAGACGCGCAGGTGCGACGCGTCGTCACAGCTTGGTGCGGGAGGCGAATCGCAGAACACACCCGCGCAGGCTTCGTTCACGCAGCCGTTCGCGGTGCAGCCGTTCGCGCACGGGGTTCGCACTGCCTTGTAGCCGCACCCCACAGCAGTGCATTGCCCGACGGAGGGGAAGGACTCGAGCGTCGACGCGTCGAGGCACCGGCGCGCAGGTGGGGTGTCGCACTCGCGCGAGCACCCCTCTACCGGGGGGCCAGCATCGACGGCGCCCGCGTCGAAGACGTACTGGGTGGGGTTCAGGTCGAGGCACGCCGATGCGGCGACGGCGGTGATCAGCGAGAGTCGGAGAAATGCGGTGCGCATGAAGGGCCCTGGCCTGGGGTTACCCCGCTAGACGCCGCAGCTGGGAGATTGCGCAATTATTTCAAAGAAAACGGCAACGCGTTGATATCGCTGCGCGTTTGTGCCGGCCGGCGCTGAACAAAGCAATCGCGACGCAGCTTGCTGCAAGCAAAACGAAGCCGGGGAGCCCGAGAATGCCCCTGCCTCAGAGGTGGTCAGACGCGACGCAGAGCGTGCTCAGGCTCGCCGCCGCGTCGACGGTGCCGTGGCACAAACAGGCGTGCCAAATGGCGAAAGCGATGGCGAGAAACTGCAGTGTCGGGCGATCGCGGAGCACGAATGCATTCTAACGAGCCGGGTGCGCTCCGTGTCGGGCGGTGGCTTCGATGGCTTTGCTGAGCTGGCCCAAGAACTGACGTGAAAACGGTCGTCGGCCGCCCGACGGAGGCGCCACCATCGCGACCGCATTGATCAGCAACAACCCCCAATGCCCATCCGTGCGAATTGGCGCGCGCCGGTGAGAAAATCGGCGTGCCACGAAGGCCTCCGCCACTGAGAGCACCCTGGGTCGATCCTCTGGCACCATCACCAGCGACGTCCCGTCCCACGCCATCACGCCCGCGAGGTCGCACTCGTAAATTTCGACCCCGGCCGCGTCGGTCAGCAAGGTCACCGTCTTCGGCGTTCGCACCGAATCGTAGGCCGAAGGCGGAGCTGGTTTTGGAAAAGGGCCGGGCGACTCCAGCATCGGCGACACCGCGGTGGTCAGCCGAAACGGCTCCTGAAGGCGACTCCCGGTGCGGCGCTCGACCTCGAGCTTTTCGCCATTCGCACGCAGCGAGTACACGCCCTCGGTCGCCGTCGCAGCGAAACGCTCGAACGCCGGCAGGAGCGCGGGGCCCAAGCGGGCTGCGTGCTCTTCGAACAGCACCACCCCAAGCGCCGAGACCCGCAAGGTCGTGTAGCCCACTTAGAGCGCTCCCAGCTTGAGCCGCACTTCGTTCAGCTCCGCGCTCGCGTCAGAGTCCCAGGTGATGCCTCCACCGACTCCGTACCGCCACTGATCACCATTCGTGCGTTGTGCCGTGCGAATCAGCAACGCGGTGCGCAGATGGGTCGCGCTCTGAAAGCCCAAAAAACCGCAGTAAAAGTCGCGGGGAGTCTGCTCGAGCGAGGTGATCATCGTTCGCGCAGCCTCTCTCGGAGCACCGGTGATCGAGCCACCGGGGTGAAGTTGATCAAGCACTTCGCGCACGCTGATTTTCTGTTGCAGCGTGCCCTCGACCTCGCTGACCGCTTGCACCACATAGGGGAGCTCCAGATATCGCCGCGCCGACAGCACCTGCACCGACCGCGGCATGCACAGGTGATTCAGGTCGTCGCGCAGCAGATCGGTGATCATCGCAAGCTCCGCTTCGTCTTTGGTGCTCGCCTCGAGCCACGCGCGCTGCCCAGCCGGAGCGGTGCCCTTCATCGGCTCGGCCCGAAGGCGTTGCCCCTCGAGCTCGAAGAGCATTTCAGGGCTCGCCGAGACGACCTCCCACACACCGCGCAGGCGAAACCAGGCGGCGAAGCGGGGCACTCCGCGGCGGCAGAGGGCGCTCAAAAATCGGGCGCCCGACGCGCACTCGACCCAGGCCGAGCGCGTCAAGTTCACCTGATACACATCGCCCGCGGAGATCGCGTCACGAATGCGCTCCACCTGATCTGCGAAAGCCGTCTCGTCGAGCGACCAGACCAGCGACGTCGGCTCGACATCGAAGTCGAGGTCGATCTCCTCGAGCGAGCCGCTCAAGCACATCGCGTCGCGCCCCCGCGTCTCATACCGCCCAAGCCACACGCACGGCTGGGCACCGTCGCCACTCGAGAGCTTCGCCTGCCGCAGCAAGGTCCACTTCGAGGAGTCAGGCCGAAACCCCGGCGCCAGCAGCACGAAGTCGTCTTGATCAACCAGCGCCGAGAGCTTCATCGTCGCACGCTCTGAACGAACGCCTCGACCAGCCGCCGGCCCTCGGGCGTGCCGTGCGAATCAGGGTGAAACTGCAGCCCCGCCATCGGCAAGGTCGCGTGCTCGACCGCCATCACCGTGCCGTCTTCAAGCGTTGCCACCACGTTCAACGGCGGCTCGACCGCGCGCAAAGAGAGTGAGTGGTAGCGCATCACGTCGAATGAACCGTCGATGAACCGGGTGCTGTGGCGAAAATGTGCTGTGGCTTTTTTGCCGTGTGACGGAGTTGATCGAACCAGCTGCGCACCGAACGCCAGCCCAATCGCCTGATGGCCGAGGCAGATGCCAAGCGTCGGCACTGACTGATTCGCGGCCAGGTGCACCAAGCTGATCAACCCAACCCGTTGAGGGTCCATCGGGCCGGGGCCGATGATCAGCAGCTCGGCCCCGTCGAGCGCAGCCGATGTGCGCTCGGTATTACCTTCGACCACGTTCACCGCATGCCGCTCGAAGGGGAGCAGGTCGAGCACGTTGAACGAAAATGAATCGTGGTTTTCGACGAAGACCACCCGCACATTTCAACCGTACTGCACGCGCGGCGGCCTCGAGTGCGTTATTCTTCGCCGACATGTCTTCTGGGCCGACCATGATTCGACTGCCAGTTCGTTACCCGCATCGAGGGGCCGTGCTCTCGAATTCACGCGCTGAGGGCACCAACCTCACGCTCTTCGTGCCGGGGTGGGTGAACCTGGCGATCGGCGCTGATGTGATTCTGGAGATCACCTTCAGCGACTCCGAGCTTCACTTCGAAGTCGAAGGCCGGGTGAGCTTTCAGCGAAAGTTGCCCGCGGGCCCCCGGCAGCAACCGGGCTTGGGCTTCTGCTTCGTCGCGCACCAGAAGCGACCTGCCGCGCAGATGATCGCCCAATGCGCCGGGCGCGCGCTCGAAGACGGCACGGCGATGGGTTCGCGGCACCCGGTCACCGTCTCGTGCCTGGTGAAGTTCAACGGCAGCAACGTGCCCGCCGAGGTCAAAGATCTCTCGAACAGTGGCGCCTTCATTGGAGCCCCGAAGCTGCGGGGGCTGCGCGAAGACGAAGAGCTCACCATTCACCTCGAGCCTATTTTCGGCCGCTGGGGAGGCCAGGTACTGCACGCCAAAGTCATCTGGGTCGGCGACAAAAAGGGCATTGCCGGGTTCGGCGTGCGCTTCGTCGACGACGCGATGTACGTGCGCACCAGCCTCAAGAAGCACCTCGCCACCGCTTAAACGCGCGAGCTACAGGGCGTCGATCAACTTCGACTTCTTCGCGTCGTATTCGGCCTGGGTGATGACGCCCTTGGTCTTGAGCTCGGCGAGTGTCTCGAGCCGCGTCGCCGCATCGCCTTTTTTCTCGTTTGCCGCTTGAGCCGCGGTTTTGCCTTTCTCGTATTCAGCGGCGTAGCGGGCTCTGGCCTTCTCGACGTCGAGGTTGCTCATCGTGCCTCCCATCGCCAGGTGCATTTGCACGACCTGGCCCACCGCGTACGTCGAGGCAGCCGAGGCGATCGACATCGAGAGCCCTCCCAGCAACGTGCCGAAGCCCGGTATCGCCTTGAGTGCCGAGGCACCGATGCGAGCAATGGCTCCGCCGGTCAAGGCGCTCACCCAGATCTTGCCAGTGCCCTCCTCGTAGGTGACCCCGTTGAGGGTGCACAGCTGCTGAATCAGGTCGAGCTGCACCGCGGTGACTGCGACGAAGTCGGCGATTGGCACCGGCACCAGGCCCGCTCCCAGGGCCCACAGCATGTGGTGGTGAATCACTTTTTCAGACGACGCTTGGGTGCTCATGGGTGACGACCTTTCAATTGAACAGCTTGTGGAGAACGACCATCTGACGCGACTTGGTGCGGTTGAAGTGCCAGGCCGCGAGCATCGCGATCACCGCGCAGGTCGGGTGCAGCACGCCGAAGAAGGTGCCGAGCATGAACCTTGGCAGCGTGAGCCCAAGGCCGACGTAGAGGGCGATGCCAATGAGCGCCTCGACCCACGCCCCTGCGTACAGCCAGCCGAACGGCCCGAACAACAGGCCCATGCCCGCCGACAACAGCACCGACTTCGCCAGTGGGTCGCGCTCGAAGCGAATGCCCAAACCCTGTGACCACTTCGAAGCGGGAGCTGCGACCGACACAGCCCGACGCGCGAGGCCCGGCAGCACCCAGCAGAGCTCGCCCGAGTCAGTGACGCCGATGTCGACCGTGCCTTCTCGCAGCAACGCGCGCATGCCGCTGGTCACCTCGGCGCGGCTCAACCCGGAGTGTTCCGCCAGCGCGGCTTCAGTCAGCGGGTGCGAGGTCGTCGTCCACAGGTGATTGGCGACCGCTTTGAGCTCGAACGACATTGGGCAACTCCGCTTTCGAAGAGATGCCGACAGTATCGGTATTCACTTCGATCGCGACCGCACGAAGGCATCGCCAGATCATCACCAATGGTAATGATTCAGTGTCATAGTGATTTCTGCAGACTATGAATCTCCAGCGAATCGAAGGCTTCTATTGGGTCGCGAAGACCGAGGGGTACACCCGTGCGGCGAAGGCCTTTCCGTACCCGATTACCCAGCCCGGGGTGCACCAGCAGGTCAAGCGGCTCGAGCAGGAGCTCGGCGTTCGGCTCTTCGAGCGCGTCGGTCGCGACCGGGTGATGCTCACCGCTCGGGGCAAGATGTTGTTCGACGCCGTGGCGCCGTTTTACGAATCGCTGCCGAGCATCGAGGCGACCATCAAGGGTCAGCAGGTCGGTGGGCTGCTCAAGATTCACGCGCCGGGCCTGGTGCTCCGCTCGATGATGCCGCAGTGGCTCAAGCGGGTTCACAGCAAGCGGCCTGACATCGACGTTCGCCTCAACGAGATCGCCGAGCCTGACCCCGGCCTGGTTCGCAACGGCTCGTCAGACCTGATGGTCGACTGGCTGCCCAGAGAGGGCACCGCTGAAGGCCTGCACGTCAAAGAGCTGACCCGGGCGCACGCGTGGTTGGTGGTGCCAGCGTCGGGGCCCTATCGGTCAGATCACCGCTTGAGCCCCGCTGAGCTTGGAGAGATGCCGTTCATCGCGTACCACTCAGATCGCGCGGCGAGGCAGCTGCAGCAGGCGGCCCTCGCGGCGCATGGCGTGCGGCCTCGCGAGGTGTTCAACGCCGAGTCGTCTGACACCATCTTGGCCTTCGTCGCGGCCGGCCTGGGCTTTTCGTTGGTGCCTTCGCTCTCGCCCGACGGCCCTCGCGTCGCCGGCGTACACGCCTCCCGTTTCGATCGCCCGAGCCGCTCGGTGGCGATCTGCGCGGTGTGGCGAAAGGGGCCTCAACCCCTGGTCGAAGCGGTGCTCGAGCTCTTCACTCGGCCGCCCAGCGCGTGAGCTCGGTGCCGTCTTCGGAGTCGCCGCAGGCCTCGCAGATCAGCTGAACGAAGCGGGCGTTCTTGGCGTCGCGATCAGTGTGCTCTTCGCGCACCCGCGCCGAGCCGCAGCGGGGGCACCGCCACCCTTCGTCGCCGTACACCGAGCGCGTCGCCGATTCTTTGCCCGCGTCAGCCAGCGCCTCATCGACGATGTTCTTCACCGGAGTACCCAGGCGAACGAATTCGCGCAGCCCCTTGAGGGCCGCTCGAGCCGCGCCGAGCTGATCAGGTGAGAGGCCTTCGCCCGCCGCCGGCAGCGACTTCGAGAGCGCCGTCACGAACGCCTCGATCAACGCCGTGCTCACCGGCGTGGCGGCCAACCCCGCGGCCACCTTTCGGGCTTGCGCCTCGAGTGCAACGGAGCCCTCACTCGCGGCGAGCAGCACGTCTTGCACGCTCTTCATGGCGTCACATCCAACAGGCTGAGAACCAAGTTCAGGTCTTTCTGTGAGTTCGGAGCAAACCGCAGGTCAGTCATCGCGCTCCGCACTCGGTAGAAGGTGGTGGCGATGGCGTCGTCGGCTCCTGTGGCGAATGAGCACGCGCTTTTGTACGCATCGAGAAACGACTTCTTCGCGGCGGCGACTTCGACCGCGGCGAGGCCGATCTTGCCCCCGTACCAGGGTATTGCCTCGGCGAACCAGGTGCGATCATCAGCCGAGGGCGCGAGGCCTTCTCCCCGCGAGCCGAGTGAGGCGACCAGCGTGTTCACGTCGAACACGGTGCACTTGCCGCCCTGCACGGCCATGTTGCCCGGGTGAATGTCGCCGATCGAAATCGTCGCCTGCAGGCGGGTTTGCATGAACTCGCGGGTCAGCCCTCTCAAGCGCGCTTCGATCCTCGTCTGCAGCGCAGCATCGGCCAATGCCCCGGTCGACGCCTTCGCGCGCGCGCTGTCGAACAGCCCATAGGTTCGCAGCGCCGCCTGCCGTTTGTATTCGGTCGGTACCGCCACGGTTGACTGCGCGGCTTGATGAAACCCGCCCATCGCCTTGCCCGCCGCAGCCAGCTCCGCGCACAGGGTCGTCTGCAGCTTCACCCGCTCGGGCATCGTCGAAGCGGCGACCTGATCCATCCGGTCGAAGAGCACTTTGCCGCCGGCTTTCTCCATCAGCACGAAGCCCTTCGAGCCGTCGCGGTTCTTGCCGACCTGCTTCACGCCCACCGCGTTCAGCACGTTGTTGCCGACCGAGGCGATGATCTCGAGGCCAGCGATGTCTTGGAACATTTCTTCGGGGTCGCCGAAGAGCTTGAAGATGCCCGACTGCTCGGCGTCACCTTTGACGTCGAATACCTGCGCCCCCGACATGCCTGAGTGCAGCTCTTTGGTTTGGGCGTGTTTGTTTCGCTTCGACAAGTAGTCGGCGACGTCGTCTTCGCTCAGGTGCTTTTCAGCCTCCCACGGGGCGCTCGGCAGCTCGGCGAGCAGCGTGTCGCGAACCCGCTTGGGGATGCGTTTTTCGCCGGGCAGCCTTCGCCACAGCCGGGCCAGCTGGTTCGCGACCGCGACGCCGCGAGCACCGGCCATCGCTCGCGCGGGGTCCATCGGTGCGGTCGACAGTGGCAGCGCGAGCGTTGACTTGGCGGCCTTGGCTCCGCTGGGGGTGAAGCCCGACGCCGAGGTCTTCGAGCCCGCCGGAGCCTCGCTGGCTGAAGGGGTCTCGGCCTTCGACGGCGTCGTGGGCTCGGCGGCGTTGCTCGCCCCGACGCGTGGTGGCGGCCCCCCGCCGACATTGCGAATCGCCGCCATGAACGACCTTCTTTACACCGCTTTTGCGAACAATTCGTCAGCGGTCGCGAGCAGCAAGTCACGATTCTCAATGCCATTGACCCACCGAGTGGGCACCGCTTCGAGGCCGAGCGCCGCTCCCGAAATGCTGCCAGCGATGCAGGCAATCGAGTCGCTGTCGCACTTGCCCCGGCTTCGGCCCGACTCGTCGGTTTGCGCCGCGTTGGCGCCGATCAGCACCGCGTTCTCGAAGCTCTTCGGGTCTTTGAGGTACGCGAAGCACGCTCCGGCGACGGCCTCTTCGCCGACCCAGCCGGCGCCAACCAGGTCGAACGCCGTGTCGGGTGAACGCCCTTCGTCGAGTGCGCACTGGGCGTCGTCGAGGCGGGTGATTTGTTCTCCCAAAGGGTCGTAGCTGACGACCTCGTGGTACCCGTCGGGGCCGCGCGCGAAGCGCAGCACTTTTTTCAAGTGAGCGATGAGGCCCGCGGGAGCACCGCCCTCGACCACGTACGCCACTGCCGCGGCCGCCGCGATGGCTGACGAAATGCCCGTCGGGTGCGCGTGGGTGCACAGCGCGATGGCGCGCGAGACGTTGATCAACTGCTGGGGCCGCTTCGAGAACAGCAGGCCAATCGGAGCCGCCCGCATCGCCGCGCCGTTGCCCTTCGAGTACGGGTCTCCGCTCGAGAACCAGTGCACGCCGGCCTGCAGTTGCTGCGCGCCGTTCATGCACGTCACGCCGGGCGCACGGTTGTTCTCGGGGCTCACCGACCATGCGACGAACTCGTCGCGCACGTGTTTCATGATGTCATCGAGCGAGTTGAGGTTCGCGGCGAGCAGTGCACGCGCCACGGCCAGCGTCATCTGCGTGTCGTCTGAATAGAGGCCGCGCTGCCCGTGGTGGGTCACGAAATCGGTGATGCCAGCCGGCCCGTACTTCGCGCGCAGCTCACTGCCGTTGAGAAATTCGACCGGGTACCCGAGCGCGTCTCCGATGGCGAGCCCGACCAGACACCCTCGATAGCGGTTCTTCATGCCGGCCATTCTGACGCAAACGCTGCTATGGCGCGCGCATGGTCGCTCGCCGGTTTCAAGTCGTTGACCGCTTTGCGCCCGAGGCCGTGGGGCTGCGGGCACACTTCGAGGCACGCTTCGAAGACCCTCGAGCGGCGACGCCCGACCGCTTCGTGTGGGACTTGTGGAACGTGCCCGGGCAGTACACGGCGCTGCGCACTCCGGCGTACACGTTTTTCCCGAAGCGGCAGTACGACGCGTTTCACCAGCGGCTGGTGTGGTGGGGCCGGCGGGTGCTCGGGTGTCATGACATTTCTCCGCCGTGGCTCAGCTGTTACGTCAATGGGTGCGAGCAGCGGCTGCATGGCGATTTGCCGCATGGCCACCACGCCTTCGTCTTCTCGCTCACGCGCTGGCGGCAGCGCACGTTTCGCGGCGGGCAGACGATGTTGCTGCGCGACGAGGTGCTCGATTTCTGGGCCGACTTCGTCTCGGCCCGCTCGCTCGAAGAGGGCGAGGTCATCGAAGAGATCGACCCGCAGTTCAATCGCTTGACGGTGTTCGACCCGCGCTTGCCCCACGGCGTACGCCGCGTCGAAGGCTCGATGGACCCGCGCGAAGGCCGCCTGGTGATTCATGGGTGGTTCGTGCAACCCCGGCCGTTCATCGAAGGCCCGCTCAAAGAGAAGCAGCTGAGCCAGGGCATCGAGCAGGTGACCGACGCGATCATGCCGCTGCTCGAGCAAGGCTTGCCGGTGGCCGGGTTGCTCAGCCTGGGCTTCACGGTCGAGGCGACGGGGCAGGTCGCAGGGCTGCGGGTGCTGGCTGACACGACGCGGGTGCCACGGGGTGCCGAAGCTGATCACCAGCAGCTGATCAGGCTGATCACCCGCGCGGTTCGGGCCCTTCGTTTTCCCAAGCAGCGAGGTCGTTCACGGGTGACGTTGCCGATGGTGTTCGAGCGTTTGTAGGTCAAACCACTGGAAACATTGGCGAATTCGATAAAGACCAAGAAAGACAAAGCGGGAAACCGTGGTGAGGGGCGGGCGAGAGCACGAGTTGGCCGTGGTGTTTTTGACGAACGGTGGTCGCCGCCAAGCGGG
>JANLPS010000383.1:0-13491 GCA_031367385.1 Archangium sp. | reverse complement strand
GGCGAAGGTCAACGAACTGCTTGATGAATCCATCGCTGCCGATGGCTTCACCATTCGCAAGAGCGACGAGGGTCGCGGCATCATCGACGAACCGCTTCGCCTTGGCCGGTGAGCGAACGAGCGCCGTGACCTGATGCCCTTCACGCACCAGCGTCTCAACGACTTGGTGCCCCAGCAACCCCGTCGCTCCAGTGACGAACACTCGCACGCGCACCCCCAGGCGAAAACGGCTCTCGAGCAAGGTACCGTCAAAGGCGGCGGGGGCTCAAGGATGTAGCCGCGAGAAGGTACGCAGGCGCCGCATGCCTACACGATCAATCGAAGGGCCGGCAGAGCAGGCGAATTCGATTTCGCCCCGCGGTCAGGGCCTCGTCTGCCGACCCCAGCGCCTCGAGGTATTTCGGCAGCGAGACGCCGTAAATCGACAGCAGGTGGGTCAGCAAGGTCACCGCTTCGGTGGGGCGCTGCTCAGCGGCTGCGAAGCCGGCGGTCTCGGCGATGGCGTCGTACACGTCGACCAGGCGCGCGATGATCTTCTGGTTCACTCGCGAAGGCTCCGGCGACTTGGGGAACAGCGCGTCGAACTGATCATCGGCGCGCAGCGGTTCGGTTTCGACCCTGTTGGCGGCGATCGCATCGAGCGCCTCGAGGTGAGGCAGGAGCCGCGCGAGCACATCGGGCGTCGCGTCGATGTCGGGCGGCAACAGGGTGCGCCAGGCGGAGTCGAAGTCGGTGCGCACCAGCGCGATCTCGGCGTCGGCGAGGTGGTGATAGAAGGCCCGCCCGCCGGCTGCCCGTTGCTCGGTGACCAGCGCCTTCAAGTCGGTGTTCTCTTCACCCAGCGAGATGAACGAGAGCGAAATGTCGAGGCCCTCGAAGGGTTTCTTGGTCTTGCGAATCAGCTCGAGGTCGACGCCGTCTTCGCCGTCGGTCACCAACACCACGGTTGCACGCGAGAGATACGGGTCTTTGCCCTGCGCGTTGCCGATTGACTCGAACGCCGCCATCAGCGCGAGTGAAATGTCGGTCTGCCCTTCGGCCGGAGACGAATTGAACAGCGACTCGATGTGCCGCGACGCCTCGCTGGCCGACTCGACGCGGTTCAAGTCGGTCGGGGTGTCGTTGAAGAACGAAAAATAGAGCGGGTCGAACGGCAACCGAAGCTTGCCCTTGACCCGAATCGCGTTGAGCTCGGCGATGAGAATCGCGTCGCGAAACCGCGCCCGCGCGCCGTGCATCGAGCCTGACGCGTCGAGCACGTAGACCCGCACCGCGGTCTTCTTCATCTTCTTGCTCTTCTTCGGCGGCTCTTCGTCGAGATACGCGCGCACCACCTGCCGCCCCGAGGCCAGGTCGAGCACGATCGAGCCCGGCTGGCTGACGACGAAGTTGTGAATCTCGTCGAGGCCGGTGGCGAGCTCGTAGGTCATCGTCTGCGTCGGGTAGGTCACCCGCCGCTGCACCGGCCGGGTGGTCTTGGTTTCGGCCTGCACCAGGCCATCAGACAAGGCCTCCTCGACGTCGAAGAGCCGGGCGGCTCCGGCGGCGAGCTCGAGGGCTTTCACGCGGTCATCGTCGAGCCCGAACGCGAGCTGGGTCAGCACATCGCCGACCGAGTCATCGACGCCGGCCTTGCCCCCGGCGGGCAGCTGCTCGGTGACGTGTTCGCCTTGTGCCGGCTCTCTGTACGCCATCAAGCGCTGCGCTTCGGCGCGCTCGACCAGGTGGGTGACGTCGTTCGCGCCCGGCAGCAGACTCTCGAGCGCGTTCGAGGCGGCCTCGGCGAGCTGGGTGTCATTCGCTTCGACGGCACGGTCATACAGGGCCTTCAAGGAGCGGTAGGCGGTGCGCGAATCGCGGCGGGCGGTATGCCGAACGTGCCGGTTCAGCTCGCGCAACGAATCGACGAGCGGCGTGGCCCGAACGCGATCGCGCGCGGCTCCGATGTCGATGCGGGCCCGACGAAGGCGATCGCGATCGGCCTTGCTGGTGTGGGTGCCCATGCGCAACAGCAGCTCGTGCGCGAGGTCGAGATCTCGGCGTTTCTGCCCGACGTCGGCGACATTCTTCTTGGCGCGCTGGGCGAGCAGCTCGACGATGGCCAGCTTCGCGCTCGCGGGGGGCGGGGCGGCGACGGTGTCTCGCTCGTAGACCTCAAAGGGCGCGGGCACCGACGAGAAGACGGTGGCTACCTTGACCACCCGGGCCAGCTTGGGAAAGTGGGTCTCGAGCGCTGACACCTGGCTCGCGTCGCGCTCGCCCAGAGAGGCGTAGTGCTCCGCCCCAGAGAGGCTGGTGTCGTACTCGGCCAAAGCGACCTCGGCGCGCTCGACCAGGCCGGCTTTGAGGGCCGCCAATCGGCCTTTCACGGCGCCGAGCTCGTGCAGCAACTTCGCGTCGGCCGAGGTGTGAATGCCGGCGCGATCGAGGGCTTGATCGAGCGTGACCAACACCGGCAGCCGCACCTCGCGTTCAGGGCGTGAGAACAAAGCGCGGGCGCGACCGAGCACTCCAGCCGTGGCGATGTCGCCTGACTTGAGTGCGTCGAGTCGCGCGCGCAGCGCATTGAGGCGAGGGGCGAACATGGGTTTCGCTAAAAGGGGTCACCCGGTGCGTGGTTCGACGGGCTCACCATGAGAACCCGTTGTGCGTGGTTCGACAGGCTCACCATGAGAGAACCCGTTGTTCGTAGTTCGACAGGCTCACCATGAGAGAACCCGTTGTGCGTGGTTCGACAAAGCTCACCATGAGCGTCGACGCGCGGTCACTTGCGCGCATCGAGCAGCCGCCGTGAGTAGTCACCAAAGTCCTCCGCCAGGCGGGTCACGGCGCTTTCGGTCGCGCTGGCCCAGGTGCCCGTGTCGCCACCGAGCCGAGACACCGCGGCCTGCAACCGCACCAGCTCACCTTCGCGCGTCACCAACATGGGAAACCGGCTCTTCACCAGCTGATCAAACGCGCGATCGACGTCGGCCTTGTTCTTCATCGCTGCCACCGGAGGCAGCGTCTTGAGCAACCCGGCCAACCAATCACGCAAGAACAGGGTCCTCGCGCCGAGCCACGCCATCTCCGCGTTGGCCACTCCGTTTCGCAGGGTGGCTGGCAGCGCGTTGCCCGTGCTCTGCTGCAGCAGCCCGCTCAGATTGTGGAGCGCCAGCAGCGCCCCTTCGGGCGACCCGGCGACCAGCTGCTGCCGGTACACCGTGTAGGCCTCGCCATTGAGCAGGTGCGCTGGCTCGAGCGCCGCGCGTACGGGGTTGGTCAGCCCCTTCGCGTACGCAGCGACCCGCTCTTCAATCACCGGTCGAATGCTGCGCAGCACCACCTCGGGTGACGCCCCTTCACGGCCGACATTGTCGATGATGGTCTGAACGCCGCGCACCAGTTGATCGAGCTTGGTGAAGCTGAGCGCCGCCACCGACTCCTGCGCGTACGCCTGCGCCATCGGGGTGAGCAGCTCCTCGCGCAGCCCTCGGTGGCTCGGCGCGAGGTTCACCAGCGCCTGTTCGAGCTCCGCCAGTCTGCGGCCGTCGGCTGCGAGCGTCTCGAGCAAATCGCCCTTCTTGCCAGCAGGAGCCGCGCTCGCGAAGCTGCGTGCCGCGCGTCGATGCAGCGCCGCGGCGACCCGCGCTCGAGCCCCTTCTATCTCTGGCTGCACTGCCGCGACCTGCGGCTGGAGCACCAGGCCAACCACCTGCAATACCTCGGCGATCTTCGACAGCTCGTCGGTCAAGCTCGTCGCCAGCCCGGCCAAGCCATCGAGCCGCAGCTGATCATCGAACTCGGTCGCCTCGGCCGCGAGGGCCACCATGTGGGCCGCCTGGCGGCTGAATTCGAGCACGTTTCCGCAGATCGCAGGCACGCGGTGCGCGAACTCAGGCACCCGACGCGCGAGCGAGAGCACCTCGACCAGCGAGACCAGCAACGCCTGACCTCCGCGACCCTCACCCTGCCCGGCCATGCCGCGCACCACGCGCGCCTCGAGGCCGTTGATCAGGTGCTCGGCTGCCCGCACCAACGGCAACCTGTTCTGCGCATGCCGCGGCCCGGGCACCAGCTTCTCATGCAGCTCACGCGCGACGGTGCTCACGATCGCCGGGTTCCAATTTCGGGTCATGCCTTCGGCGGTCGCGAGCTCGTCTTTGAGCTGCAGGTCGGCCGCCTCGCGCTCCGACGCTTGCCCCAGCGTCGGCATCACCCGCTCGAGCGCGTCGTTGAAGGCCTTGTTCTCGACCCGAATGATCTCGAGCTGCGCGCGCTCTCGAGGGTCAGCGGCGCTCTTGATCAGCGCGTCGAGATCTTGCGGCATCGGGCCCGAAAGCAAAAAGAACGCCCGAAGCATCTCGAGGTCGCCGATCTCGGCCACCAGCTTGCGGTCAGGCCGCTTGTAGATCTTCTCTCGCACCACCACGGCCTTGAGCGCCCACAGCGCCTTCACCATCGAGCGCTGCGAGAAATACTTCGTCGGCACGTAGTCAGGCAGCTTTACGACCTGCGCCAACAGCTCGCGCTCGAGCGTATCGGCCAGGGCTTCGAGGCCTTCAGAGACCGTCGGAGGCACCTCGACCGCCGAGACGATGTCTTGCAGCACATCGAGCTGCTGCAGAGTCAGGCGCTCATTGAGCGTCAGCCGCTGGCCTGCCTGCGCTCGCCACAACATCTGCGCGCGGCTCGACTTACGGGCGAAAGCTTTGGGGGTGAAGCAGATGAACGAGATGCGATCTGCAAAGGCTTGCAGGGTCTCGGGGGAGCGCTGCACGACCTCCGACAAGTACCGATTCGAGGTCATCACCGCGCACTCGCAGCGGCCTGGAGTCACCTTGCGGCCATGCTTGAGCTCGCGCTCGTGCAGCACGTTGAGAATCGAACGCAGCAGCATGTCGCGGCCGTCGAAGACCTCATCGAGAAACGCGTGCACCGCGCCGAGCATGCCTTCTTCGGTGAGATACTCGGTTCGCCCCGTCTCGGTGAGCACCTTGAAGTCGACCGGGCCGATCAAGTCGGTTTGCACGGTGTTCTCGGCGAGCTGCTTCGAGAACAGCGAGGGGCGGTTGGTCTTTTCGTCGACGATGCGGCCCAACACCGCGCTGGCCACCGCGCTCTTCGCCGTGCCGGGAGGCCCGATGATCAGCACGTGCTCGCGGCACAGCAAGGCCAGCTCCAGCTGCACGAAGAGCGAATCACGCTCGAGAAACCCCTCACGCAATTCGAGAAAAAATCGCCGAAACGCCGAGGCCGAATCTCCAAAGCGCGAATCGAGAACGGTAGACGACGGAGTCGCGGACGTGGGGGCGTTCACGGGGCCGAGTATAACGACCTGCGAAATTTGCGTTACCAGAGCAGCACGGTGATCAGGGCGGCCAGACCAGCCAACACGCTCAGCGCGACCGCATAGAGAAGGGGCAGCGGCTGACCCGCGAAGACCGTTTGCGGAGCCCGCGCGCCCTGGAGGCGAGCGAGTGTGCTCGAAGCCTCTTCGAGCCGCGATGACACCACGCGCAGCTCACCGTTCAAGCGGGTGACCTCGGCCTGGGTCTGCTCGAGCAGGTCGCCGCGAGAGGCAAGCCCGCCTACTTCTTCTTGTCGGCCTTCACTTCGATGCTCTCAGCCGTCATCGTGTACGTGATGGTCACTTTGGCGCCGACCTTGAGCTCGCCGCCTTCAGCCTTGGCCTCGCCCTTCTTGATCTCCCACTTGTCTTTGCCCTTCTCGACGGTGACCGTGGTGTCAGTGACGGCGAGCACGGGCCCGGTGACCTGGTAGGTCTTGTCGGCGGCGACGGCGAGTGATGAGGCGAGCAACGCAGCGGCGAGAACGATGGTTTTCATGGGGCGCTCTTTTTCAAAAGGGGGGTTCAACGGTTCTTCAGCTTGGCCAACGCGTCTTTGAGACGCTCGGGGTACCCGGGCGCTCGAAAACGGGGGCTCTTAATCATGAACTGCAAGAAATCACGCAATTCGGCAGCCCTTCGAATCTCGGCCGCGCGCATCATCGCCCAGCACATGCCGTCAGACTGCCGAGCGACTGCCCGGTGATCCCACAGGGCGGCGAAGAGCCCGTCATCGCTCGAGAACTCAGCGAGAATCGCGGCCGTCACGTCACGGGTGCGCTCATCATCGCTGTCGAGCGCGCGAATCAACCGCAGCGCCGTGTCTGAATCGGGCTTGCCCAGCGCCTTGAGCGCCAGCAACGGCATGTTCGAGGGTCGCGAGTCAGGGCCTTCTTCTTCATCGCTCGCGGTCGGGTGCTCGACGATGCTCAGCAGCGCCTCGAGCACCTCGGGGTTCTTCACCTCGGCCAGCAGCGCGTCGACGTTGACCAAGACTTGCGGGTCGGCCCAACGCAGCGCCAGCAGCACTCCGCCGATGGCGGTGTCGATGTTGGTGCGCAGCCAGGTTCGCGCGGTGTTCGGGTCACGAGGCTGGCCGGTCTCCCACCAGCCCAGCGTGTCCATCGTTTGCTTGGCGAAGGCCTCGCCGTTGTCGAGCAGGTGGGCTCGCAGCACGTCGGCGTCGAACCCGGGGTCGTCGGTCTCCCAGAAGGTGACGAGCTCATCGAGGCGGCGCTTCCACTCCGGAGGTGTGTGCTCGGTGAACCCTTCGGCGAGCTGCTCTTTGACGGCGTCGTCGAGGTCGCGCGCGCCCAGCACCGGAGCGTCGAACTTGCGCTTTCGCTCGACGGTGTCGCCCTCATTGGTGATCTGCAGCTCGACCACCGAGCCGTTGAGGCGAATGTTCCACTGCCGGCCGTCGGGGTGGGTGAACTGTCGATACGGCGGAGCTCGCTGCATGGCGGCGGACCTTACAGCAACGCACACCCCAGGCGTGTAGGATTGCTCTCGTGCTCGAATCGCTGTGGTTGCTGCTGATGGTGCTGCTCGGGTTTTTCACGCTCGGGGCGACCGCGCAGCTGCTCAACCTGGGCTTCGGGCTCTGGTTCGGAGAGATCTTCGTCTTCCTCGGCATACCCTGGGTCGCGCTGCAGCTTCGGGGCAGGCCGCCGGTGCCGCTCACCGGTTTGACCTGGAAGATCGCGCTCTTCGGCTTCGTCGTCGGCACGGTGAACTACGTCGCCTGGGCGGTGCCGTTGATGTCGCTGGCCGAGCACCTCTTTCCCAAGTCGATTGTCGAGCTCTTCGATGGCTCGGCCATTTTCAAGAACCAGACACCAGTCGAGATGGCGCTGATCATCGCGGGCGTGTGCCTCGCGGCACCCTTCTGCGAAGAGCTTTTTTTTCGCGGCATCTTTCAGCCAAGGCTCACCACCGCCATGGGAGCCGCGCGCGGCATCTTCATCAGCGCGTTCATCTTCAGCTTCTTTCACTTAGACCCGGTCGGCTTCTTGGCCCGCCTCGAGCTCGGCGCGATCTTCGGCATTCTCGCCTGGCGAACCGGGTCGATCTGGCCCGGCGTCTTCGCGCACGCGGCGAACAACGCGGTCTCCTCCGCCGCGTATTTCCTCACCGTGGGCATCCCCGAGTCTGAAGCCGAGGTGCCCTGGTACGGGCCCCTCGCGCTGTGGGCGATCGGCAACCTGGGGCTCTATGGGTTGTGGCGAGCGCGCAGCGTCTTGCCTGCAGGCGTCATCTCAGAGCTCGAACCGACGCAGCGGCCCCCTGCGAGAATCATCGGGCCCTGGCTGGTCGCGGGGCTGATCAGCATCGGGCTGTTGCTCGCCGTCGATTATCGCGGAGTGGCCCTGAACCTCTACGACGCGACGCACCCGGCACCGAAGACCACGGGGCTGGCTGAGCTTCGAAAACAGGCCCGCTCGGGCGAGCTCGAGCTGCGCGAGTACTTCAAGCTGCGCGCCGCCGCTCAGTAAAGCGTCTGCAGCTCGGTGCCCGGGTAATAGTGCTCGAGAATCTTTTCGAACGACCAGCCCTTGGTCGCCAATACCTGCGCGCCCCACTGGCACAAGCCCGCGCCGTGGCCGAAACCGTGACCCTCGAGCACCCAGCCCTCTTTGCTGGCCTTGGCGACCTCGAAGTCGAGCGATTTGAGCTTGGTGTAGCCGAGGCGCTCGCGAAAGAGCACCGCGTCGACGCTGCGTGAGCCCACCTGCACGCGCTTGACCCGACCCGTCGCCGAGCGGCCCTGCACCTGCAGCGACGGTTTGCCACTCGAGAGCGCACCCAGCTCTTTCTGGCTCACGTTGAGCGACCACGTCGTACTCGGGAGCGCCGCACACGGGCACGAGACCGACTTCAAGTACGGCAAGTCGCGGTTGAGCGCATCGAGGCCCGACTCGGTGTGGCCTCCGCATGAGGCGTGAAAGTAGGCCTCGATGGGTTGCAGCTGCCAGGTGAGCACCAGGCCCCGGGTCGCCGCCACCGCTTCGTGGGTGCGCGGGTCTTCGACGGCGAGGCCTTTGTAGACCTGGCTGATGACGCCGCTGCCCAGGTGAAATGGCTGGCCGTACTGCTCGAGCTTCTTGTTGAGCGCATAGGTTCGCGCGGCCACCGCCTGCGCCTTGAGCGCCTCGACAGGAAAGGACTTGGGCATCTCGCTGCCGAGCACACCCGCGAGGTATTCTTCGAGGGGCAGCACGTTGACGATGGTCACGCCGCTGATGCCAGGCACGACCACCACGTCACCGCGCACCCTGATGCCGTTCACCGAGATGCTCGCGTCTTCTTCTCCCGCGCGCAGCCGAACGCTCTCGAGCTCGAGCGGCAACCCATCGAGCAGTACGTGCCCCTTCGAGAGGGTCACCACCACTGTGTTCTTGTTGAACGCAGTCATCGGGGCGTCATCGAGGTCTTCGCCGTACACCAGGCCTTCACCTTCGAGCGTGGCCATCGCCGTGTCTTGCTGCACCGCGATGCGCATGGTTTCGGCCGCGAGCGCGGTCGACGAAGCGAGCAACGCGCAGCAGAGCAGTCGCACCATGTCGTGCACTGTATGAACAGTGGCCCAAGGTTCAAGAAATTGGCAGGCTCCGACGCGTGAATGACGTGGAGACGCTGCACCGGGGTCTGCAGAGAATGGCTCCACGGTTGATGCAGGTGCTGCTGCGGCGCTACGTCGAGGTGCGGTCGCGCGAGCAATTCTCCGAGCTGTACGGCCTCGAGCCCGACCTCGCTGATCTGCTGGTGTTCAAGGCCGGGCGCTCGTTCGACGCGGCGTTGCAGCGCTTGCCCGAACCCGGCCCCTTGCCGCTCGACGAGGAGCTGCGGGCCGCCAAGGCCTTCACCGAGGCTCCGAGCCCTTCGGTGTCGGCGCTGACGCTTCATCGCGAGGCGATTCAACAGGCCTTGATCAAAGCCGAGCAAGAAGCCGAGGCGTCACCTGCCCGGGCGAGAGAGAATTGGCTTCGGCGAATCGCCATCGTCACGGTGCTCGCGGTCGCCGGGTACTTTTATTGGCGCGACACCTACGGGCCCAAAGAGCACAGGCCGCCAGAGCCCCACGTGAGGCCCATCACCAAGTGACGCGTTGATTTGTTGAAACACAGTCACGGCTCACCCGTCATTGGGGCTCAACCTCGCAGTCAAAGGCACACCTCAATGAAATCACTGATCATCGCCGCACTCTCGCTGGCCTCGCTCTCCGCATTCGCAGAAGACAAGATGATGAAGGCCGCTCCGGCGAAGGCCGAAATGGCGCAGGCGAAAGACATCGTCGATACCGCCGTCGCCGCTGGCAGCTTCAAGACGCTCGCGACCGCGCTGACCCAAGCGGGCTTGATTGACACGCTCAAGGGCCCTGGCCCGTTCACGGTGTTCGCGCCGACCGACGAGGCCTTCGCCAAGGTGCCGAAGAAAGACCTCGACGCGTTGCTCGCCGACAAGAAGAAGCTCGCCGCGGTGCTGACCTACCACGTGGTCTCGGGCAAGGTGATGGCGGCCGACGTGATGAAGATGAAAGACGGCTCGAAGGTGAAGACCGTCGAAGGCCACGAGCTCACCCTCGGCCTCAAGGGCGGCAAGGTGATGGTCGACGGCGCCAATGTCACCAAGACCGACATCGTCGCGTCGAACGGCGTGATTCACGTCATCGACTCGGTGATCATGCCCAAGTAACCACCTCCGGCCTTGTGGGCCTGGCGGCGCGCAGTTACACGCGAGCGATGATTCGATTCACGCTCGCCCTGTTCGCCTGCCTGGCCCTCACCGCCTGCCCCAAAAACGTCACCACCACGGTGGCCGGCAGCGATGACGCCCAGATGGACCAGTACTCGTCGATTCTCGAGGAGTACCGAACCAAGACCGACCTCTCGTGCTCCGACACCTGCGCAGCGAAGAAGAAGGTCTGCGCGGTCTCAGGCAGCGTGTGCGAAATGTCCTCAAAAGCGACAGATCGCACTGATTTTCAGCAAAAGTGCGTCACCTCTCAAGAAGACTGCGCCAAGTTCAACGAGGCCTGCGCCAATTGTTCAGGAAAATAGCCGACCCCTCGTGACGGTTGTGTGACGCGGTGTTAGGGGTTCCTTGCCTTGCACAAAGTTACAGCCAAACCACCCGTCCTCACTCCGAATGACGCGGCTGCAACCGCTGGGGCGAGAGACTCGATGTTCAAGGCGATTTCGTCGTTCAATTCGGCGGTTGCCGATGCCGAGCAGGTCAGTACCAGCGCCTGGGGCCGCTCGGTTTCGCCTGCAGAGGCCAGCGTGCTGATCGGCCGCGCCAAGGCCGCGGTCATCGACCTCGATGCCGGCGGCCGAAGCAACAAAGCCCTCTCGAGCTTCGCGACGAAAGCCATCACCGACATCTACGCGACGCTGAGCAAGATCATCCCCCAGGGGAGCCGCACGCCGGAGAGCGGGTGGATCGCGATGGCTCCATCGATTCGAGAGACCGTCACCGACGCGTTTCTGCCCGACCGCCATACCGAAACAGACCTGGGCCCGCGCCAGAAGCTCGGCCTCGAGAGCGACGCCAGCGCGCAGAACCGAAAGAATCTAAGCGCCTATCGTGCCCTCGGGGCGCTGGTCGCCAAGCTCACACAGTCGTAAAACAGCAGCCATGCTGGTGCTCACGCTGTTGCTGCTCAACGCCGCGCCGTCGATTGACGAATCGGCTCACATCGAGCTCGAGCAAGCCGAAGCCCAGCGGGCCATCGACGCGAAGTACGGGCACAAGAAGCCTTCCGAGCTCACCGCAGCAGAGACCCGCGCCAAGATTCACGATCAAGCCGAGGCCGACGCGCAGGTGCTCGAGAAGCACGGCACCAACGCCAAAGAGTGGTCGCGCAACGCCCTCAAGAAGCAGCGTGGCGAATACGCCGAAGAGCAGCGCGACGTGAAGGCGCTGGCCGCGAAGAGAAAAGAAGCCGCGACCGCAGCGAGCGCGCAGGCCGACCTGCCGCCTCCTGAGGTCAAGATCGAGCGCGGCGAACAACCCCCCACCGACCCCGACACCGACAAGGCCGAGGCGGCCGAGATCGACGGCCTCGACGCTCCGCTCAGCGAAAAGAATCGCCCCGGCAAGGCATCACCAGCGATCTCGGCGCCCAAGAAAGTGGGCAAGACCAAGGCGCCGCCGGTCGAGAAGAAGAAGAAAAAGAAGAAGTCTACCGAGTAGCCCACACGTCGTCGTACGGGCACGACACGTCGGTCTCTTCTGGCTCGGGGTACACGTACCGCTGCCCCTTGAAGTTGCGAAACACGGTCTCTTTCTCACCGCGCTCGAGCACGTATTCGGGCTGCAGGGTGACCTTGCCCCCGCCCCCCGGCAAATCGACCGCCAGGTGCGGCACCGCCAACCCGGTGGTGTGCCCGCGCAGGTCATTCAAGATGTCGATGCCAGTCTGAATCGGAGTGCGCAGGTGCTCGCAGCCCTCCGCCACGTCCATCTGGTGGAGGTAATAGGGGCGCACCCGCATCTTGAGGCACTGGTGCGAGAGCTCTTTGATGATGCGCGAATTCGAGTTGAGGCGGCGCATCAGCACCGCCTGGTTTTCGACTGGCACGCCATGGTCGACCAGCAGCTCGCAGGCCCGGCGGGCGTCGGCGGTGATCTCTTTGGGGTGGTTGAAGTGCGTCACCACGAACAGCGGCGCGTACTTTCGCAGCAGCTTCGCCAACGGCTCGGTCACCCGCTGAGGCAGGCACACCGGCACCCGGGTGCCGATGCGAATCATCTCGACGTGCTCCATGGCGCGCAGGGGCTTCAGAATCTGCTCGAGGCGCTCTTCGCTGAGCAGAAACGGGTCTCCGCCGCTGATCAGCACGTCGCGCACTTCGCGGTGCGCCCGAATGTAGTCGAGGCCCTTCTCGATCTCGGTCTTGTTGAGCTCGGCCTCGCCGCCCGCGGTGATGCGCCTGCGGGTGCAGTGCCGGCAGTAGACCGAACAGGTATCGAGCGCCAAAAACAGCACGCGATCTGGGTACTTGTGAACGATCGCCTCGACGGGCCGGTTCGGGTCTTCACCCAGCGGGTCGCGCAGCTCACCCGGGCGAATGCGCCCCTCGGCCGCCACCGGTATCGCCTGCATGCGCACCGGGCAGAACGGGTGCTCGGGGTCGATCAGCGACAGATAGTACGGCGAGATGCCGATGCGAAAGAGGTGCGCGGTTCGCTCGAGGCCTTCGCGCTCATCGGCGGTGAGGGTCATCACCTTCGCGAGCCCCGCCGCGTCTCGCACCGAGTGGCGCATCTGCCAGCGCCAGTCATTCCACTCCGCGTCAGTCGCGGTGGGAAAGAGCTGGGTTCGCCGTGAGATGAAAGGCGCGGCAGTCACTTAGGCGTGAACCGGGTGTGAAGGCTCAGGCGCCTTTTGCAACATCTGCTCGCGCCAATACTGCTGACCCGACTCGGGCAGCGTGTACACGGGGTCGAAGAACTCGTACTTGCGCTTGAGCGCGTCGGGGTCCTTCCACTCGATGCCGTTGAGGTAATTCTTCGTCCAGTACGAGATGCCCTTTTCGCGGTCGTATTCGGCGATCTGGTGCACCCAGCGTTTACCGACGTACGGCACGTCACACACGATGCGCGGCGTGGCGAAGCCCGGCATGTACCCCATGATGTCGTGCTGCAGCTGCTGCGCCTCGAACACCGCGACCCGCCAGTGCTCGGAGTTGGGGATCATGTCGCACATGTAAAAGTAGTACGGCAGGATCTTGGCGTGATCGAGCAGCATGAACGAGAGCTCGAGCAGGTCTTTCGAGGTCGCGTTGACTCCGCGCAGCAGCACGCCCTGGGTGCGCACGTCGCGAAAGCCGATCTCGAGCAGCTTCTTCGCGGCGCGGCCCAGCAGCGGCGTCACCTGGTTCGCGTTGTTGACGTGGGTGTGCAACGCCAGGTCGACGTTGCGCTCGATGGCCTTCTTCGCCAACCGCTCGAGCGCCGACATCACCGTGTCTTGCAGAAAGTGCTGGGGTATGCCCATCAGCCCCTTCGAGGCGAGCCGAATGTCTCGAATGTTGGGAATGTCGAGGAGCTGGCTGACGAAGCTCTCCAGCTGGCCGATGGGCACGTTGGCCACGTCGCCACCGGAGACCACCACGTCACGCACGTTGGGCGTCTGGCGGAGGTACTCGAGCATCTTG
>JANLPS010000380.1:0-12350 GCA_031367385.1 Archangium sp. | reverse complement strand
TCGCCGCGCTCGACGCCTGGTTCGAACGGCGGGGCGAGCTGCTGGCGGTTGACTTCAAGCGCCAAGACCCGAAGGCGATGTTTCTCAATTTTCGGGGGGGGCGGCTGACCACGCGGAGCGTTCAGCGCCACCTCGATACCTACGTGAAGCAGCTCGGGCTGAATCGAAAGATGTCTCCGCATGCGCTGCGGCATTCGTTCGCGACCCACCTGCTCGCCGGGGGGGCCGACATTCGCAGCATTCAGGAGCTGCTCGGCCACGCCAGCCTCTCGACCACGCAGCGGTACACGGCGGTGTCGTTCGAGCAGCTGCAGGCGGTGTACGACAAGACACACCCGCACGCTTAGGGGCCGGCTCGAGCGGCGCCGATGGCCTGGTAGAAGGCGTGAACCGCCGGGTTGCCAGGAATGACGCGGTCGGAGCTGCCAGCGTTGTACCCCCAGCGGCTCCAGCCGAACCCGTACGCCTCAGCGACGTCGATGGCGTCTTGCTCGTACGCGAGTTGGCCTGGGGCCAAGGTGGTGGCTCCGAATTGGTCGACGATCATCGGCACCTGGTACTTCTCGGCGAAGTCGTGCGCGTAGCTGAGGTACCAGATCATGAAGTTCTTGCTCAGCAGCTTGGGGAAGTTGGCGGGCTCGACGCGCCGCTTGTTGAAGGTCACCTCGATGACCTCGCCCGCTTTGGTCGGCTGAATCAGCGCGCTGAAATCGGTCGCCGCGGGCAAGACCGGGTAGGTGTCTGAGCCTCCATCGGGGTTCTTGCCTTCGCTGATCCACGGTTTGGGCATCAGCAGGTTGACCTCGTAGACGAGGCGCGGCTGATAGGGCGCGAGGTCGGTGTAGTAGCTGTCTTTGAGGTACTCCATCGTGTCGTAGTTGAAGTCGGGGCCCACGAAGAACGGAGTACGGGCGTCGCCTGCTTCGGTGATCGCCTTCATCAGCTGCTTCTGAAAAATGATCAGCGTCGGCGCGGGCTCGGTCAGAAACTTGTTCTTGCTGGGCTCAGCCAACAGGCCGTACCCCGCGATGTAGTCGACGTCTTTGTAGTGCGAGCCGAGGTACTCCCAGGCTTTCTTGTATTTCGCGAAGAGCGGCGAGCTCACGTCGTAGAAGCTCGGGTCGTCGGCGGTCGTCGTGTCATCGGCACGCATCTCGAGCAACATCCACACGTGCTTCGCTTTGAGCAGATTGACCCAGCTGTCGAGCTCGGCGCGAAAGGCCGCAGAGAACTCGGTGGGGTCGTTGTCGTCGCGCTGGTCGGGTCCACCGTCAGCAGCGAGGTCCCACGAGATGCGCAGGCGCACGAAGTTGAGGCTCAGGGTGTCGGCGAAGTCATCGGCTTCAGCGGCCGACATGTTCTTTAAGTTGCCACCGTGCAGGAGAACGGGCTGGCCGTTCGGGCCGAGCAGCTTGCGGCCGCTGATGATCAGGCGAATCGAGCCGGCGTCGGCGACTCCTGCGTCGACGAACCCGCCCGCGTCGATGGTGTTGCCTGCGTCGATGGTGTTGCCTGCGTCGATGGTGTTGCCTGCGTCGATGGTGTTGCCTGCGTCGCTGGTGCCACCGTCAGGGTTCGATGCCTGACCAGAATCCGCCCGGCCCGCATCTGAAGGGGCAGCCACATTGGGGCAACCGACCAACGCGAAGCAACCGAGCGCGGCCACAGCGAGGCGAGGGTTCATGGGCCCGGTAGAAGTGTTGGGCGCTCAAAAGGTTCAGGGCATGCCTATAAATACCCACTCATGAGCAAGAAGAGCGACGCGCCCCCACCGTTCAACAATGCCTTCGGTCAGCTCAAAGCCCTGAAGAAAGAGGAGCCCAAGGGCAAACCGGCTCCGGCTCGGGTGGTTGCGCCTGTCTCGAAGAAACGCAGCAGTGATGAAGAAGACGCCGCGCTGTTTCTTGAGTCAATTGGCGAGGTTGCGCCGGTGAAGCAGAAGATTGAGCGGGTTGCCCCGACCTTGCCACGTACAGCTGAGCAGCTCCGATTACCGACCGAAGAGGCTGAGTCTCTGGCGCGCTTGGCCGAGCTGGTCTCGGAGGAGAGCGAGTTCAATCTGAGCGACTCCGATGACTTCATCGAGGGGTCGGTGACCGGCTTCGATGCTCGGGTGATGCGCAAGCTACGCGCGGGCGACTTCTCGACGCAGGCCAACATCGATTTGCATGGGTTCACCAAAGACGAGGCCAAGCCAGCACTCGAGGCCTTCATTCAGAAATCGCGAATTGCCGGGCATCGCTGCGTGCTCGTGATCACCGGGCGAGGGTTGCACTCGAAAGACTCGATACCCGTGCTCAAGCAATCGATTCAGACGTGGCTGACCCGGGGCAAGACGTCGAAACAGGTGCTGGCGTTTTGCACCGCGAATGTTCGCGATGGCGGTGGCGGTGCGGTGTACGTACTGCTGCGGCGCTGAACCTCGTGGTGACCTGCAATCGCTCGGAGGTCGATCGACACGGTGTCAGAAGGCCGATGCCACCCGAGTGGAAACACGAACCGGAGCGGGTGACTCAGCGCGGTGTTAAGCCAGCGCAATGACGACGATTCTTTGCGTTCGACGCGATGGAAAGACGGTCATCGGTGGCGATGGCCAGGTGACGCTCGACAAGACCGTCATGAAGGGCAACGCCAAGAAGGTTCGGCGCCTCGGTGACGGCAGCGTCATCGCCGGGTTCGCTGGAGGCACCGCCGACGCCTTCACCCTGTTCGAGCGCTTCGAGAAGAAGCTCAACGAATTTCAGCGAAACCTGCCGCGCGCCTGCGTCGAGTTGGGCAAAGACTGGCGAACCGACCGATACCTCCAGAAGCTCGAGGCTCTGCTGGTGGTGGCCGACACGCAGAACACCTTCATTCTCTCTGGCGCTGGCGACGTGATCGAGCCCGAGTTCGGCATCGCCGCGGTGGGCTCGGGTGGCGCCTACGCCCTCGCCGCTGCTCGCGCCCTCATCAAGCACACCCAGTTGCCCGCGAAGGCCATCGCCGAAGAGGCGCTCAACATCGCGGCCGACGTCTGCATCTACACGAATCGCTCGCTCGCCTTCGAGGAGCTCTGAATTATGCGCGCCTCGTTGACCCCCAAAGAAGTCGTCGCCGAGCTCGACCGGTACATCATCGGGCAGGGCGCCGCGAAACGCGCGGTGGCCATTGCGCTCCGAAACCGGTGGCGCCGGCAGCAGGTGCGCAGCGACCTCCGTGACGACATCACCCCGAAGAACATCATTCTGATTGGCCCCACCGGAGTGGGGAAGACCGAGATCGCCCGGCGCCTGGCGAAGCTCGCCGGGGCCCCCTTCGTCAAGGTCGAGGCCTCGAAGTTCACCGAGGTCGGCTACGTCGGCCGCGATGTCGAGTCGATGGTGCGCGACCTGGTCGAGGCCGCGATCGCCTTGATTCGCGACGAAGAAATGGAGCGCGTCAAAGTACGTGCCTTCGAAAACGCCGAAGACCGCCTGCATGACCTGGTCACCAAGAGCAAAAGCAACTTCGCTTCGCCCGGCGCCGCACAGCACGTGCCTCGCCTGAGCGAGGCCGACCGTGAGAAGTTTCGCGCCCAGCTTCGAACTGGCACCTTCGACGGCGAGTACGTCGAGATCGACGTGCAAGACACCAACATGACCTTCGTGCGCAACTTCTCGGGGCAGGGGCTCGAGGAGATGGGCGTCAACATGGGAGACCTCTTCAAGGGCATGCCCGGGTTCGGCTCGCGTACGCGCAAGCGCAAGGCCACCGTGCCCGATGCGCTCAAGATGCTCGAGGGCGAAGAAGCGGGGCGGCTGATCGACCAAGATCGGGTCAACCGCGACGCGCTCAAGCGCGCTGAGAACGACGGCATCATCTTTCTCGACGAGATCGACAAGATCGCCAGCGGCGCGGGCAGCAAATCAGCGGGCGGACCCGACGTGTCTCGCGAAGGCGTTCAGCGCGACCTGCTGCCAGTCGTCGAGGGCAGCACCGTCAACACCAAGTACGGCCCGGTGAAGACCGATCACGTGCTCTTCATCGCCGCCGGGGCGTTTCACGTCTCCAAGCCCTCCGACCTCATACCCGAGTTGCAAGGCCGCTTTCCCATTCGGGTCGAGCTCGAGCCCCTGCGCGGCGAAGATCTGGTGCGCATTCTCAAAGAACCCAAGAACTCGCTCATCAAGCAATACGTCGCTCTCCTCGAGACCGAAGGCGTCACCTTGAGCTTCGCCGACGAGGCCCTCGACGAGCTGGCCAAGCTCGCCCACCAGGTCAATGAGCGTAGCCAGAACATCGGGGCCCGCCGGCTGCACACCATCTTGGAGAAGGTGCTCGACGAGGTCAGCTTCGAAGCCTCAGAGCTTGCTCAGAAAGAATTTCGAATCGATGTAAACTACGTGCGCTCGAAGTTGGCTGAGCTCGTCAAAGACGAAGACCTTTCGAAGTACATTCTGTGAACCCAACATGAACCCGATCAAAGTGACGATGGCGGCGGTTTCTCAGGCGGTCTCTCCAACCAAGACCGAGGCGTACATCGAGAGCGCCAAGCTGAACCTGCTGCAGAACTACAAGCAGCAACCCGTCGTGCTCGAGCGGGGTGAAGGTGTGTATGTGTACGACGCCGAGGGGCGAAGGTACTTGGACCTCATCGGCGGCATCGCCACCGTCGCGCTCGGTCACTGCCACCCGGTGGTTGTCGCCGCGGCCAAGGCCCAGCTCGATCAGCTCTGGCATTGCTCGAACGTCTTTTACTCCGAGCCGCAGATTCGGCTCGCCGAGCGGCTCACTGCCGCCAGCGGCTTGCCCGGCGCCCGCGCCTTCTTCTGCAACTCAGGCGCAGAGGCGAACGAGGCTTTGATCAAGCTCGCTCGCCGCCACCAGCACGAGAAGGGCAAGTTCGAGATCATCACCTTCGAGGGCGGCTTTCACGGGCGCACCCTGGCCACCGTCACCGCGACCGCGCAGCCCAAGTACCACGCGGGCTTCGAGCCCTTGCCGGCCGGCTTCGTCTACGCGCCGATGGGCGACCTCGAGGCGGTGAAGAAGCTCGTCACCGAGAAAACCGGCGCGATTCTGATCGAGCCGATTCAGGGGGAGGGCGGTGTGCGGCTGGCGCCTCCGGGTTTCTTGAAGGCCCTGCGTGCGCTGTGCGACGAGCGAGGGCTGCTGCTGCTGATTGACGAGGTGCAGACCGGCATCGGGCGCACCGGCAAGCCGTTCGCGTTTCAGCACGAGGGCGTCGTGCCCGACGCGTTCTCGCTGGCCAAGTCACTGGGCAATGGCCTGCCGATCGGCGCGATGGTGTGCAGCGATCTGGTCGGCAAAGCGTTGCCCTCGGGTACGCACGGCTCGACCTTTGGCGGTAACCCGGTCTGCGCCGCCGCCGCCTGCGCCACGTGGGATCTGGCGACCGCCCCCCAGATGCTCGAGCAGATCACCGCCAAGGGCCTCTACCTCCATGAGCTCGGCACCGCGCTGATGTCGCGCAAGCCCGAGCGGGTCAAAGCGATTCGCGGCAGAGGCTTGCTCTTCGGCATCGAGGTCGACACCGGGGCCGCAGACGTCGTCGCGCGGTGTCGGCAAAGCGGCCTGCTGCTCAACCTGGCTGGCGAGAAGACGATTCGCTTCGCGCCTGCGTACATTTCCACACGCGAGCAGCTGGCAGAGGGCCTTGCGATTTTCGAGCGTTCGCTGTGACATCTCGGGCCTGTTGAGGCGCTCCCGTGGTTGAAGAGAACATCGACATCGACCCCGAACGGCAACGGGAGATCGAAGCCCTCGAGGCCAAGGTCGGCACGACCAACCACTACGAATTTCTCGGAGTGCCCTCGGGCGCGCCCCTCGACGAGGTGCGCAATGCGTTTCATGCGCTCTCGAAGAAATTTCACCCTGACCGGTATTTCGGCAAGAACCTCGGCACGTTCAAGGGCCGCCTCGACAAGGTCTTCAAGCGGCTGATCGAGGCCAACCAGACGCTCTCCGACCCCGAGAAGCTCAAGGCGTACCTCGAGTCGAACCCGTTCGTTCGCGCGGCGGTGAAGGCAGCGAACCCGACGACGACCCCGGCGGCTCCCGCGGCAAAGACGTCAGACGAGCTGGCCCGTGAAGCCGAGCGGCGCGCGCGTCTCTCGAAGCACCCGTACATGGCCAAAGCGGGCAAGATCACCGAGCTCGTCTCACGGGCCAAGTCGCACATCAGCCGCGGCGAGTATTCTCACGCCTTCACCCAACTGAACCTCGCGACGCAGTTCGACCCGACCAACGTCGAGGTCAAGACCATGCTGGTCGATGTGCGCAAGAAGAACGAAGACCTGCGCTCGACAGAAGATCTCAAGCGGGGCAAAGACGCGCTCGAGCGGGGCGACGACGAGATCGCCATCGCCGCGTTCAAATCGGCGGCGACTTCGAACCCGAAGAACGTCGAGGCCGCGGTCAAGGCGGCGACCTTGATCGACAAGCGACACAACGACCCGCGGGAGGCCTCTACTTTCGCCCAAAAGGCCGTCGACGCGATGCCGAACAACGCCGAGTACCGGGTTCTGCTCGGCCGGCTGCTCGAGGCCGCCGGTATGAAGGCCATGGCCAAGAAGCACTACGAGGAGGCCGTTCGCCTTGATCCCGACCACCCCGATGTCAAAAAACACGCGAAGCGGCGCTGGCCGTTCTAGGTTCGAGCGCAATGGCCGAGCGTGAGCCCGTCATTGGCATTGACCTGGGCACTACCAACAGCGTTGTCGCGACCGTGCAGTCGGGCACGCCTACCGTCATTCGTGGGCGGTCTGGCTCGAACTTGCTGCCGTCGATCATCGCGCTCGCCAAGAGTGGCAAATTGCTGGTCGGCCAGATCGCCAAACGCCAGGCCATCACCAACCCGACCGACACCGTCTACGCCTCGAAGCGGTTGATCGGCCGAAAGTTTTCGGCAAAGCAGACCCAAGACGCGATGAAGGTGCTGCCGTACCAGGTCGTCACCGGCGAGCACGACGACATTCGCATCAAGATGGGCCCGACCGACTACTCGCTGCCCGAGCTGTCGGCGATGGTGCTCAAAGAGCTCAAGCTCGACGCCGAGGCGTTCTTCGGCCGGCCGGTGAAGAAAGCGGTGATCACCGTACCCGCGTACTTCAATGACGGGCAACGCCAGGCCACCAAAGACGCCGGGCGCATCGCCGGGCTCGACGTGCTCCGCATCATCAACGAGCCGACCGCCGCCGCGTTGGCCTACGGGTTCGGCAAGGCCGTCAACGGCAAGATCGCGGTCTTCGACCTGGGCGGAGGCACCTTCGACGTCTCGGTGCTCGAGGTCGGCACTGGCGTGTTCGACGTCATCGGCACCGGCGGCGACACTTACCTGGGCGGCGAAGATTTCGACAACCGCATCATCGAGTGGCTGGTCTTCGACTTCGTCAAAGAGCACGGCATCGACTTGCGAGGCGATCGAATGGCCCTGCAGCGCCTCAAAGACGGCGCTGAGAAGGCGAAGATCGAGCTGTCGAGCAGCAAAGAGACGCAGCTCAATTTGCCCTTCATCTCGACTCCGGTCGGCGGGGGCTCGGCGTTGCACCTGCAGAAGACCCTGACCCGCGAGAAGCTCGAAGAGCTGTGCGGCGATCTGGGCTCGCGCTGTGTGACGATCTGCGAGCAGGTGCTCAGCGATGCGAAGGTCAAGGTCACCGACCTCAAAGAGATGATTCTGGTGGGCGGCATGACCCGCATGCCCAAGATTCAAGAGCTGGTGAAAGCGTATTTTCGCCGCGACCCGTGCAAGGGCGTGCACCCCGACGAGGTCGTCGCGCTGGGAGCGGCGGTGCAGGCCGACGCGCTGACCACCGAAGACAGTGAAGTGGTCTTGCTCGACGTGACGCCGCAGAGCCTCGGCGTGGCGATCGCTGGTGGGTATGTACGACGGCTGATACCTCGCAACACCACCGTGCCGACCTCGGTGACCGAGGTGTTCACCACCTCGAAAGATGGGCAGACCACGGTCAAGATCATGGTGCTGCAGGGCGAGAGCGAGGTTGCGCACCAGAATGAGCTGCTCGGCGAGTTCATCTTGACCGGGCTGCGCCAGTCGAAGCGGGGAGAGATCGAGGTCGACGTGACCTTCGAGATCAACTCCGAAGGCATCGTCTCGGTCGCCGCGCGCGACAAAGAGACGGGTCAGCAGCAGTCGATTCAGGTGACCGCGTCGGGTGGCCTGACCGAGTCTGAGCTCAAGCAGATTCTCGAAGATCAGTCAGACATGATGCTCGAGGCCAAGACCGGTGAAGAGCTCGGCAAGCGCAAGGCCGACCTGGCCGCGCTGATGAAAGAGGTCACTGAGCTGATACCGCAGCTGCAGAAGGCGACTGCGGGCTCGGAGTTCGGCTCAGACGCGGTGACCAAGGCGAACAAGGCGCTCGAAGTGGCCAAGGGCGCGGCGGCAGGGCAAAGCCTGGCGAAGGTGAACGAGAGCCTCGATACGTTGACCAAGACGATGACGCTGTTCAAAGGCGTGTTGCAGCGAATCAGTTAAAAAAAATTCGACGGGGAAGTGACTACTGGATGTCGAAGGAGCGGGCGGCACAGCTCATTGATGCAGGCCTCTGGCTGAAGCTGTCGGGAGACCTCGACGGCGCGCAGAAGCTGTTCGAGCGGGCGCTCAAGCTCGACCCCGAGAACGAAAAGGCCCGTACCCTGCTCGATGGCTCGGCTGATTCGCAGCCGGTGGTCCCCTCCGTGCTGGCCTCGCAACCTTCGGGCATCACCAACCCTTTTTCGCGCAACGAGTCGATCACCGTGCCGGGCACCGTGCCCGTTGACGCGGCTGACTGGGGCATGGCGACCGGCTTCGAGTCTCCAGCGCCGTTTCAGCCGCCCGCCATCGCGCCCACCGTCTCGCCGGTGCCGTCGATGGTGGTGAGCTCTGACAGCCAGGCGCCGACGGCCGAAGAGGTTTGGAGCGACACCGATTCATTCGGTACCGCGCCGCAGGGGCAGTCTTCACCGGCCCCAGCGATCGCGCCGGTGGTGATGACCCGACCACCCGGCGGAGTGACGGTGGTGTTGGGTGAGACCCCGCCCGAGCCGCCGACGCCGATTCAGCCGACGCCTCCAGTTTTCATGAGCTCGTCGCATTCTCCGGTGCCTCGGGCCACACCGCCACAGTTCGAGCAGACGCCGCGCAGCGTGGTGCTCAGCGGCACGCCGCCGCCGTTGGTGCCAGCGTTCACGCCGCCGCTGTACGCAGGCGCGCCGATCGTCGAACCGCCGAACACCATTCGCCTCTCGGGTGACCCCGCGCCGGCCTCGCCGCCCCGCTCATCGCCTCCAGTGAGCGCGGGTCAGATGCCTCCGCCGGCCTCGAGCCCGCCACTGCCTCCGGGGGCCTCGCCCCCCAGGTCCTCCGACTCCGCGTGGAACTGGGCCGGCCCGCACGCGAGCTCGGCGCACAGCGCTTCGTCGGCGAGCTCGATTCAAGGCACTGCGGCCCCCTGGCCGGCGAACGCGCCTCTGGCGTCGCCTCCATCACCCGGCTTCGAGCAGAAGACCGCGTGGGACGCGAAGTCGAACCCGGGCATCAGCCTCGGCAACGTGGTGGGCGAGGGCAAGGCATTGGAGCTGGTGGGCACCGATGTGCCGGTGGTCAGCTCTCCCTCGAACACGGGTACGCGTTTGGCGGCCGAGGTGCGCGCGTTGCTTCGCGGCGCCCGCGACCTGCTCGATCTCGACGATCACACTGGAGCGGTCGAGCTCATCTTGAAGGCCCAGACGATCGCGCCCGACGACGCCGAGGTGCAGGCGCTTCGAGATCGCAGCGAGCGCACGTTGCTGGCGATGTTCGAGTCGAAGCTGGGCAACATGAATGCGGTGCCGCGGGTGCTGCTCAAAGACGACGAGATCATCTGGCTGAACCTCGATCACCGCGCCGGCTTCGTGCTGGCGCAGATCGACGGCTCGGTCTCATTCGATGACGTGTTCGCGGTGTCGGGCATGTCGCGCCTCGACACGGCGAGAATCATTGCGCAGTTGATCGACGAAGGCGTGATCAGCCGAGGCTAAGAAAGCTCGGGTGGCGTGCCGCAGCCGGGGGGTCGTCGATGTAACCGGTAGAGTTACAGAAATGTCCCGACTGTCTGGACATATTTGTACGACAGATGCCTCAGCGTGCCCGCTTCGAGTCGCCGTGACCCGCCTTGGCCTTCGACGGCGGCCAGGTGTCATCGGCGTCGCCCAAGAGCTTGGCGGCCAGACCATCGGTCTTCGGGTCGAGCGCGCGCAGACGGCTGAGGGCGGGCAGGTATCTGCGGGCGCGAATGACCTCGCCGCGAGACATGCACTCTTTCACCACGTGAACCAGCTCGACTGCCGCGACGTCGTCACGGCCCTGCTGACACATCAACTCGTAGGCGAATTCGTGCGCTTCGAGCGAATGCTTGTCGAGCACCAGCGCGCGGAGCACCAAACCGCACGCGCGATCGAGCTCGCCGCGCGTCTGCAGGCGGCGAGCCTCGCGCAAGATGTCTTCGACCGTCATCTGGGCGCGGGTGGGCTGGTGCAAAATCGTCTGGTCATTCGGCCGCGAGGGCGTCGGCACCGGCGTGACCGTCTGGGGCGGCGAAGCGAACTTCGCCTCGGTGCTGCCTTTGGTCGCGAGCGAGGCGCACAGCTGCTTCGCGCGCACGTTGCCGGGGTCGAGCTCGAGGGCTTGCTGAAAGATGGCCTGCGCGCCCTTGAGATCTCCAGCGACCTGCAGCCACAACCCGGCTTCGATGAGCCCTGCGACTCGCTTCGACCCAGTGGGTTTGCCGACGGAGCTCATGTGCACACTCTGTTTCACACCCTCGGGCGCGATGTCTAGACCCTGCCCCAACCGCCTGAATACCCAAACCCCAACGAAATCGAGGGTCTTCAGAGCCGCGAGGCGCCCAGCAAGGGTAACCGCTCCGAGCGAGCCGATATTCAGCTACCCCCCGCGAATCACTGCTGTCCACCTGCCGGTGACGACCAGCTCGCCGCGCTGATTGTGGCTTTGGCTGGTGACGACCAGAAAGTCTTTGCCCGACTTCGAGTAGGCCTCGGTGATGACGCCGGTGGTGGCCATCTGATCGCCGGGCTTGATCACCGTCGACCACTCGAGATCTTGCTCGCCGTGCACCAGCAACATCAAGTCGACGCCCAGGTCGGGCTCCGCGCACGCCATGCCAAACGGCACAGCGGCGAAGACCACGGCGAAGTTCG
Source organism: Archangium sp. (assembly GCA_031367385.1). GTDB lineage: Bacteria > Myxococcota > Myxococcia > Myxococcales > Myxococcaceae > JAEUJT01. The sequence goes on along the minus strand of JANLPS010000380.1, from coordinate 1,166 downwards.
GCATCGCCACGATGCTCTCGTACGGGCTGGCTTTGCCGGCGGCGAGATCATGGAGCAGCGGGTGCATGCCTTCGGGAGCACCGAAGCTCAAGAAGCCGGTCGATGGCACGGTGCCTCCGACCGCGAAGGCGAATTCACGAATCTTTTCGAGGCCGACCACGTAGCTGAATGGCCCATACGTGCGCCCGATCACCGCGGAGTTGATCGCCATCAGACCCGCCCCTCGAGCAAAGAGCCCTTGAGCACGTCTTCGCCGCGTTGGTTCTTCGCGGTCAGCTCGGCGCTGACGATGCCAGCTTCGATGGAGGTGACGGTACCGACAAAGGTGATGGTGTCGCCGATGGCCACCGGCTTCGAGAAGCGCACTTTCACGCGTTTCACTCGGCCAGGGTCACCCAGGTAGTTGATGAAGCACTCGGTGGCCCAGCCATAGGTGCACAGCCCGTGCAGAATCGTGCCGCCAAACCCGGCTGCGGCCGCGAGCTCGGCATCGATGTGAATCGGGTTGAAGTCGCCCGACGCAGCGGCGTAGTAGATCGGCCGGTAGCGATCGCATTCGCGCACGAGGGTGAAGGTGTCACCGACCGCGTAGGTCTTGCTCACTTCAAGCTCGCGGGGCGATCGAGCGGGTCATCGACCTCGGCCTGGCGGCTCTCTGCGCCTCGCCGCTTCCACGCGGTGATGGCGTAGTCGACCAGCTTGTCGAGGTAGGTCTGCAGCGGAGGGCACCTGACCCCCGTGCCGTCGAGCAGCTCGAGCGCAGTGTGGCAGTTGTAGAGGGCGAGGTGATTCACGTAGCTGATCGCCGCGCGCTGCGGCCGGGCCAGCTTCTCGATGCCGGGTATGCGCAGCACCACGTCAGCCGCACGGGCCGACAAGTTGAACCTCGGCAGCTTGCGGTTCGAACGCTCGGCGATGAGCTCGTACACCCGCCGCGCGCTCATCGGGTTCGGGTCGACCAGATGCACCGTGCGGCCCACCGCTTCGGGCCGCTTGGCCAACGCCCAGGTCGCGGCCACCACGAAGTCGACCGGCACCACGTTGAGCGGAGCGACGCCGTTGCCCGGCAGTGGCAACGGCAGCACCAGCGGCGAGAGCACCAGCAGCATGCCGAGGTAGTAGGGGCCTTCGAAGCGCTCGATCTCACCGGTGAGCGAATCGCCACG
>JANLPS010000486.1:0-1705 GCA_031367385.1 Archangium sp. | reverse complement strand
AGGCTTATGGCACCGACGATAATGGCGGCGATCGGTCCTCCCATCGAGGGACGAAGTTCATCCAGTTCGTCTATTCGATGATCGATGAATCGGACACGTTCGCTCGCGGCAGGGCTGGGCCGCCAGATTGGCGGTGGCATTGGGGGCGGGGTCGGCTGGAGCGAGGGTCTGGCTTGGAACGGCTCTTCGCACGTGCCCCGATTGCAGACGCGGTCTCCTTTGCATTCGGTGTCCTTGGTGCACCCAGGAGGGGATTCGACCTGCGTCATAAGAGTAAGACCTGAGGGCGCCGGCGTATGTGCGTTGACGAACCATTGTGGCTCCGCCGGCCCACTCGCCAACCCCGTCGAAGATAGAAGAATCGAAGCGACGCCGACTGCTCCATTCTCCGCACGCGCCAGGGCGCCAACCAGCATCACCACCACCACCCCGAATCTTCGCATTCGCTTAGAAAAACACAGCGGCGCGCCGACGCAAGGCCGTGCCGGCGGGGTGAGCCCGACCCATGAGGATGTCAAGTCCGCGCCCATTCGCGGGTTTGTGTCTTCGGCTCGCTTGAGCTGGAGAGTTAGATTGCCTCGCGACGCAACAGTCTCCGGACCCTGAGAGTCGCCTCCACAGAGAATGAATGGTCCGGCGCCGTCCCGGTCTCACTGCTCACTACTCGCATCTGGATGGCCTGGCGGGTGCTACCAGCGCGGCCCGGGGTAGCTCTGAGCCGATCTGCGGAGCACGGATGCGACTTCTCGCGCGATCAGGGACATCGTAGACGAACTCACCCTTCACGCGAATGAACTCGACGCGGCGTGAATGTGTGGACGTCAACGGGCCGATATTTGAGGATGCCCGGTGCTCCAATCGCTCGACGCCGCGTATGAATTCGTAACCTCAGCACCGCGGCGACGCAGTCCGGTTGAAGCCCACTGGCGCCTCAATCGCGCGTATGCTGATTTGATCTTTGCGTGGGGGTACTCGAGGCACCCCGCGACTGCGCTGCGGGCACAGGAGCTCCTGGGCCAGGCGAAGGCAGCCCTGCCGCGGGTTGATGTGGTGCACCAAGCGGTCATGCGCGCCTATGAGCATCGAATCTCAGAGCCAGAACACGGCTCGCCATGGACACGCCTGGCGATCGACGTCAGCAGCCTGGAGAAATTCGAGCAATACAAGGTCTCCCGACTCGTCGAGCAATCACCCATTCTTTCGCGAGTTGAAAACCTCGATGCGCTGAAAGGATTTTGGGCCGAGGCCTCCGCTCCTCCCGACGATGCCATCACCGAGCTCCTCCTCGCTGACGGCGCTGGTCACATCGAGATGGCGCGCGCTGGGTTCAAGATGGTCTTGCCAATGCTCGAAGCTGATTCACGTTTGAGCGGTGCCTCGCTGATCGGCCCGAGCGTGCGCGCCGGGTGCGAGTTGGAGCTGAAAGAGAGCATTCAGCTCCGTTACGCCTCTCGCCCGACGCCCACACTTGCGGCGGCGCTGGTGGCGCTTGGCGAGCGAGAAATCGTCTTACCGAAGTACGAGGACCTCTTGCCGCAGGGGTACCACCGCTGTGTCTTCTCATGCCAAATCATCGGCGCGCTCGCTCGTGCGGGCCGAATGAACGAAGCGGAGGCCTGGGCAACCACAGCCTGGCGAGATGCCTCCGACAGCTTCAATACGAACAGTCACTACTCGCTGATTCCGCTGCGTGTGTGCGAAACAC
>JANLPS010000484.1:0-2554 GCA_031367385.1 Archangium sp. | reverse complement strand
CCATCATCGGGTATCTGCTGATCGGCACCGACAACACCGCGCGCATGCAGGTAGAGGAAGAACGGAAGAAGTTCGACCAGCGGCTGCGCGACCAGCACTTCTACACGCGCTCGCTGATCGAGTCGAACATCGACGCGATCCTGACCACGGATCCGCGCGGCATCATCACCGACGTCAACAAGCAGACCGAGGCGCTGACCGGGTGCACGCGCGACGAGCTCATCGGCGCCCCCTTCAAGAATTACTTCACCGACGCGCTCCGCGCCGAAGCGGGCATCAATCGGGTCCTCAACGAAGGCAAGGTCACGAACTACGAGCTCACCGCGCGCGATCGTGACGGCAAGCTCACCGTAGTCTCGTACAACGCGACCACGTTCCACGACAGGGATCGCAGGCTCCAGGGAGTCTTCGCGGCGGCGCGCGACGTGACGGAGCTGAAACGCTTCGAACAGACGCTGCAACTGAAGAACGCCGAGCTGCAGGACGCGAGCCGCTTGAAGTCCGAGTTCCTCGCGAACATGTCCCACGAGCTCAGGACGCCGCTGAACGCCATCATCGGCTTCTCCGAAGTCCTGAAGGACGGCCTTCTCGGAGAAATGACCGAGAAGCAGCGAGGGTTCATCGGCGACATCTTCAGCAGCGGAAAGCATCTGCTCTCGCTGATCAACGACATCCTCGACCTGTCCAAGGTCGAAGCCGGCAAGATGATGCTCGACCTCGAGCCCGAGCTGGTCTCGTCGCTGCTCGGCAACAGCTTGTCGATCATCAAAGAGAAGGCCTCGAGCCGCAGAATTCAGCTCGGCATCGACCTGGCGCCAAACCTGGGTGCGATGCTGGTCGACCCTCGAAAAGTGAAGCAGATCGCCTACAACCTGCTCTCGAACGCGGTGAAGTTCACCCCCGAGGGTGGCAAGGTCACCTTGCACGCCAGCCTGGTGCCGAGCGCAGAGGTGGGTGAGCCGCTGGGGCCGTGGTCAGGCCGCCGGAGCTTCCCCGTGGCGGTCAATGCGTACTCTCATTTTCTGCGCATCAGCGTCACTGATACCGGCATCGGTATCTCTCCCGAGGCGCTGGAGCAGCTCTTCAAGCCGTTCAGTCAAATCGATACGGGGCTTGCGCGAAAATTCGAAGGCACTGGGCTCGGGCTGGCGATGGTCAAGCTGCTCGCCGAGCTTCACGCCGGCACGGTGGCCGTCGAGAGTGACGTCGGTCAAGGCTCGTGTTTCACGGTCTGGTTGCCGTATCGAGACCCGCTGCAAGAGGGCCGTGCGATGAACACCATGCCCTTCAAAAGCACCGACTCGTCGGTGGGCACGCGCACCGCGCTGGTCGTCGAGAGCGACTTCAAGTCGGCTCAGCTGATTCGCGTTCAGCTCGAGGCCGAGGGCTTCAGGGTGCTGCACGCAGAGACCGGAGAGAAGGGGCTCAAGCTTGCTGAAGAGCAGCCGCTCTCGTTGATCACCCTCGACATCTTGCTGCCCAACATGGACGGCTGGGAGTTCTTGAGTCGAATCAAGCAGCGCGCGTCGCTCAAGCGAATACCGGTGGTGATCATCTCGATTCTCGCCGACCGCAACCAGGGGTTCGCGCTCGGGGCCTCGGCGATCATGCAGAAGCCCATCTCACGCCAAGAGCTCGCCGAGTCGCTGGCCGATCTTGGGCTCTCACCGCCGCCCAATGGCAAGCCTCTGCGGGTACTGGTCGTCGATGATGACCCGAAAGCGATTGAGCTCATCGCCATTCATCTCACCAGCATGGGCAACACGGTGCTGCGAGCCCATGGTGGGCTCGAGGCGATCGAGACCGCCCGCCGCGAGATACCCGACTTGATCGTGCTCGACTTGATGATGCCCGACGCGAGCGGCTTCGACGTAGTCGACGCGCTGCGGGAGCCCTCGGGGGCCTCACGAATACCAATCGTCGTCGTGACCGCTCAGGAGATCACCCAGGCCGAGCGCGCGCGCCTCAACGGGCGAGTGAGCGCGATTCTTCAGAAGTCGACCTTCGATCACCACCGCTTCGCTTCAGAGGTGCGCCGCGCCCGAGCGCTCCACGGAGACCGGGTCTGATGTCGAAAGTACTCGTCGTCGAAGACAACGCCGCGAACATGACGCTGGTCGTCTTCTTGCTCGAGTCGGTCGGTCACACCGTGCTCTCTGCGATGAACGCAGAGGTCGGGTTGACCATGGCCCGAGCCGAGAAACCCGACCTCATCTTGATGGACATTCAGCTCCCGGGGATGGACGGGCTGGAGGCGACGGGGCTGCTCAAGGCCGACCCGACGACCGCGCAGATACCGGTGATCGCGCTGACGGCCCTTGCGATGAAGGGCGACGAAGAGCGAATTCGCCTGGCGGGGTGCAACGGCTACATCTCGAAGCCGATTCGCTACAAAGCCTTTCTCGAGTCGATCTCTGAGGCCTTGGTTCAGAAGTGAGCGCACGCATGGAGCCCTTGGTGTTGGTGGTTGATGACGAGCGCGACAACCGCGAGCTGCTCGAGATTGTGTTGTCGTCATCGGGGCATCGGGTGCTGCTGGCGGCGAGCGGCGAAG
>JANLPS010000287.1:0-24862 GCA_031367385.1 Archangium sp. | reverse complement strand
GGTAGATCCACGGGTGGCCGGCCTTCCATCGTTCGACGCCTTTGCGGCCCAGGGTAACGGTCGGTTGACTCACAGCGTGATGACCTCATCGACGATGACGTGACCCGCGCCATCGTCTTTGACACTGCAGACGCTGACGTTGGGGTCGTGCTCGAAGAACAACAGCCAGCCCTCTTCGACGGCCTGGGCGAGCAGCTGCTTTTTCTCTTCGATGGTGGTGAGCGGGTACAAGTCGTACGCCGCGACCCAGGCGGTGCGCAGGTGGCCGGTGGTGGGCACCAGGTCTCCGCAGAAGACCAGGGTCTTGTCTGCGGTCTCGAGGCGCACCAGCTGCATCGCGACGGTGTGGCCTTCGCTGACGAAGAGGTGCACGCCCGGGTAGAGCTCGGTGTTGCCCTCGAGCAGGTGCAAGCGGCCGCTCTTCTCGAGGGGCGCGAAGTCACCGGCTCTGAAGCTGCCGGCATCTTTTTCAGACGGTGTGTGGGCCCACTTCCAATGGCGGCGCTGAAGGTGAAAGGTCGCGTTGGGAAAGCGAAGGGTGGCTGAGGCGTCGGCGGTGCCTCCGGCGTGGTCGAAGTGGAGGTGGCTGAGCACGACGTCGGTGATCTCGGCGCGGGTGACGCCGGCCTGGGCGAGCTCTTCGTCGAGGGTGCTGTTGCCCAGGTCATACAGCTCGCGGCTCTTGCCGTCCCACCGGGTGCCGATGCCGACGTCGACGAGAATTTTTCGCGGGCCGTCGATGATCAACATGCAGCGCAGGCTCAAGGTGATGCGGTTGCGCTCGTCGGGCTCGTACCGGCGCTCCCAGAGGGCCCGGGGCACGACGCCGAACATCGAGCCTCCGTCGAGGGCCATGGTGCCGTCGTCGACGGCATGTACGGTGAAGTGACCCACCTGGAGCGGCATGCGCGCACCTTCTCATGCCTGACGCTACGAGTCGTGGGTCAGTCGCACCAAGGCCCAGCCGCGGGAGGTCGATTCGATGAGGTGCCAGTCGTCGCTCAGTGCAGCGGCAAACCGGGTGAAGCCGAAGCGCCACGGCACCTGCTCGACGGTGACGCCCCGGGGGCCGAAGGTGAGCACGCTCGGGCCGTCGACGATGAAGGGCAAACCCTGGCCTTTGGCGGCTCCGCGGTACCAGCGGTAGGGGTGCTTGGGCTCGAGCTCCATCACGAAGACCTGCGTCTCGCTCAGGCCCACCGCTTCGGGCAACTCGCGAATCGGCTTCTGGGCGGCGGCGCGCGCCTGCTTCATCATTCGAATCGACGTCGCCTCATCGGGGTCGGTGCAGTCGGTCACCATCGTGCCGGCTGGTGAGGTCCACCCGCCGTTGGGGCAATCGAGCACCTTCCACGGGTAGGCGGGCAGGCCGATGCGCTGGTGGGTGCGCAGATCGAGCTCGAATTCGCTGGGCGTGACCGGGCAGGGGAAGGCGCCAACATCTTCGGTGAAGGCTTCGACGAAGGTGATGACCGGTTTGTCACCGTGCCAGCCGGTTGGCTCGGCCTTGCAGACATCGCGGTGGCGATCCCACTCCGCTCGGAGCGCCGGCTTGCCCTCCAGCTCCGTGGCGAGGTCGAGCAGCGAGGGTTTGGCAACGGTGAGGGCTCCCGAGACGGCAGTGACCTTGCCGGTATCGAGGGCCCAGATGACGACCGCATCGCTGGCGGCGAGGGCGACCAGGCCGCCTCTCGGGTGCATGGCGGCACCCCAGGGCACGAGGGGAGCGCCTTCTTCGACCGAGAGCGGGGTCGAAATCGTGCTCACGGTGCCGTCGCGCCACCGCTGCACGAGGCCTTCTTCGAGAACGAAGACACAGTCGTGCACGGCGTCGTCGCAGCTGACAGCGCGGGGGTGAACGGTGAACTGGCCGATGCGCACCAGGGTCGGGGTGGGGTCGAGTCGCACCCGAAAATACGTCTGCCCGACGGTGAGGGTGAAGCCGCTGCCGCCCGCGGCGCTCGCCTCGAGGGGCTCGGAGAAGCGAGCGATCAGCCGCGGAGCCTCGCCGATGCGAACGGTGAAGACACCGGTCTCGATGGGCACCGAGGCGTCGGGTCGGGCGGTGGGGTGCTTGTCGGCCAGCACGGCGACCACCTGCTCGTTGACCTGCTGGGCGGAATAAATGAGCCAGTCGTCTGGAACCAAGGGAGCCTCGTCAACCCTCCACCGGCCCTGGATTATCGACAGCAAAGCGAGGGACACTGTGAGACTCATGCGCGGAGGCCACCTTTTCATTCTGACGGCGGTGATGTCATTCGAAGTGTGGGCGGAGACGCCGGCGCCTCCATTTCGCGAGAGACCAGTGCCGCCAATTGCGCGAGTGGTTCCACCCCGGGCGTCGAAACCGCGATTTGCGCAGCGGCGGTTGGCGAGGCCGTCGGCGGGGCAGGGCACTCCGTTGGTGCTGAGCGCGACCAAAGAGCTGAGCGTGCGAATGGCGACCGGGTCGTTCGAGTTCGAGCCCGGCTCGCCGCGGTATACGGCCTGGCCTGACGCGGCCTCGGCGTGGCTGGTTCGAGACCTGAATGGTGACGGGCTGGTGAGCAGTGGCCGAGAGCTGTTCGGGTCATTCACGGTCTTGCCGAGCGGGCGGCTCGCGAAGAATGGGTTCGAGGCGTTGGCGGCGCTCGACAGCGACGGAGATCACGTCGTCACTGTGAGTGACGCGGCCTATGGCGAGCTGCGGCTTTGGTTCGACCGTGACGGAGACCGGCGGGTCGGCCCTGATGAGCTTCAGGCGCTCAGTGGCCAGGCGTTGCCCATCGCGTACGAGCTCAATGCGCAGGGGTTCGAAGCCGCTCCCGTCGAGAATGCGTGGTTGGTCGACCTGCACGTGACGCTCCTGGAGCGCCCGGTTCACCTGGTCGGCGCGCGGTGATGTGGCTGCTGGCGACGGTGTTGTTGGCCCAGGCGCCAGCGCCTCAGACGTTTCGCTATCTCGCCATCGGAGACAGCTTCACCATCGGCACCAGCCAACCCGAGTCGCTCAACTTCCCCTCGCAGTTGGCGGCGATGCTTCGCAAGCGCGGGCACACGGTGAAGCTCGAAAACGTGGCGGTCAATGGGTACTCGACCCGCGAGGTGATCGCCGAAGAGTTGCCCGCGCTCGAGGTGGTGAACCCGAACCTGATCACCCTGGCCATCGGTGCGAACGACCTGGTGCGCGACAAGAAGCCCGAGCTGTACCGCGCTCGACTCCGTGAAATTTTCGCCCGGCTGGTGAAGTCCAAGGCCCGCATTCTGGTGTTGCCGCAGCCCGACTGGTCGCAAGCCCCCATCGCCGAGGGGTTCGGGCCCCGAGACGCGTTGCGAGGGAAGATCGAGGCGTACAACGCGATTTTGGCCGAAGAGTCGAAGCGGGCTGGGGCCACCTACGTCGATTGCTGGGCGATGATGAAGGCGCAAGGGGCGGCGCAGCTCTTCGCGACCGACGGGCTGCACCCGCTGGCGAAGGCGTACACCGGGTGGGCGACGGTGTTGGCGGAGCAACTTCCGTAAGGTGTGCTAGCAGTCGCGGCCCGATGGCTACCGACTTCATTCAAGAGCTGACCTGGCGCCGCATGCTGCACGACTCAATGCCGGGCACCGACGCGTTGCTGCGTGCCGAGACCGTCAACGGGTACATCGGCTTCGACCCCACCGCTGATTCACTCGGCGTCGGCAACCTCGTGCAGGTGATGATGTTGGTGCACTTTCAGCGCGCCGGGCACAAGCCTTTCGCCCTGGTCGGAGGCGCCACCGGTATGATCGGCGACCCCTCGGGCAAATCAGAAGAGCGCAACCTGCTCTCAGAAGACTCGCTGCAGGCCAACCTCGCCGGTCAGCGCAAGCAGCTCGAGCGGTTTCTCGACTTCACCCCCGGCCCGACCGGCGCCGAAATCGTGAATAACTTCGAGTGGATCAAGGGGATCTCGTTTCTCGAGTTTCTGCGCGATGTCGGCAAGCACCTCACCGTCAATTACATGATGGCGAAAGACTCGGTGAAGAAGCGCATCTCGGGCGACGACCGCGAGGGCATGTCGTTCACCGAGTTCTCGTACCAGCTGGTGCAGGGCTACGACTTCTACTGGCTGTGGAAGAACCGCGGCGTGAAGTTGCAGATGGGCGGGTCAGACCAGTGGGGCAACATCTTGACTGGCACCGAGCTGGTGCGGCGCAAGGCAGCGGGCACGGCGTTCGGGCTGACGACTCCGCTGATCACGAAGGGCGACGGCACCAAGTTCGGCAAGACCGAGAAGGGCAACGTCTGGCTCGACCCCAAGCGCACCTCGCCGTACGAGTTCTTTCAATTCTGGCTCAACGCGAGCGATGACGACGTGAAGAACTACGTGCGCATTTTCACCGTGCTCGACCAGGCGACCATCGAGGGGCTCGAGGCGACGCATGCGGCGGCTCCGCATCAGCGCGAGCTCCAGAAGACGCTGGCGCGCGATGTGACCCAGCGAGTGCACGGCAAAGAGGGCCTCGACGCCGCGCTGGCGGCCAGCGACGTGATCTTCGGCAAGGGCACGATTGATCAACTGCGCTCGCTCAGTGACGAAGCCTTCTTGTCGGTGTTCGTCGGTGCGGGTGTGCCGGTCGCTGAGGTGCCCAGAGATGCGCTGGCGGCTGGCATTGCGTTGATCGACTTGCTCACCGAGCGCACCAAGCTCGTCGAATCGAAGGGCGCTGCGCGAAAATTGATCGAGTCGAACGCGGTGTCGGTGAACAAAGAGAAGCTCGCTGACGTGAAAGCGACCGTCGGGCTGACCTCTTTGATCAACGACCGGTACTTGCTGCTGCAGAAGGGCAAGAAAGACTTCTGCCTGGTCAAGACTGTTGGCTGATGCCTGGCTCTCCTGAATTCGAAAACCGGCTGAAGAAGAACGCCAAGCACCGGTTCGCCTGGGCGAAGCGGCAGAACCTCACCGCGTTTCGCGTGTACGACCTCGACATGCCTGAATGGCCAGTCGCGGTCGATTGGTACGCGGGCTCAGTGCACGTGATGGAGTACCCCAGCCGCCGAAAGCGGAAGGAAGGCCTCGAGGCGATGCGGGCCGAGGTTCGACGCAGCATCGCCTCTGCGCTGTCGGTGCCTGACACGGAGATCTTCGCGAAGACCCACGAGCCCAAGACCTGGGGCGAATCGCAGTACGACAAGGTGTCATCGACCTCGAAGATCGTCGTCGTCGAAGAGAACGGGCTCAAGTTCGAGTGCAACTTGTCTGACTACCTCGACACCGGGCTCTTTCTCGACCACCGAACCACGCGCGCGCGGGTGAAGAAGGAGTCGCAGGGCAAGCGCATGCTCAACCTCTTCGCGTACACCGGCTCGTTCAGCGTGCACGCGAAGGCTGGCGGTGCTGCTGAAACCACCACGGTCGACCTCTCGAAGACCTACTGCGAGTGGGCTCACCGCAACTTCACCCTCAACGGGCTCTCGGGGCAGCGAATCATTCGTGACGACGTGCTCGCCTGGCTCGAGAACACGCGTGAGAAGTTCGACGTGATCGTGCTCGACCCGCCCTCGTTCTCGACCTCGAAGAAGATGTCACGCCGGTTCGAAGTACAGCGTGATCACCGCTGGCTGCTCGACACGGCCCGCGCGCGGTTGAGCCCGGGTGGCACGCTGTATTTCTCGACGAATTTTCTCGAGTTCGACTTGGACCCGCAGCTTCTGCCCCTCGAAGAGCTGACGCCCAAGTCCATCCCCGAAGATTTTCGCCGCACGGTGCACCGGTGTTGGCGCTTCTGAGGAGAAAAAGGGGGACAGGCTGCTTTTCTCGTCGGTCACCCAGGTGCAGCGTCGAGAAAAGCAGCCTGTCCCCTTTTTTCTACGTCGCGACCATCTGGTAGGCGAAGAACATCGTCGCCAGAAACACCACCACCGCCAGCACCGCCTTGGTCGAGAACGAGAGCCCGGCGCTCGCCTCCGCTGCCGCCACAGTCCACGCTTGAGCGGTGCCCTCGATGTACGCGCCGGCATAGCGGGCCACCCGAATGTACGAGTCTTCGACCGACGCGGCGTCACGGTCGGTCACCGCCCGACTCAGCTGCGGGTCGACCAGCTGCAGTGTGTTGGCGGCCGCGAGCGAGGCGCTGCGTACCAGCGTCTCGATCACCAGCTCAGCGCTGTCAGAGACCGGCACCCGCACGTCGAACCCGACCACCGCGCCCGCATCGTTCAGTGCGGTGATCACCGTCTCACCTTTTGAGAGTCTCCAAACCCACGCACCGTCAGGCCGCCGCACCGCCCCGGCCGCTTCGATGGCCGCCTCGAATTTGGGTCGATCGAAGGGCAGGCCTCCCAGAATCGGCTGCCAGACGAAGTCGTAAGTCTGCATTGCCGGCAATCTAGCCTCGCCGCCTGCAACCCGCAGGTATCACCTGTCACCGGCCGCTGGCAGCCGACGCAGACATCGGTGCTCCACCTGGGGAGACCACCCCACGCAATTCGCCGGGCATTCGTCGGCACCGCTCTTGCTGTAGCCACCCCCATGGGCATGGGACTCTCGAGCCGCCGGTCACCTCGCGTATTGGTGGGAGCCGGCACGGAAGCGACGATTACGTTTTCGAAGACGTCATTGCGCTGCAAGTTGCTGCAGGTCAGCGCTGGCGGGGTGTTGCTGGGCGTTGACGCCAACATGGTGTTGCCGCCGCGGTTCGAGGTGAGCTTTCGCCTGCCTGGCAGCATCATGTTCGAGGTGATGGTCGAGACCCGGCATCGCTTGCCGCGTGGTGGCTTTCGGCTCGACCTCGAGCAACCCACGCTGGGCTGCTCCTTCATGATGCAGACTTCGGACACCCGTCAGGCCGTGTCGACCTTCGTTGAGCAGCAACGGCAGACCTTGAAGCAGTTGCAGTTCGGGCTGGCGTTGGTGCCTCCGTCGCCCAAGGTGACCGAGTACGCCACCAAGGTCGGCGTGCCCCGCTCAGTCGAAATGCCGGTGCCCCAGCTTCAGCAGTTCGTCACCTGGAGCATCGCCCAGCTTTCAACTTGAACCAGCCTCAGTGCCCGTGGCCGTGCAGCAGTGAGCGCACGTAGGCCCGAACATCGGCCAAGGCTTGTGGGTCATTTTGAAAATTGGCGGGCATCAGCTCGCTCTTGCCAACCGCTTTGCCGCCCTTGGTGATGATCTCGTCGAGCGCGGCGTCGGTCTCGTTCACTTGCCACATCGGGTCGGCGAGGTTGCGTGGCTTGACCGCGAGGGTGCCCGCCATCGGGCCATCGCCTGCGCCCCCCAAGCCGTGACAGAGCGCGCATCGGCTCTTGAATTCGGCGGCGCCCCTGGTGACGTTGCCCGGCTTGAGCTCGACGGGTTTCTTCTCGGGGCACGCGGTGAGCGCAAACGCGAAGATCAGGGCGAGGCGTTTCATGACTTAGGTTCTCCCATTCTCGATGGCGATCGTGCGCGCTGAAAGTGTACGAACGTCGCGTTCATCGTGCGTGACCAGCAACGTGGGGATGTTGAGGGCCGTGATGTGCTCTCGGAGCTCGTGAAGGAGACGTTCGTGGAGCGCCGAGTCGAGGGCCGAGAAGGGCTCATCGAGCAGGAGCACCGAGGGAGCGCGTGCCAGTGCACGGGCCAGCGCCACCCGCTGCGCTTCTCCACCGCTCAGAGACCGAGGTTTGCGCTTTGCGACGTGTGAGACCCTCATTCGCTCGAGCCACTGCGTCGCATCGCTGTCGCTCGGGGCCCCGAAGCGCACGTTCTGCAGCGCCGTGAGGTGGGGAAAGAGCGCGAGCGATTGGAACACCAACGACACGTTTCGGCGCTCGGGTGGGAGGCCAGACCAGCTCGTCGACCCGAGGTGAATGTCGGCCGAGTCGGCTTTGAGAAGACCGGCGATGATCTGCAGCGTGCTGGTCTTGCCGGAGCCCGAAGGGCCGACCAACGCAGTGACCCCAGGGGGCACCTCGAGCGTCACGTCGAGCGCGAACCGAGCATCGAAGCGGTGGGTGATGCGGGCCTTAAGCATGCGCGTGGGGCCTTCGGCCGAGCAGGGTGGCGACCGAGACGAGCACGATCGAGAACCCCGCCAACATCAACGAGAGGTGCAGCGCCTCGGTGGCGCGATCGGCGATGAACGCGTCGTAGATCGCCAGCGACGCGGTGCGGGTCTCGCCCGGCAAGTTGCCGCCGACCATCATCGTCACGCCGAAGTCTCCGAGCGCGCGTGCGAACCCCAGCACGATGCCGGCACACATGCCCCGCGACGCGAGGGGGAGCGTGATTCGGGTGTAGGTCTTGAATCGATTCGCGCCGAGAGTTCGGGCGGCGTTGACCAGCGTGACGTCAACGCCTTCAATCGCGGCACGGGTCGCCTGAAGCACCAGTGGCAATGAGGTGATCACCGCCGCGAAGACGATGCCGGTGGTGGTGAAGACCAGCGAGCTGCCGAACACCGCCTGCCACGCGCGGCCGATGACCGTGTGATTGCCCATCACGACCAACAAGAAGTACCCCAGCACCGTCGGCGGCAACACCAACGGCGTGGTCAGCAGCGCATCGAGCACGAACAGGCGCCGGTGCGACACCAGCGAGGCCAGCGGCAGCGCGAGCAGCGTGGTGAGCAGCGTCGCGATCGAGGCGATCTCGAGCGAGAGCCACAGCGGGCCATTCATTGGGGCGGGTCAGCGCTCTCGAAGCCGTACTTCGCGAGCAACGCTCCGCTGGTGCGCAGCACCTCGAGAAATTGCTTCGCGGCGGTGAGGCGGTTTTCGTCGGTGCCACAGGCGATCGCGGCCTGGTTGAGGGGTGGGTGCAGGGAGTCATCGACCAGCAGCAGCTGCCCGTCGTGAAGCTCGGTGACCAGGGAGCGCGCGATCAGCCCTGCTTCGGCGTTGCCACTGCGCACCAACTGCAAGGCGTGGCTGACGCTGTCGCCGGAGACCAGCCTCGACTTGATGTTGCCCATCACTCCGGCGGCCTCGAGGGCGGCTTTGGCGGCTCGGCCGTATGGGGCGTGCTCGGTGTTGGCGAGCGCGATGTGCTTGAAGCGCTCGTCGGCGAGCTCGGCCAGCGAACCCGGCGCGGTGATGCCGGGCGCGGTCCACACCACCAGGCGGCCCTTCGCGAAGACGCGCTGGGTTGAGGCGACGCAGGTGCCTTTGGCGGCCAGCCCCTCGACGGTGGCGACGTCGGCCGCGGCGAAGACGTCGAACGGTGCTCCCTGCGAGAGCTGCTTGGCGAGCAACCCGGTCGAGCCGAAGGTGAGCTCGACCTGTCTCCCGGTCGAGGCCGTGTATTGCTTGGCGAGGGCGTTGAACGCCACGGTCAGATCAGACGCGGCTCCGACCCGCAACGGCTCGACGGGCTTCTCCGAGCGACACCCCGTCAGCAGTGCCACCACGAGCACAAGCACGCGCATGGGCGCGAGGGTTAGCACGTCACGGGGGCTTCGGTGCCAGCAGCATTTTTCTCGCTGGAGGCTGCGGCAGCCCCGCCATCAACCCGCGCAGCGGCACGCCCATGATCGGTTCTTCGCGCAGGCCGTGCTCACGAAGAATCGTGTTCGCGGCCCACAAGCCACTCGACGCGGCGCACTCCAGCAGCATCGCGGGAAAGGGCAGCTTCACCCAGTCTCCGGCGCACGAGAACCCTGGTACGCCCGTCTCGACGGTCGGCCTCCGTGCGTACTGCCCGACGTGAAACGCGGTGAAGTTGCGGTGAATCGCAAAGTGCTCGTGGGCGATGGTCAGCCCTGCAAGCTCAGGAAAAAACCGAATCATTTCATCGATGAGGGCGGCTTTGACCTCGGCCTCGCCCATCGCTTCGGGCACCGCATAGCAATGCAGCTCGAGCACGGAGCCCCCTGCGTGGCGCGTGACCCACTGTGCGGCGTCGGTCTCGAAGCGGTGATACGCGGCGAAGGCATCGAGCACGTTGTCTCGGTCGATGATCACGAAGGGCGGCATGTCGGCGCGCACGTCTTTGTCGGCCCAGATTCGCAGCACGGCGTACCGTTGCCCGGGGTGCAGCGCATCGAATTGACTCACCAGCGCTGGGTCGAGCCCCTGCGAGCTCGTCACGATAGACCGAGCTCCGACCACGTCGGTGGCGAGCACCGCCTGATCGAACGCCTCTCCGTTGACCGTGAAGCCACTCGCAGTTCGGGTGAACGCGGTCACCGGCGTCGAGGTCTTCAGTGCCGCTCCGTGCTTGGCGAGCTCGTCTCGAATGGGGGCGAGCAGGCCCGGCTCGTAGTCGCGCGTCGGGTAGGTGTAGACGAGGCCCGCGTCTTGCCCGAGGTAATAGAAGTGAAACGACTTGAGCAGCTCGGCCAGTGAGAGCTTGTCTTCATCGGCGAAGAACGCGCGCGCGAACGTGTTGAACGCCAACTTGAGCCGCGGAGGCACCTTGGCCAGGCGGTTGAACTCGCCGAACGAGAGGTGATCGTAAGACTCGAACGTCTTGGCGTGGTCGTACTCGAGAAACAACCCGTACAAGTCGCGGCCAGGGGCTCGCAGGGCTTCACCGAGCTTGAAGACTCCGGCGCGGGCCAGCGAGAGCAGGTTGAAGACCGGCGTGGTGTCGAGCTTGCCGAAGCGCACGGTGCTCTTGGCACCGACGATCACGTACTCGCCAATCGAGATGAAGCCCTTGCGCAGCCCCATCGAGTCGAGAAACCGGTTGAGGTTCAAGTAGTGGGGAAAAAAGGCGTGAAACCCGTGGCTCACCCACGCGTGCTCAGTCGCAGTGAGCTCGACTCGCCAGCTGCCGAGCTTGCCTCCGATGTGCGCCGATGACTCGAAGAGCGTCACCGAAAACCCGCGGCGGGCGAGGGTGACGGCGGCGGTGAGCCCCGCGACTCCGGCACCCATCACGGCGACTCGCTTCGAGCCCGTCAGCCGCTCGGGCCGCTGCGCATCGACTTGGTTGTGCGCCACCCGGTACCCTTGAAGCCGCCGGCGAATCAGGGCCTTCAGCAGCCACGGGGTCGCGATCAGCGAAACGATCGGCAGCAGCGTGAGGGCAGCCCAGAGCACGGAGAGCTTGGTATTTCACCGGACGCGAAATGTCTGAAATTACATGCGAATCGCATTGAGCTTTTGATTTAATCAATAACGATATTGATTAAATTAATATCTTGATGAATAAAGCCAATCTCATGTCCGTCCCGAGTGTTTGCCCTGCGTGCGCTGGCCCCCTCGAAATCGTGCGCCTCGGGTGCGTGGGCTGCGGCACCGCCGTCGAGGGTCACTTCTCGCTCGGCTGGGTCGGCGCCTTGAGCCGCGAACAGCTGGCCTTCGTGAAGGTGTTTCTCGCCTCACGCGGCAAGATCAAAGACGTCGAGCACGCGCTCGGCCTCTCGTACCCCACCGTCGTGGCGCGCCTCGATGAAGTGGTCGCGGTCGTTCAAGGCGCGTCGAACCCGCCAGCCGCTGCGCCCGCTCCGAGGTCTCGAACCGCCTCACGCATGTCGATTCTCGAGCAGCTCGAGGCCGGCACCATCGACGTCGACACCGCCGAACGCCTTCTACGCGCCACCAAGGAGAAGCCATGAACCACAAAACCGTTTTGCCCTTTTCTGATTTGCCTCAGCTCCATCTCGAAACGCAGGGGTCGGTGGTCGAGGTGATCGGCGTCGCAGGCGCGGGCGAGTCGTACATCGAAGTGAAGGGCAACCCGGTTCAGGTCGAGAACGTCGACGGCGTCGTTCGGCTCAGCGCCGCGTGGTGCCTGGGCGACCAGCGCATGACGCTCTACGTGCCACAGAACCTTCGCGCGACCTTGAATTGCGACATGGGCAAGCTGCGCGTCAGCAACATGGCTGGCTGCGATTTGACCTTGAGCAGCAACGCCGGGACGCTCGACGTACGCGATGCGCGGGGCCGCTTCGTGTTGCGCGCGCACGCTGGTGAAATTCGCGCCGAAAACGTCGGTGGCACCTTCGAGCTCGAGGCCTCCACCGGCTCGGTTCGGCTGGGCATCGTCGCGCTCGACCCTGGCACCCACCGCATTCACTCGACCATGGGGTCGGTCAAGGTCGACCTGGCGCCCGGCCTCGACGTGAAGATTGAGTCGCGCACCGTGATGGGCTCGACCCGCACCAGCTACCCGAACAACCCCAACGCCGCTGCTCACCTGCTGCTCGAGGCAGAGCTCGGGTCGGTGAAAGTGCGCGAAGGGTCGAGCGCGACAGACGCCCGGCACGGCGATTGGCCTGACTGGCGCCGATGGTGGGCCACCGCCGCGGCGGCGATCGAGCGCACGGTAATGGCCCCAGCGACTTCGCCAGCGCACGTTTCGCCCGCGCGCACAGAAGAGCCGAGCCCTGAATTGCTCAAGATTCTCGGCATGGTCGAGCAGGGCATGCTCTCGCCCGATCAGGCCGACAAGTTGATTCGCGCCGTCGGAGATGCCCGCGGTCAGTCGCGCTCGGCCGCCTCGAGCTCGTAGAAGATGACTCCGGCGCCGCGCTTCGACCAGAGCCCTGCGCCGACCTGCTGAAAGTGCGGCTTGAGCGCTTTGCGGTACCAGCTGCCGGGCCTGCGGTGAATGCGCATGTCGGTGAGGCTGGGGTCGACCGAACCCGCGGTGTCGGCCTTGGTGATCGCCTCGAGGTACATCATGCCGCGCGCCATCGCACCGAGGTTGGCGATGGCTTTTTTGCAATCGGCGGCTTCGAGGTACGGCAGCACGCCCTGGCACACGACGAGATCGAACTGCTCATCGAGCCGCCACTTCGAGATGTCGGCCTGCACGTGCCCGTAGGTCTTGCAGGTCTCGGCTTCGAACTCGGTGCTGACCACCCTCACGTCGGGGCGGTGCTCGGCGAACCACTGGCCCCACCAGCCCACGCCCGCGCCCACATCGAGCACCGAGCGAATGTGCACGCCCAGCCAGTCGCAAAAATGCACCGTGGCGGCGACGAGGGTGGCGTGTCGATCGCGGTCGTAAATTCGGGTCTGCGGGCTCAGATAAAATCGACGGTAGTACTCAGCGTCGAACCGAAACGGCTCGCTCACGGAGTGCCAGCGTCAACCGCCGCCGCGAGCTCAGGCGCCGCAGCGGGAGCCACCATCTTCGCCGCGTCGGCCTCGGCCAGGCGCTTGATGTCGGCCAGGCCCTTCTCGAAGTCAGGGCCGATCATCTTGTCCATGTCCATCACCAGGCCCATCGCTTTCTCCATGAAGCCCCGATTGCCGCTCATCGCCCACGAGACGTCGGTGCCCGCGCCAGACGGCGTCATCGCGAACGTCGAGGTGTTCTCGGCCTTGAACGGCATGGTGAAGTTGAGGGCGATGGCGACCCGCTCGTTGGGCCTGGCCTCGTTGATGGTCATGTTGCCCTCGCCCGTCTTCTCGCCCGCCCACTCGTAGTGCGCGCCGACGCCCGCGCTGGGGCCGGTGTAGGTCTTCTTCAGGCTGTCTCCGTCCATCTTCTCCCACGGTGACCAGTCGGCCCAGCGGTGAAAGTCGTCGATCTGCGCGTAGACCATCGCGGGAGGCGCGTTGACCATCGTGTGCCGCTCGACGGTGAAGGCGGCCGGCTGCAACGCGATGATCACGACCAGAATGCCGAGCACCAGTGCGAACGCGATGAGAATTTTCTTGGCCATGCCGCGGTGCATACCAAACCTGCGTTGGGAGTTGCTGCCCGAAATGACGCGAGTTGGTAAGGGGCCACATGCTTTTTCAGCTGCTGTCTCTGTTGGTTTCGACCTCGCCCATCTCGCTGCCCTTCGAGCGCTACACACTGCCGAACGGGCTGACCGTCATTCTTCATGAAGATCACGCCCACCCCCGGGTGGTGATCGACGTGGTCTACGACGTCGGCTCAGCGAACGAGCGGGTCGGCCGCACCGGCTTGGCGCACCTGTTCGAGCACCTGATGTTCATGGGCACGGTGGCGGTGCCCAACAGCGCCTTCGACACGCTGATGGAGCAGGTCGGCGGCAACAACAACGCGTGGACCACCTGGAACCACACGAACTACTACGAGATGGGGCCCTCGAACCTGCTCGAGACTTTCTTGTTTCTCGAAGGTGATCGCCTCGCGCACCTCAACGACGCGATGACCCGCGCCAAGGTCGACCTGCAGCGCGACGTGGTCAAGAACGAGCGCCGGCAAAGCTACGAGATGCGGCCCTACGGCATGTCCGAAGAGATCCTCTCGGGCAAGCTCTTCCCCCCTGGGCACCCGTATCATCACACGGTGATCGGTTCTCACGCCGACCTGACCGCGGCGTCGGTCGATGACGTGAAGGGCTTCTTTGCGAAGCACTACGTGACGACCAATGCGTCGCTGGTGCTCGCGGGTGACTTCGACCCCGCTGAGGCCAAGCGGTTGGTCGAGAAGTACCTGGGGCCGGTGCCGCGGGTCGAGGCGCAGCTCGGGCCGGCCATCGCTCCGGTCGAGCTCGCCAAGTCCGTTCGGGTCACGCAACCCGACGCGGTTCAGCATGAGCGGGTCGAGCTGCATTGGCTGGCCCCCGCCGACAACCGCCGGGGCTCGCCTGAGTGCGAGCTGCTCGCGAACCTGCTCGGAGGGGGCAAGTCGTCACGGCTGGTGAAGTCGATCGTGATCGACCAGCAGCTGGCCGAAGACGTCGAGGTCTCTTTCGACGGGCGCAGGGGCCAGAGCGTGTTCACGGTTGCCGCGACCGCTCAGACGGGGCACTCCGCGGCCGAAGTCGAGAAGGCGCTCGAGGCTGAGCTGGCGAAGCTTTTGACTTCGCCGCCCACCACCGATGAGGTTGATCGCGCCCGCGCCCGCCTCGAGACGCGAAGGCTCAGCGGCCTCGAAGACCTCGCCAATCGTGCGTGGTTGCTCAACAGCAGCGAGCTCGAGTTCGGCGACCCGGGGGAGATCGCCCGATCGCTCTTGGCGAGCCTCGACGCGGTCACGCCCTCGGGCACCCTCGAGATCATCAAGCGGGTGCTGATGAAGCCAAGGCTCACCGGCACCTTCGTGCCGAACGGAAAAAAGTCATGAGTCACGCACTGTTGGCGGTTGTGTTGGCGGCTGGCGCAGCGCAGTCGCAGGCCGTGGGAGCCCCGGTCATCCCTCCGGTCAAGGCGTGGGTGGCTCCGGTGCCGCAGGTCGTGACGCTGGGCAATGGCGCCAAGGCCTGGGTGCACACCTCGAGCGTCTTGCCGCTGGTGCATGTCGAGGTGGTGGTGTCGGCGGGCTCGTTGGCCGACCCTCCGGGCAAGGCAGGGCTCGCGGCGTTGACCGCGTCGATGCTCGAAGAGGGTGGCGCTG
Organism: Archangium sp.; assembly: GCA_031367385.1. Classification (GTDB taxonomy): domain Bacteria; phylum Myxococcota; class Myxococcia; order Myxococcales; family Myxococcaceae; genus JAEUJT01. The sequence continues at coordinate 9,668 of JANLPS010000287.1, read as the reverse complement.
GGGCTCGTTCACCGAACGAGGTCATCGAGGCGTTCGACGCCCTTGGCACGACCCTCACCGCGAACGGGTTGGGAGAGGGCTCGACCTTCACCTTCACCGTGCTGTCGTCGAAGATCGATCAGGCGTTGCCGTTGATCTTCGAGGTGCTCACCAAGCCGCGGTTCGACGAAAGGGCCTTCGCGTCGGTCAAGCAACGCCGCCTCTCGGAGATCGCCGCCGAGCGAGACCAACCGGTGATGGTGGCCTCGATGGTCATGGCCGCGACCATGTACGGCTCGGGGCCGCGGGGGCACACCGTCAACGGCAGCACCGAGACGGTCAAGGCCCTTACCCTCGAAGACGTGAAGGCCTTTTACGCGTCGCATTACCTGCCCGCCGAGGTCACGGTGACGCTGGTGGGCGACGTGACGGCGGCGGCGGTACAGAAGATCGTCAACGCGGCCGTGCCCAAGCCGTGGTCGACCGTCGTGGCGATGGCGAGGCCCGCTGAAGTCGCAGCCGCGGCTCCGAGTTGGGTGGGCGTCGACAAGCCCGGCGCGGCGCAAACCGTACTGCTCGTCTCGCGGCCCGGGCCCGCTGCGAGCGCGGCAACCCTGCCGGCCCTATTCGAGGCGGCGGTGGTGCTGGGGGGCTCGTTCACCAGCCGGCTCAACCAGCGGCTTCGAGAGAAGAGCGGGTTTACCTATGGCGCGGGTGCTTCTCTCAGCGCCGGGCGGGCCGGCGGCGCCATGAGGGTTCGAACGTCGGTGAAGACCGAGGTCACCGCTGTGGCGCTGCAGCAGTTGTTCGAGGAGATGAAGGGGCTGACCTCGGTGTCGCCGAGCGAGCAACAGAAGAGCCGGGCGTTGCTCGATGCGCAGCTGGTCGAAGAGCTGGGCTCTGGAGGCGCGGCGGCCTCGGCGTTCGCGATGCTGGCCCTCAACGGGCTGCCCGCCACCGAGTACAGCCAGTACACCGCCAAGTACAACGCGATCACCGCTGACCAGCTGCTCGAGGCCACCAAGCAATTCGCGCCCGAGGGGTACACCGTGGTGATGGTCGGAGACCGGGCTCGCATCGAGAAGAGCCTCAAGCAGACCTTTCCCACGCAGGCGATCACCTGGAGCGCCGCGCCGTGAAGCCCACCGTGCTCTCGTACGCAGGCTGCAGCACCTGCCGCAAGGCGTTGGCATGGCTCGAAGCGCATCAGGTCGACGTCACCGAACGCGCCATCGTCGACGAGCCGCCGACGCTCGAAGAGCTCGCGCAGTGGGTACCCGCCAGTGGGTTGCCGCTCAAGAAGTGGCTCAACACGAGCGGGCTGAGCTACCGCGCGCTGGGAAAAGCGAAGGTCGACGCAGCGTCAGACGAAACCATCACCCGTTGGCTCAGCGAAGACGGCAAGTTGGTGAAGCGCCCGGTGCTGGTCGTCGGCAAGAAGGTGCTCGTGGGGTTCAACGAGCAGGCCTACGCAACGCTGCTGGGTTAATCGGCGTCGTTCACCGAGCGCTCGTCTTTTCGGCGCACTGACAAGATCGCCATCTTGGTCGAGTGCACGAAGGGCGCGGGGTCGGCGGGCAGCTGGCCGTGCCGGGTGGCGGGCGTGCCGAGAAAGTCGTCGGGCACGCCGACGCGCTCTTCGATGGTCATGTACCCGCCGACACACAGCTTTTCGAGCGTGGCCATGAAGTCAGCGCCGCTGACGAAGAGGCCGTTGTTCACCACCACCATCCACCCGTTGTGGGCGACCAGCGGGCGCACCTTGTTGAGCACCCGGTCCATGTCGTTGGCCAGGTCGACGCGGCCTTGCGCGGTGACCGAGAAGTACGGCGGGTCGACGAAGACGCAGTCGAAGAGCTCGTCGTCGCGCTTGAGCTGACCCACCACGTCGAAGAAGTCGCCGACCCGAAAATCGCGCTTGGCGATCGGCCAGCCATTCATCGAGTACGAGTCTTTCGCGACGGTCAGAAACGAGTTGTTCAGGTCGGTGTGCATGACCTGCCCCGCGCCTCCGGCCTTGGCCGCGATGCCCAGCGAGCCGGTGTACGAGAAGGTGTTCAAGACCCGCTTGTTGGCGAGGGTCTTCTTGGCCCAGGCGCGCAAGATGCGGGTGTCGAGGTAGAGGCTCGAGTCGCGGTTGAGGCGCAGGTCGAGGGCGTAGGTGACTCCGTCTTCGACGACGCGGCGGGCGAGGTCTTTTTCGGTGCCGAAGAGCACCGAGCCATTTCGCAGGCCCTCGTCTTTCGCGCTGCGCACCTTCCACAAGCCGCTTTTGAGCCAGGGCAGCTTGGCGCGCACCAGCTCGCTGGCCTTTTTGATCGTCTCTTCGTCGCCGGTCGTGCTCTCGGAGTGATCGTTTAACACCAGCGTCTGCGCGTAGATGTCGAGCGCGAGCTGCGGCGCGCCTTCGGTGAAGCCGTTGAACAACCGGTACCCGGTGTCGTGGGGCCCATTGTTCAGCGCGGCCCGGGCGTCGATGGCGGCGGTCAGAAACGGCTCGAAGGTCATACAGAGGCCAATGACCCAGCCCCTGCGCAAGGTCAACTGGTGGCTTTGCCGAGGGTAGCGTCGAGGCGGGGGCCTCCGCGGGCCAGGGTGCGCCCAGAGGGGTCGAGAATCAGCGAGTTGCCCTGGCCTTTGATGCGCGGTGACCCTGGGCCCCAGTTGGCGTTGACCACGTTGAGGGTGAAGTCGGTCGCGAGGCCGGTGAGCAGGCGCAGGCGGAGCGCGTCGGTCTCGTCGACCCAGGCCGAGGCGAAGAGCAGGGTGTCGGCGGCGCTCAGCTGGGCCGCGCTCTCGTCGCGCAGAAAGTGGAGATCGAAGCAGACGGCCAAACAGACGGTGTGCCCGTCGATCTCGAGCAACGGGAGGGCATTGTCGGAGGGCGTGGCCCAGGTCTCGGGCACCCAGGGGTGGCGCTTTCGGTAGTGCACCACGCACCGGCCGCTCGGGTCGAAGCCGATCATCGCGTTGTAGCAGGCGTCGCCGTCGCGCTCGATCAACGGCCCGATCAGGTGCGTGTGGTGCTTGACCGCGAGGGCTGAGAGTTTCTGAGCGGTGGGGCCATCGCGCGGCTCGGCGAACGGGGTGAGGTCGAGCTCGAGGTCGGGTGAGAGGTACCCGGTCAGGCACGCCTCCGGCAGCAAGACCAGGTCGGTGGGTGTGCCCTCGGTGAGCAGCTCGTCGATCTGCGCCAGCGCCTGGTCGGGCTGGTTCCACCGCGCGGGGAGTTGGAGCACCGTGGCTTTCACGCCACGTACTCTGAACGAGGAGAAGACTGATATGCGAGCGCTATGACGCTTTCGTTGGTGCTGGTGCTTGCCGTGGGTGCAGTCGATGCGGGCGTGACGGGTGATGCAGGGTTCGATGTGGCGGTGCCTTCGACCTGGCGCCTGTCGGCCAAGCTCGGCCCCGGGAGCGCGTCGAGGGCCGGTTTGATTCACGATTTCACCCGAGGGCTGCCTGATGGCGGCGGTGGCGCGATCGGTGAAATGGCGCTCAGCCAGGCCGAGGCCGAGGCGATGCTCGACGACCCGCGCGCCCAGCTGGTCTACGGAGATCGCACGGTCGCGATCGTGGCGCCGTCGATGATCGTCAAGCAGCGGCAAGATCACCTCGACTTGAAGAAGCTGTTCTTGAAACCCGAGCGGCTGGCGTCAGGCGCCGACTTCTCCCGGGCCCATGCGCCGGTGCTCGCCGCGGTCGAAGCCAAGACCAAGGTCGACCGCGAGGTCATCGTGGCGATTTTGATGTGGGAGACCAAGCTCGGCACCATCACCGGTGACTACCGGGCCTTCAACGCGTTCACCTCTCAGGCGTTTTTCATCGACGAGGCCAGCGCGGTGGCGATGTCGCGCAAAGAAGAGAAGAAAATGGGCGACCCCGAGGCGCAGAAGCGGCGGGTCGAGACCATTCGCGAGCGGGCGCGGCGCAATTTGGTGGCCCTGGTGCGGCAGTGCAAAGCCAAGGGCATCGATACCCTCGAGATCAAAGGCAGCTGGGCTGGAGCGCTCGGGTACCCGCAGTTCATGCCTGCGAGCCTGCGCTGGGCCGACGACGGCAACGGCGATGGGAAGATCGATCTGTTCGACTTCGATGATTCGATCGCTTCGGTGGGCCGGTACTTGAGCGAGAACGGGTTCGCCAAGGGGCGCAGCAAGGCCGTGTGGTCGTACAACCACGAAGCCGCGTACGTCGAGGGCGTATTGGCGTTCGCTGATGCATTGCACGCGTTGTTGATCAGTGACGCTGGTGTCGAGTTGCCAGACGCTGGGCCGCTCACTCGATAACCGATTCACGCTCTCACGGTGAGCGCAGAGTGAGCTCTCATGGTGAGCTTGTCGAACCATGCAAGCCCAGCCTCGTCGCGTCAGACGCGCTGCGCGGTCACCGCGCGCACGTCGATTCGGTCGAGTTGGTGAATCGACCGCGCAGAAGATCGATCGCTGATCACCGCCAGCTTGAAGGGCCCGTCTTTCTCTTCGACCGGCTTGCCGTCGACGGCCCAGACGATCAGCGCTCTGGTGGTGCCGACCCTCTCATCGAGCTCAGCCGAGCTGAAAACCGCCTCATACCCGTCACGCGCATGCGCGATGACCACCTTGCGATGCCCCGAATGCTTCTTCGCCTTGGGCACGTCTTTGCCCTCTGGCCCGGGGCCGTGACCCAACGCCTCGAGCACCTTCTGCAGCGACGCGCCGGTCAGGGTCTTGCCGTTGACGGTCTCGGTGACCACTCCAAGCGCTTCGAGGTCTGTGATGCGCAAGGTGGTCGGCTTCGGGAGATCTCCCGACATCGCCAATGTGGGCTCTGCGCACAACACCAGCGTGAGCACTGTGGCGATCATGTCGCGCTGCTACCACAGGACATCGGGCTATGCTTCGCGGCTCGTGCGGCCGGCATTTTTCGTCATCATGGTGGGCCTGCTGCTCGCACCGCCCGCTCGGGCCGAAGACGCGCGTGTCTCATTTCTCGTACGCCAGCTGCGCTCGACCCAAGACCCTCGCGTGAAGGCGCAGACGGTGTTGTTGCTCAGCCAGACCGCCAGCCCCGACGCCGTCAAGCCGCTGTGCGAGTCGCTCAAAGACAGCGAGCTCGTCGTGCGCACGGCGGCCGCCAACGCCATCGCCGAGCTCAAGCAGCCCTCGGCGGTGCAGTGCCTCAAAGACGCACTCAGCGAAACCGACTCGGGGCTTCGGGCCGCCCTGCAAAAAGCCCTCGATTCGCTGCAGACCAAGGGCGTCGCCGCCGCCGCAGTCGCCAAGCCCGGCTCGCTCTACCTGCACGTCGAGCCGATCGTCGACAAGGTCGGCATGGCCGACGCGGCGACCTTGGCCGATTCGTTGTTGCGCCAGACGTTGGCAGAGCTCGGGGCGTCGTTTGCTCCCGAGGGTGAAGACCGCAAGGCGGCGCAAATGTTGATCAAGTCGAAGAAGCTGAAAGGCTTTCAGCTGCGGCTGCAGTTGCTGCCAGGCTCGAGCGAGAAGGGCTTGAAGGTCGAGATGCTGATCATGACGTACCCAGAGCAGGCACTCCAAGGCAGTTGGAACGTCAAAGCCTCAGGTGGAAAACCCGAAGCACTCATCAAAGCCATGGTCCCGCGAGTCGTTGAAGATGCCGCGGGCGATCTGAATTGGAAGAACGAGGGTGCACCTTGACGCCGACCACTGATGCAACGCCGCCGATGAAGCCCAGACGCCGGCTGAAGAATTTTCTGCTCGACGCGCCCTTTCAGCTGAAGTTCGCCAGCTACTTCGTGGCGCTGACCCTCGTGGTCTCGGCCCTGCTGGGCATCTTCTTGTACCGAACGACCAGCTCACTGTTCGATCAGATGAATGCCTCGGTCGGGGCACGCGCCAAGGCCGCTGAGACCAGCCGTGAGCTGGGCCGCTGCGCGCTCAACAACGAGCTCGCCGAGAAGATGAACGACCCCACGTTCGCCGAGAGCCTCGAAGCGCGCAGCAAGGGCATCGACGCCGCCTTCGACGCCGAGTCGCAGCGCACCTTGCAACTGCAGGCCGAGCTGGTCGAGCAGCAGAAGGTCACCCTCTGGGGCCTGATCGGAGGGCTCATTCTCTTCATCGCCCTCACCGCGGCGATCGCGATCATGATCACCCACCGCATCGTCGGCCCGCTGTTTCGAATCAAGCGCATGGCCCGCGAGGTCGGCGAAGGCGTGATGCGGCCTCCCACCTACGGGTTGCGCCCCGGAGACGAGCTTCAAGACGTGTTCGAGATCATCGCCAAGATGATCGGCAATCTCCGCGCGCGTACCGAGGCCGACAAGCATGCGGTCGATGCAGCACTCGGCGGTGACAAGGCAGCGCTCGAGAAGCTCAAGTCGGAGCTCGAGGCTCGATTGGCGGCGGGTCGAGCAGGGTGATTCGGGTCACGCTCGGCGGCAAGGCGAGCTGAAGCCGGCGCAGATCGTCAGCTCTGATCGGGCCCAGCACCGTCAACGCGCTCACCTCGAGCGACCCCAGCGGTTGCCCGGGCCACCAATTCGCGAGCCGAATCGCCGCGGGGCAGGTCAACCCCAGACGCACCTGCCCTGGCGCTCGGTTCACCTGCTGAGTGACCACGTCGGCAGAGATGGTGCCCAACCCCAACACCACTCCGTCGAGCCCCTGCTCGTTCACCCGCCTGATCTCAGAGCCGACCGCGACCGGCCTTCGCTCAGGCTCGAGCCCCCCCAGCCCCAGGCCCGCAAGCCACCTCGCCTCGGTGGTGACCACGTCATGCACCAGCAAAGCGTTCGCCGATTTCAAGGCGGCGGTCACGTCGACCGGTTCAACCGGAGTGAGCTGCTGCGCAAACCATCGCACCGCGCGAGCGAGCCCTTCAGCGACCGGGGCTTCGAGCGATGGGGGCCCGAACAGGTCGAGCACCGCCCGGCCCGTGGGGAGTCTCTCGTCATCGAACGGCGCCTCGGCGAGCTCGTACAGCGCGCGCAACTCCCGCAGCCTGCGCCCCTCGAGCACCAGCGGCCGTGGCGTGAAGCGCGCAGCGTCGAGAATCACGAAAGGCTTCGAGCCGAGCTGCGCCAGCGCGGCCTCGTGCGTCACCACGGCTGCACCGGGCCCCGGGTCGAAGCACCGGCAGTCAGCGTCGGCCAAAGCCAGCAGCCCGAGCAGCCGCACGTCGGGCCAGCGCTCCGACATCCACCCGCTCAGGGTGGCGCGGTCTCCATGAGGGGTGTGCTCGAGCCAGCGCCGCACGTAGCCGGTCGCTATCGGCGAAAACCGTTTCAGATCAAGCAACTGCAGCAGCCGCTGCCGGCAGATTCGCGACGCGGGGGGCAGGCGCCGGGGCACTTCGTCAGGCACGTCACCCAGCCGGAAGACCGGCACCGCCACGTCGACGCCTTGCGAGGTGAACCGCTGGCACAGCGACGAGAACGAGTCTTCAGGCCGCTCGGTCTCGAGCGCTCGCAGGCCCTCAGGCAGGCGAACCTGAGCGCTGACCTCACGCACGACTGGCGCTGCAGCCACCCCATACCCACCCCACGACAGCAGCTCACCGAGCGGCCCACCCGTCTCGGCCGCGACCCGAAGCAGTGACTCACGCCCCGTTGCCCGATCGAGCGCGACCTGCACCACGCGAAACGTGTCCTCCGCGTCGTCGAGGGCGCGATGGCGGGCCCCTTCACCCACCTCGGCCCAGCGAACCAGCGCGTCGAGCGAGTGGCTGCGCAGCTGTGGGTGCAGAAAGTGGGTGACCTCGCAGGAGTCGACCAGCGGCAGCGCCTCGAGCGGCTTCAGAAAGCTGCGCTCGAATGAAGCGTTGTGCGCGACGACGGTGTGACCTGCGAGGAGCGCACCGATTTCAGGCCACGCCTCAGCCAAGCTCGGGTTCGACGCGTCGGCCCGCTCAGGCAGCCCGGTCAGCGCCTGAATCATCGCAGACAGTGGCTTTTCATGTCGCAGCCGCCATCGGTGCCGCCCAAAAATCAGGCCCTCATGCACCAGCACGATGCCAAGCTCAACGACCTCATCGACCGCAGGGTCGAGACCCGTCGTCTCGATGTCGATGAACGCATGCCGTTTGAGTTGACCCGCTCGCACGCCCAACCATTTACCTGAAGGGTCTGACATCTGACACGACGGGGTGAGCGACCGGTTTGAGATTTTTGTGCGTATGGCTGATCCGGCCGGCAGATAAAGCTGAGCGGTTCTCGGCGGTTTTGTTGTCTGGCTGATCAGTCGTCATCGGGCCCGCGCCCGGTGTTTGTTTCGTTCTCGACGACCCGCACCTTCTCGTGATCTCCACCGCCACATGGCCCGAAAAAAGGTTCTGAAAGACTTCAGCAGTGACGAGCTGCTCAACGAGCTCGCCCGCCGCCACGCTGACCTCCATTTCCGAGACGGCATGACGTTGGCCGAAATGGAGCTTTCGGTCGAAGGTGTCTTCGGCTCTGGCGCTCACGCCAATCCCTCCATCGCACTGATGCTTTCTCGCATGAAACCCGAGAAGGCCTCCGCCAAGGCGTGCCCCAAATGCGGCAAACGCACCCCTGTGAAAGCCCGTGACCGCGAGCGCACAGTGCAGAGCCTCGCCGGCCTCGTCACGTTCAAGCGCAACTACCATTACTGCGACGGCTGCAAGCACGGCTTCTACCCCGTTGACTACTTGCTCAGCCTCCCTGAGGAGGGCGAGCTCAGCGCAGAGATGGAGAAGCGCGTTCTCGACTTCGCCATTAACGATGTCTACGGCGAATGCGCCGCCCGCTGGCGGCTTCATTACCGACAGCCCCTTTCCGACAATCTCTTTCGCCGTGTCGTCGCCCGCGTCGGCGCACAGTGCGAAGCCTCGGACCAAGGTCGCCTTCAGCAACACCTCAAACCCAGCGCAGCACCGCCCGACGTGCTGGTCATCGAAGTCGACGGCAGCATGCTGCCGATTCGCGGCGACGAGCCGTGGAAGGAAGCCAAGGTCGGCGTCACCTACCGCCACGACACTGACACCAACACTGCCATTCCAGGCACAGCCCGCTACGTCGCGATTGTCGGCGGCATGGCTGAATTCGCGCCTGTTCTCGAAGAGTCTTTAGACATCGAGCGCCTCGACGAAGCGGGCGCCGTGGTCTGGGTCGGCGACGGTGCACCCTGCAACTGGACCCTCGCCGACCAACTTGCTCCAGACGCGCTGCAAGTTCTCGACTGGTTTCATGCCGTCGAACATGCCGTCGCCTGCGGCAAAGCACTCCTTGGTGAGGACAGCCCTTGGCTTCCTCTCTGGCAGCGTCGAGCCGAAGCTCTTCTCATCGAAGGCGACCCCGAGGCTCTCATCGCTGAGTTGATGGCTTGCCTCCCTGAGCTGCAAAAGCGACGCAGAGACAAAAACGACGCGCTCGAGGCCCTCAACAACCTCGTGCGTTACTACCGTGTCAACGCCCAGCGCATGAAGTACCGCCTCTACCGCGAGAGTCGCTTTCCCATCGGCAGCGGCGCTGTTGAGAGCGCCCACCGCCACGTCCTCCAGATTCGAATGAAACGCGCCGGCCAACACTGGGCCATGCGCAATGCCCGCCGCATGGCGCGGCTCCGCGCCGCCTACCGCACCGCTGGTCCGCTCGACTTTCACCCCGCAATTCAAAGGGCCCACCGCGAAACCCGCCGCCTCGGTACCCTCCGCCGCGAGCGCCGCAGGAACTTCCGCTACGCCCGTTACGGCTCCCGCGACCTCGATTC
>JANLPS010000268.1:0-8391 GCA_031367385.1 Archangium sp. | reverse complement strand
CATCGGCTTGAGCAACAGCACCTGCTCGCCAGCGATGCGGGTCTGAGCGAGCTCGGCTTCCCACTTGTTGCTCGAGAAGCTGGCCCGCAGCTTCGACGCCAGCTGGTCGAGCACCATGAAGCCGATGTTGTGGCGGTTCTTCTCGTATTCGCGCCCGGGGTTGCCGAGCCCGCAGATGATCTTCATGAGCGTGCTTCTCCAGACATGAAAAACGCCGTGCCGGGAGACCCCGACACGGCGCGTGAAGCAAAAGAAGTCGCTTCTCTTACTTCTTGCCGGCCGGCTTGGCCGCCGCAGCCGCAGGGGCCGCCTTGCCATCGGCCGCCTTCGCATCGCCAGCCGCAGGAGCCTTGCCGTCGGCCGCCTTCGCGTCGCCAGCCGCAGGCGCCGCACCGGGCACCGCCGCGACCACTTCGGCCACCTTCTCGACCTCGGGCGCCGTGATCACCGCGATGGTGTAGTTGTGGTGCGTCTTCACCACGATGCCAGCCGGGAGCTTGATCTCGTTGATGTGCACCGAGCCCGCGATCTTGAGCGCGGTGATGTCGACCTCGAGCTTCTCGGGAATGGCGGAGGGAAGCGCGAAGATCTCAATCTCGCGCTTCATCTGCGAGAGAATGCCGCCGGCCAGCACGCCTTCGGCCTTGCCGACCAGAACGACGGGCACGCGCACCTTGACCTGCTCGCCCTCGACTACGTCGACGAAGTCGGCGTGCAAGAGGTCACGCGACACCGGGTCCATCTGGTACTCCTTGAGGAGCACCATGCGCTCGGTGGTGCCGTCGATCTTCAAGCCGATCACGGTGTTCATCTTCTTGGGGGTGGCGACGGCGGCCTTGAGGGCCTTCGCGTCGAGCGCGATGCTCAAGGGCTTGTCGAGCTTCTTGCCGTACACAATCGCGGGAATGAGGCCGCCCATACGGGTGCGGCGAGCAGGGCCCTTGCCGGCGCCGGTGCGGGTTTTTGCTTCGAGGTGGGTGGTGATCAGTGACATGGCATCGACTTTCAGTTCGTGAAACGTGCGTACAACCGCCTGATCTCGCGTCGGCCCGGCATCTCTCGACCATTCGAGAGCCCCGAAGGAGCGCGTCAGGTGGGCGGCTCTTGCCATCGCCTCGGGCGTCGGTCAAGTCACTGTGTTCGAAGGCTTGCACCCGTCGAAGTGCTCTGGTAGGTGCCACCGCCTGTCTCTGGCCCGCGCTGCTCTAGGCGGCCCAGTTTTTCTTCACCTTTGGAGAGTTGTCATGCGCCCCAGCGCGATTGCATTCGTTGATGAACGCCACATGCGTAAGAACGTCACTGTGTTTCGTACCGGTGACACCGTTCGCGTCAATTGGAAGGTGAAAGAGGGCGAGAAAGAGCGCGTTCAAGCGTTCGAAGGCGTCGTCATTCGCAAGACGCGCGGTTCGACCGACGCGACCTTCACCGTTCGCAAGATGTCGTTCGGCGTTGGCGTCGAGCGCATCTTCCCGATTCACTCACCCCGCTACGAGACGATTGAAGTGCTCACCAAGGGTGATGTGCGCCGCAACCGTCTGTTCTTCCTCCGTGGGTTGCGCGGCAAGGCCGCCCGCCTCGACGTGATCGAAGACTGGGACACTCCGGCCGCTGCTGCTGCCGCGAAGTAACTTGCCTCAGTCCCGATGCTGATTCTCGAGCTGGCCGTACAAGCCGTTCGAGGGTTCTCACCGGCTGCCCGGGTGGCCCTCAAGTCAGGCTACCTCGGGCTCAAGAGCCCCGCTGAGCTGCCATCGCCGCTCGCGGGGCTTTTCATGTCGTTGTGCTACCCCGATGGCCGCGGCGGAGACGCCGGGTTCTTGGCGCCAGGCGCGAAGGCCGGCCGGGCCGGGTTCTCGATTCAGGGCAATGATCTGAGCACCTGGCGGTTGGTGCGCGATCTGGGCGGCGCGGGAGCGCTCCACAAGCTCAACAAGCAGACCAACGCCTTCGAAGTCGTCAGCCAAGACTCGGCCGAGATGGCCCAGGTGCTGCGCTCGACCGTCGGGCTGCCGCCAAAGACCACCTTCGAGCAGCTCTTCACCTTCACCGCGGGGCAGGCGCCGACCAAGCGGCCCAAGCAGGCCAAGCTGCCGCCGGGCATGGCGTCGAAGGGCAAGTCGAAGATGCAGTCGTCGTTCGACCCCTACGCCGAGCAGCTCGGCGGAGGCAATGCGATGGCCGACACCACCGCCCGCCTCGCCACCCTCGAAGCCGAGCTGACCGCAGCGAAAGACGCCGCGAACATTCAGTTCAGGATGGACGGCGTGCAGGGCGAGGTCTTCAAGTACGAGCAGAAGCTCAAGGCCTACGAAGAGCTGCGCGAGAAGCTCGAAGCATCGAGGGCCGAGCTCTCGACGGCGCCGACGCCGCAGAGCCTGGGGTTGCCAGAAGACATCGTGCTTCGCGTTCGCCGCGCCGGTGAAGATAAAAAGAGCTTCGAGCAGTCGCTGCGCAAGCTCTCTGACGAGCGCGATTCGGCCAACATCCCCCAGAGTGTGTACGTGGCGCCGCTGTACAAAGATCGGCGCTTTCTCGGCGCGGTCGGGGGCGGCTTGGCGCTGCTGTTCATCACTGGCGGGTTTCTCGAAGGTGGCGCCCGGTACCTCGCGCTGCTCTCAGTGCTCGCCTTCAGCTTCGCGGCCTTGCTGGCGCTTCGGTACATCGAAGATCTGCAGCACGCCAGCCGCGAGGGCGCGAAGACCGACGTGTTCGAGGTTCGCGAGAAGAAGCTCAAAGAAGAGTACGAGCAGTCGCGACAGTTGGTGCAAGCGGCCTACGACAAGGTCGAGGCGGCCACGGCCGATGAGTTTTTTCAGGCGATGGCGCGCGGCGACGAGCTGCGCCCGGCGATGGCCGAGCTCGAGCTGAAGTGGGCTGATTACGAGACCGACCCCGAGACGGTGCAATGGCCGGCGCTGATTCTGCAGTTGAAGAACGAGCAAGAGGCGCTCAACCAGAAGCTGCTCGACCTCTCTGGCGGCTACGTGCGTGACTCGCGCGAAATCGAGCGAGAGATCGCCAAGTTGAAAGAGATGCTCGACCCCCCCGAAGAACCGACCCAAGAGTTCAAGGTCGTGCACACCGGGCCCACCGAGACCTTCGACGACCCGACGCCGGCGATGATGGAGCTGGCGAGCGACCTCTTCTCGGCCGACGTGCCGACGGTGTGGGCGATGATGCATGATCGCACCGTGCAGTACCTGACCGCGTTGACTGATCGCCGGTATCACGGCCTCGACGTCGACAAAGACGGGCGAGCGACCGTGCAGGCGCCGGGGCGGGCGATTCTGGCGGGCGAGCTGCCGGGTCGAGACCTCGACCTGATGTACGTGGCCCTCCGGCTGACCTTGATCGAGAAGTACAGCGCGCAGAACAAGGTGCCGGTGATCATCGAAGACGCCTTCGCTGGGCTGATTGACGGGCCGAAGTTGACCCTGCTCGGCCGCATGCTCAAGCACCTGGGCACGCTGACGCAGGTCTTACATGTCAGTGGCAACGGGCAGAATGTGGCGGCGGCAGACGCGGTGCTGGTCATTTAGGCCTGACCCGACGGCTGCAGCCCCCAGAAAGACAGGGCGGGTATGGGCGCGGTCGATACGAAGGCATTTGGTGACGCGGGTGAGACGTTGGTGGCCGAGCAGCTGGTTCGCGAGGGCTTCACGGTGCGCGATCGCAACGTGCGGTGCCGGCGAGGCGAGCTCGATATCGTGGCCGAGAAGGGTCAGCTGTTGTGCTTCGTCGAGGTGCGCATGCGCTCGACCTCGGCCTGGGGCGACCCGGCGATGACGGTGCAGCGGGGCAAGCAGCGAAAGGTCATTCTCTCTGCGATGGAGTACCTGCAGCGGCACCGCATCACCAACCGCATGATTCGCTTCGACGTGGCCTCGGTGGTGGGGCGCGGGCGGAGCGCGGTGGTCGAGCTGATACCCAACGCGTTCGAAGCCTTTTGAACGTGCTAGACGCGGCCCATGGCCGGGCGCCTCTTTCTCGTCGCAACGCCAATCGGCAATTTGGGTGACCTGTCGGCACGGGCGATCGACACGCTCAAGGCGGTGACGGCGGTGGTGTGTGAAGACACCCGGCATTCACGGGTGTTGCTCGACCGCTTCGGCATCTCGACCGCGACGGTGAGCCTACCGGCGTTCGCAGAAGGCGAGCGCGCGCAGAAGTTCATCGACCGGCTGCAGCGCGGTGACGACCTGGCGTTGATCACCGACGCGGGGAGCCCTGCGATCAGCGACCCGGGCGAGCGCCTGGTGGCCGAGGCCGTGGCCAATGGGCTCGAGGTGATCCCCATCCCCGGGGCGGCGGCGTTGATCGCGGCGCTCTCGGCCTCGGGGTTGCCGACCGGGCGATTTCACTTCTTGGGGTTCTTACCGAGAACCGCCTCTGAGGCGCGGGCGATGCTCGACGAGGTCGCGGGGCTGAGCGCGACGCTGGTGCTGTACGAGTCACCCAAGCGCACCGGCGAGACCTTGAAGCTGTTGCTCGAGGCGCTGGGCCCACGGCGGGCGTGTGTCGCACGTGAGCTGACCAAGCTGCACGAGGAGTTCGTTCGGGGGCCGCTCGACGCGCTGGCGACCCGGTACGACGGAGCGGAGGTGCTCGGAGAGGTGGTGCTGGTCGTCGAGGGCCGCACCGGTGACGCGCGGTGGTCGGAGGCCGAGCTTCGGGCGGGGCTCGAGGCGGGGCTCGCACGTGGTGAGCGGCTCAAATCGCTCGCGAATGACATCGCCAAGCGAGCGGGGTGGTCGAGCCAAGAGGTGTACCGGTTGGGCCTCTCGCTCAAGGGCTCGTAGCGGCCCCCGCGCTGGCGTGCGAGCATGTTGCCTCGTGACCGCGAAGCTCGACATCGTCGAAGAATTCAAGGCTGTCGTTGCGCGGCTCGGCGAGCAGGGGCTCGAGTTCGCGATCTGCGGCGGTTTCGCGGTGGTGATCTACGGGTATGTACGAGCGACGAAAGACATCGACCTGCTCGTTCAGCGGTCAGACGTCGAGCCGATTCTCGGTGAGCTTCGCAAGCTGGGCTTCACGCTCCGCGCGGGCCCCATTTCATTCGGCGGGGGCACCGCCCAAGAGCGCACGTTGTTTCGGGCGACCAAGGTGGCGGGCACTGATCACTTGACGATCGACCTCCTCATCGTTGGGCCGGTCTTCGAGACGGTCTGGGCCCAACGCGAGGGCATCGCCTGGTCGGGCCTGAAGATGCAGATCGTCTCGAAAGCGGGGCTCGCCACGATGAAGTCGCTGGCCGGTCGCCAGCAAGACCTCGCTGATCTCGAGGCCCTCGGCATCAAGGTGAAGGCATGACGTTCGAGTTCACTAAGCAAGTCGACATGTCGGCCGAGGCGATCGATGCGCGGCTGCGTGACTTGAGCCAGCTCTACGCCCTGGCGATGTCACTGCAGCAGGTGACGTTTCTGGGGCCCGTCAACGCAGCACCGAAGAAATAACTACGGCGCTGCGATGGCCGGGCAGAAGCCAGACCTTGGCGCGCACGACTTGAAGTACACGTGCGGCTGGTTGGTCGAGTCGGTGCAGTAGAACTGATCGCCGGTCTCGTTTTCGACCTGGTACGACTTGCAGGTAATCGTGTCTCCGACGACGGTCTCGCAGCCGAGGCCGCCGGGGCACGAGTAGATGACTCCGCCGCAGTCGAACCCGGCGGGGCAGTCATCGGCGGTGGTGCAGGCCATGCCGCAGAACGTCGCGCTCTGCCCCTCGGTGATGAACGACAGGCACCGCGCCACGGCCTGGTCACCGCAGCTGTTGAACCCGCCGCAGTCGTTGCAATCGACCCGGTTGGGCTTGTTGAAGCAGGTGCCGTTGACCTTGTTGCAGAATTGACCCGCGGGGCATGCCTGGTTCTCGCGGCAGAAGAACGTGCACGCCCCGTTCACGCACGAATTCTTCGGAGCGCAGTCACCGTCTTGCCGACACCCGGCCTGGCACGACTGGGTGGCCGCGTTGCAGATGCTGCTGAAGGCACAGTGCTCATCGAGCGTGCACGGCCCGATGGGTATGCACCTGGCGGTGGTGGTGTCGCAGAACAGCCCCGCCGGGCAATCGAGGTTCGAGGTGCACGAGGCGAACGATTGGCAGAACCCCAGCGAGTTGCAGAAGTTGCCCAAGGGGCAGCCGGCGTTCGAGGTGCAGCGGCAGCCTCCGCTGACCGGGTCGCACACCTGGTTCGGGCCGCACGACGCGTTCGAGATGCACACGCAGCGGTTCGACCCGTCGGTGGCCTTGCGAAAGCCCGCCGGGCAGCAGGTGTCGCCGGTGCAGACGCAGGCCGCGAAGGCCGGGTCGTAGACATAGTTCGCCGGGCAACAGCTCGAGGTCGCGCAGACGCAGTCTTTGGCGATCGGGTCGAAGCGGTAGTCGACCGGGCAGCACGAGTCAGACGCGCAGACGCAGGTCTTCTTCTTCTCGTCCCAGGTGTGGCCTTTGGGGCAGCAGTCGTCACCGCTGCACTCGCACGACTGGGTCAGGGTGTTGAACTGGTAGCCGCCCGGGCAGCAGTTCTCGGCGCCGCAGACGCACTTCTGCTGATCAGGCAGCCACTTGTGATCTTTGGGGCAGCAGGCCGACGCACGGCACACGCAGCTCTCTCCCGCGGTCGAGTACTCGTAGCCGGTGGGGCAGCACGACGAGTCACGGCAGACGCAGATCTGCGCCTCGCACGAATAGCCGCTGGGGCACCCCTCGTCGGTCGAGCATTCGCACTTGCCGGCGTCGTCTGAGAAGGCGTACCCGTTGGGGCACTGCGGGTTGAGCGAGGTGCGCGAGCAACCGGCCAGCGCGAGAATCGCGAGCAGAACCCAACTCGAGTGGCTCAAGAAATGTCGCATCATCTAAAGCCTCGCGAACGCATACTCGATGCGCACCGTCGACCCCGGAGGAGGCACATAGGTGCCCAGGAACACGACGCTGTTGGTCTCGGCTTGGTAGTCGAAGCCGGTGACCGGGTCGTTCGGTATCACCGCGCTGGCGCCCTGCGCCGAGATGACCGTCACGTGAATGCTGCCGACGATCGGCTTGATGGTGAGGGGGAAGACGCGCTTGAGCGTATTGAGCGCCTGCGCGATCTTGATCAGCGTCTGCTCGAAGCTGGCGTCGCAGATCGACCCGATGATGCCTCCGGTCTTGGTGGCGACCTCGGCATACCGAAACCCGGCGTTGGCCTGGCTGCCGTACAAGCCGGCTTCTCCAGGTGGAGTGCAGCCGTTGGGCAGGGTGCCGGCGATGGTCGAGAAGGTGACCAGGCTCTCGTTGCCGGGGCCTTTGAGCGAGCGAAACGCGCGCGCGAAGTAATCGGTCGACCCGAAGCTCGAGTCGTCTTCATTAGTGACCACGATGATCGCCAGCGCGGCGTTGGGCCGCAAGAACCCGGCATTGGGGCTGCCGGGGTTGATGTTCGGGGCGGTGAGGGCGAACTGCGACATGCGGAGGCCTTGCTCCCAGCGGCTGCGCGAGTCGGGGAAGGTGGTGTTGGTGCGAAAGACCGCCTGCGGGTTGGGGGTCAGGTTGCTGATGACCTTGGTGGCGCCGCGCAGCTTGCCGCCGTCGTTGAAGACGATGCTGGTGACGCCCATCTGAAAGTTCACTTTGAGGGTGAGCAGCTCTTGCACGAAGCGGCTGAAGTTCGTGACCAGGGTACGGCGCTCGTTGGCCATCGAGCCCGAGTCGTCGACCACCCAGAGAATGTCGACGAAGCCATCAGACTGTTGCAGCAGGTCGACCTGCGTCGCGTCGGCCCGCGGAGGGTCGACCAGCACCACCCGGCCCGTTGGAGCGCGCTCGATCTTCGGGGGCAGAATTTCGACGGGGGTCACCCGGGGTGGGGCGACGTCGGGCACGGCCTCACCGCGGCCATTCTCGCGCCCGACCGGGTCGCACCCGGCGAGCACCAGCAAGAAAACCGCGGCTGTAGAGGTGAAGGCTCTCATCGACACCGAAAGAAAGTGGAGGTCACGACTGAAGGCAACGGCCCTCGTCATGCAAGTCTTGGAGAAAGTACGCAAGCGCGCTTCTTGATTCACCGATTTGCGTTAAGCACCATACCCAAGCCGGACATTTTCGCCCTACCATGCGCCAGATTTTTCTCGTCGTGACCCTGCTCGGAGTGTTCGCCAGCGGCTGCCGGTGTAGCCCGGCGACGCCAACCGCGGTGACTGTTCGAGTCAAGAATGCCTCGCGAGACCCCATCTACGTCAATGACAGCGACCACCAGCTGGGGGTCGCGATTCAGCGGAGTGTCGGAGGCTCGCTCTTCTCTTTCGATGAGCACCCGTGTGCCTGCCAGACCTGCGATCAGGTCTGCACCAACACCTGCTTCAGTTGTGCCGACGCCGGTGTTTCCTTCATTCAGAGGGTCGAGGCGGGTGACAG
>JANLPS010000208.1:0-66854 GCA_031367385.1 Archangium sp. | reverse complement strand
CCGATTTTCTGGGCTTCGCCGACGATGTCGCCGCGGCAACACCCGGCTGAGAAACACCCGAGCCGCCCCAGCGCTTGCCCGAGCGAGACGGTGGGGAGCGCGAGATCAGAGAGGCGCAAGAAGTCGATCTCGTTCTTCTTTGCGTACCAATACGCGGTGAGCGAGGCGCCGATCAGCCCGCCTTGAAAGACCAAGCCGCCGCCCAAGTCGAAGATCTTCGAAGGCTGCGCCGCGTAGTCTTTGTAATTCACGATGATGAACAGCACCCGTGAGCCGACCATCGCGCCGACGAAGGCGTAGAAGCCCATGTCGAAGAGCTGATCTCTGCGCTTGAGACCCAGCTCGCCCGGCCATTCACGTTGCGCGAGCCACGAGGCCACGGTGACTGCGGTGATGAAGCCCGCGCCCACCAGCACGCCATAGGTGTGAATCGGCACGCCCTCGCCTTTGCCTTTGCCGAGAAGTGGCAGCTCGGGCAATGCGAAGTAGAGGCCCACCACCGCCAGCACGGTGCCGATCAGCCCGTACATCAGCGCTCGGTTGACGCGGTCTTGGCGGGCGGGCTCGCCGATGACGCCGGCGGCGGTGATGCTGGTGGCATTGCGCCAGCCAGACCACGCGGCGTAGACGACCAGGGCCAGGGCTACAAGGTACAACAGCGCTTTTTCGCCCGGTGTCGAGAACGTGAACCGGTAAATGACGGGAAGCATGGCGCCGGGAGTTACTCGGAAAAAAGAAGATCTGCCACGCAGACGCTGGTTTGGGTGGACAGACGGGGCCAGGTAGAGAAGTCTGGCGCGCCCATGTCCGTCACCATCCGCGACGTCAACACGAACGAAGAGATCATCATTCCTCCTGAGGGCCTGATCTTCGGCCGAACCGGAGGTGACGCCGACATTCAGCTCGACGACAACTCCATCTCGCGGCGCCAGGCGCGCGTCTCGCTCAAGGGTGGCAACTGGTTGGTCGAGACCATCGCGGTGGCCCAGGGCCAACGCCCGCCCCGCCCGGTGACCCTGGTCGAAGGCCAGACCTTCATCGTGGGCAACAACGAGTTCGAAGTGGTCAGCATCGCCGAGGCTGATCAAGAAGAAGAGGAGCAAGAGGCTCCGCCCCCGAAGGCCGCCGCGAGGGCTGCGGCGGCCCCGGCCAAGCCGTCACGGGCTCCGACGATGAAGACCACGCCCGCCGCCGCGCCCTCGAAGCGACCGGCCGCGGCCGCTGCACCTGCGAAGAGAGCCGCCCCCGCCGCGAGTGACGGCGAAGAAGAAGCCAACGACAGCAACGAGCCCGCAGCGAAGGGCTTCGGCGCGATGTTCGTCGCCGCTCCAAAGGGCCTCGCCTACTACCTCGTCAACGTGCCGAAGATGCTGTTCAACCCGCTGGGCACCGTGCGAACGGCGATTGAAGAGCAACCCGCCGAGCCGATGGGCCGCATCGAGCTCATCGGGTATGCGCTGCCGGCACTGCTGGCGACGGGCATGCTCGGCAGCATCGCGGGCGGTCTGGCCCTTCTCATCGGCCCCGGCCACATCGTCTCGCTGATGTCGTTCATCCCCATCGTGCCGGCGATCAGCGCGGTCATCGGGGCGGTCGTCACCGGTTTCGTGTTTCACCCCTTCATGGAGTGGCTGATTCGCTTCTTGAAAGGCGAGTCTGACGCCCGCTCGCGCACCAACTATTTTCTGCAGCTGATGACGTTGAGCATCGTGCTCGCGGTGCCCAACGCCCTCGGCGTGATTCTGGGCTCGCTGCCGATACCGTTCATCAACTTGATTGGCCCGCTGTTGATGACCGTCGCGTCGCTGGTCTCGATTTACGTCGCGTACCAATGGTTTCTCTCGTTCGGCGTCGTGAAGTGGTTTCGCACCGTGCTGCTGGTGCTCGGAGCGCTCTCGGTGCTCGGCGCCGCCTACGGCCTGGTGATGGGCGTGGTGCACACCATTCAGGGCTTCGGCTCGCACTCGACCGCCAGTGACATCGCCGCGGCTGACATCGCTACCGGTGACGTCGACGACGCCACCGCGAAGGCCATCGCCGAGGCCGAAAAGGCCGCGGGTGGCGCAGAGATGCCCGAGGCCGCGAGAAAGGCCCTCGCTGACGCCGCGAAGATGCGCGCCGAGCTCGCCAAGAAGGGCGCCGCCGCCTCCGCCGCCGCTGAAGAAGCCGCCGAGAAGGCAGAGAAGGCCGCTGAGAAAAACGAGAAGGCCGAGAAGCCCCCCAAGGCCGAGAAGCCCGCGGCGGTGAAGAAAGAAGCCGACCCGGAGCCCGAGCCGACCATCACCGAAGAGCCCATCGCCAAGGCGCCTCCCCCGGCTGCCGAGACGAAATCGGCCGGTAAATCATCTGGGTATGGCGAGTACGCGCGCAAGCGTGACCTGGTCGAGAAGGCCTTCGCGAATGACCCCACGGTGCTCGCGGGCAGCAAAGACCTCCAAGATGCGTACGGCGAGTACTTGAAAGAGAGCTCGGAGATCGACAAGTCGTTTCAGAAAGACATCGCCAAGAACGCCAACAAGGCGCGTCTCTACGAGCGGCTGCGCGACGCCGAGCTGTACCAGAAGACCGGCAAGCTGGTTGATCAGCTGGCCGGCAAGCTCAAGATTCACTGACCTGGTGGCTTGATGGCAGTCGCAGGCCCGCTCATCGCTGAAACGTTCTCGACCCGGTTGGTCGAGTCGAAGGCGATGAGCGAGCGGGTGCGACACCTGGTGCTCGAGCGCGTCGACGGGCGGGCGTTCGAGTTCACCTCGGGGCAGTGGGTGAGCGTGATTCTGCCGCTCGACGACGACAAGGGCCGGCCGCTGCGGCGCTCGTATTCCATCGCATCGGTGCCCGATGGCACCCCGCGCTTCGAGCTCATCGTCACCCAGGTCGAGGGCGGGCCGGGCAGCACCTTCTTGTGCCATGCCTCGGTCGGTACCTTGCTCGACGTGAAGGGGCCTCAAGGCACGTTCACCCGTGTGAATGACGGGCCCTCCTTGTTCGTGGCCACCGGCACCGGCATCGCACCGTTTCGCGGCATGCTGCATGACGCGTTGGCCCAGGCCGGCACGGCGCCGCTGTGGGTGCTCTTCGGGGTTCGTGGCCCGGCTGATTTCTTGTTTCAAGAGCAGCTCAAGGCGTTCACCCGAACCTCGCCCCGGGTACGGCTCGAGGTGACCTATTCGCGGCCGCCGGTGGGGTGGCTTGGCCGCACCGGCTACGTGCAAGAGCACGTGCGCTCGTTGTGGAGCGAGCTGGGCGCCCTCGGTGGCGAGCCCCACGCCTACGTGTGCGGCGTGAAGAAGATGCTTATGGAGGTTCGCGGCGTGCTGCGCGACGAGCTGGGCCTGGTGCGGCAGCGCGTGCACCTCGAGAGCTATGACTAGCCAGCAGCCGTTCTCGTTTCTCTCGGGCGAGTCGCTCTATCGCCGCGTGGTGCTCGAGCGCATCGCCAAGGCCCGAGAATCGGTGCTGATCTCGACTGCGAACGTGAAGGCGATGCTGGTCGAGGTCGACGGGCGCTTCAAGCCGGTGGTCGATTTGTTCGCCGCATTGGCCAAGCGCGGAGTCACCGTGCGCGTGCTTCACGCCGAGCTGCCCTCACGGCCGTTTCGCGCGGCCTTCGACAAGCACGAAGCCTCGCTGCACGCGCTCAACCGGCTCACCTTGAAGATCTGCCCGCGGGTACACTTCAAGTCGGTGCTGGTCGATGGCGCGTGGCTGTACCTGGGCAGCGCGAACCTCACCGGCGCGGGCTTGGGCGCCAAGCACGCCGACGCGAGAAACTTCGAAGTCGGCCTGGTCACCGAAGATTTCGAGACGATTGATCAGGTCTCGGCGCTGTTCGACGCGGTGTGGGGAGGCAGCGCGTGCCGAACCTGCCGCCTGTACGACCTGTGCCCCGACCCGATCGGCCCCGGGCCACAGCGCCCCCGTCGCAAACGCGGCGGAGGCGGTGGCATCGAGCTGGGCCGGTCGCGACGCCTGCGCCGCTGAAGCGCTTACGGCCAGTAGACCGGTCGCTTGGTCGAGTCGGCGATCTCGTTCGCACGCTCGTCTTTCGACTTCTTCTCGGTGTCGAGGGTGAGGCCCGCACCGACGAGCTGATCTTTGGCCACCTGCACGATCGCGGCGATGTCCTTTCGAATCGTATCGCGCATGCCGGTGAGCTTCTTCAAGTCGGCTTTGGTGGTGGTCAGTTCTTTCTGGAGCTTGGCCTTCTCGGTCGCCGAGGGGGCGGGGCTCGCCGCCAACGCCTTCTTCGCCGTCTCGATGCGGGTGCCCATTTCAGCGAGCGCCTTCTCGAAGACGTCTGACGAGTCACTGTCCCACTCCGCTTCGATGTGGAGCGGGCCTTTGCCGATGAGCCCGGTCTCGTCTTTGAGCTGGTTGATCTTGTCTTTGCGCGCGGTCGGGTCGTACACGCTGTAGCGATCGGCCGAGATGATGAACGCATCGCCCCAGGTCGACATCGAGCCGCCGCCGTACTTCGAGATCAGCTTCGACGCATCGCCGATGAACTTGATCTGAGAGGCGACCTTGGCCTGGTAGTCGACGAGCCCTTTGGGCACGGGCTTGCCGGCTTTGGTGAACTTCGCCGCCTCTGCTTTGAGGTCTTTGAGGCGGGTCTCGAGCACCGGCACATCGTCGAGATCGAGGTGGGTGCGGCGGCGCTTCTGAAGCACCGTGTACTTGGGCAGCAACGTGAGGTTGCCATCAGCGGGCAGGGTGCCCTTCTCGTCGGCGAGCTTGTAGAGCTTCTGGGCGACGTTGAGCGGCTTGCCGGGCTCCATTTCGCCGCTGACGAGCATCTGCATCGCCTTGTCTTCGTCGGGCAGCCCGCGGTACTCGAACTTGTGCACCGCGCTGGAGCTGCCGTCGACCACCCGGCCCTCTTTGGCCTGCACTCGAACGTCTTTCTGCTTGAATTCTGGGCCCTTGTTGTCGAAGCGAACGCGAGCGCGCACCGAAGCGCCGGCCTTCTTGAGCGACTCGTTGGTGTCGTCGTAATAGGTGTCGCGAAAGTTCTCGTAGCCGTCTTGAAAGAAGATCTTCTGATCTTTGCTTCGGTCGTTGGGGAACTCAGGGTCGGGGATGACGAGGTTCGGCTCGCGGCCGTCATTGGGCAGCGGGTCGACCTCGAGGCGCACGGGCAAGGTGAACTTGCTCACCAAGGCCATCGCTTCTTTGTCGTCCCACTTGGGCTTGAAGAGCTTCACGTAGGGCTGCGGGCCGGTGTTGGCGTCGAAGGTGCTGCCGGCGCCATTGCCGATGGGGAAGTCGGCCCAGTTCTCTTGCTCGGAGCGGTCTCGCTGCCAGTCGGTGTCGGGGGCGGTCTTGAGAATCTCTTTGGTGATGGTGTTGACGCCTGCGGCCACGGCGTCATTGCCCGGCGAGAGGGTCACCTTCGCGCCTTTGGCGATGCCGGCGGCGTAGTCGTCTTTGACCGCGTCGAGCGAGAGCGCCTTCGCCAACGTGCCCTTCGCGGTGAGGTCGAGCGAGAGGCCGGTGTCGGGCGAAGCGGCGACGTCGTCGATGACGTTGAGAAAGTCTTCGAAGCTGATGCCGAACTTGGCGGTGAAGCCGTCGGCCTTTTTCGCGCTCGAGGCGTTCTCGTCGATGAATGCCTTCCACTCCGCGGCGGTGGTCAGCTTGGTAGTGCCGAGCTGAATTTTGATCTTCTGCGCGACGAGCTTGTCTGACGCCTTGGTCAAGTAGCCGCCGTCTTTGCCCTTTTCGTCGAACACCGGTGACTCGCCGACCGCGAACTGCCGCCCACGCTGAATTGAAATCGTCATGTTCGATTATCGGGCAGCCCGCCCCAAGGTTTCGCGGGGTGGATCATTTTGGCCTCTCAATTGCCAAGAAATCTGGCACCTTGAGACCATGGCTTCAGTGAAGTGGCCGAGAACCCAAGACCCCGTCGCCTGGCACGTCTGCACTGCGGAGTGCGCCCTGGCGCTGGGCCCGAACGGAAACCAGCGCGACTACGCGCACTTCGCGCTGGAGGGCCTGGCCAAGCTCGGTCGTCGTCGGGAGGCCATCAGCATCATCAGCCGCCTCGAGGCGACACCGCCCCGAGATCAACTTCGCCGGGTCAGCGAGATCGAGGCGATCGCGAAGGCATGGCTTGCGTTGAACGACGAGACGGCCGCGGTGCGCGCGTTCGAGCCGTTGCTTGCGCTGGCCAAGAAGCAGCGCAAGCCCTCAGATGCGTCGTTTTTACGCACGGCGGTGGTGCGCTTTCGCGCAGAAAACGGGTTGTTGCCAGCGTCAGAGCGCGGGCAGCTCACCCCACTCGACCAGACCGTCGGAGCGTTTCGCCTGGCCCATGCCGCGCTGCGAAGGGGTGCGCTCGCAGAGGCGCGGGCGCAGGCGAGCATCGCCGCGAAGAGCGCACGCCGTGCCGGGTGGGGCCGAGAAGTGGTCGAGCTGCTGCTCAACGTGAAGCAGCCGAAGGTCGCCCGCACGTTCTGGGAGAGCCTCTCGAAGGCTGACCGGGAATCGACCAAGGCTCCGCTCTTGCTGGCGATGGGCGTCGACCCGCGCGCGGCGATCAAGGCGCGAGCCGAAGCGGCGATGAAGGAGCTCGTACCCTCGGAGTGGAACGTTCATTCGGTCGTCTGGGAGCTCGAACGCGCGTTCGACGAGCTGCGGGCGGTGGGAGAGACCAAGCAAGCCGAGGCGTTGCTCGAGGTCACGCTCGAGCGGTTCGCGACGGGTCACTTCGATTCGCGCGAGTTCGCCTCGGCCGCCGCGTATCTGTGCTTGTCGAAGATGGTCTTTCGAAGCCGCGGGTGGGCTGCGGCTGCGCCATTGCTCACCAGGTCAATCGAGGTGGCGCGTCGCGCTCGCTCGGCCGCGACGGTCGATGTGATCAACGCGCTGATTGAAATGAAGCGTTTCGATGACGCTTCAGAGCGAGTGGCGACCGTCAGCCTCAAGAAGCGACCCGAGCTGCTCGCAGCCATCGCCTTCGCGAGCAAGAGATGGGGCGCGTTGGGTATCGCCCTGCGAAAGGTGGCCGTGGCCGAGAGACCCCGCGTCACCTGGCGTTTCGTCGCCGGGTAAGGTGTTGATTACACTTCGCTTTATCGACTGTCGTCCGCCCAACCACACCGGTTCTTGTTTGACAGATGAACGTCCGTTATCAAGGACGTCTATGTCGACTCTGCTTCGCAAGGCTGACCCGTGGCGTGACTTGAGCGTGATCGATTCGAGAGCCCCGCGGTTCAATCAGATGGTGGTGGCGATTGGAGCGCTGATCGCGGTGTGGACCGGCGCCTGGCCGATTCTCGGGGCACTCGGAGCGCAGCTCGCGGTGAGCGTGCTGTTCGGTCGCAAGTATTGCCTGCCGTGTTTGTTCTTCTTCTACGTCGTTCAACCGCGCATCGGAGAAGGCCCGCTCGAAGATTCACGGCTGCCTCGCTTCGCCAACATCATCGGCGCGGTGTTCATGCTGTCGGCGGCGACGTCGTACGCGTTCGGGCTCACCACCGTCGGCCTGGTGCTCGGCAGCATCGTCGCTGGGCTGGCATCATTGGCGGCCATCTCTGGCATTTGCGTGGGCTGCGAAGTGTACGCGCTGCTGGCGAGGGTTCGCGGCATTCGCGGCGGGCGCATCGAGCGGTTCGACCTCGAGCAGCTTGGCGTCGGCTCGGCGAGTGACGTCGTGGTGCTCTTCACCCACCCCTTGTGCAGCGAGTGTCACGAGGTCGGAGACACACTGTCGAGGGGCACCAAGCCGGTGGTGAGCATCGACGTCTCGAAGCGCAAAGATCTCGCGCGCAAATACGGAGTGTCGCTGGTGCCGTTGGCCTTCGCGGTGAGCAGCGAAGGGCTGGTGACCTCGCAGCTGTAAGTGCGGGTCCTTCGACTTCGCTCAGGACGAGCGAGGCAAGCTGCCCAGCGGTGGTGTGAACGGCCAATCGACCAGGCCCTCGCGCCCGAGGTACCGCTTGGCGATGGCGTTCGCGCAGATGTTCGCGCTCTCCATGATGGTGAGCAGGCCCGAGCCTGGGTGCGTGCCCCCGCCGACCCAGTACAACCGCTCGACGTGCGGCGACTCGACCCGAGGCCGCATCGGCCCCAGCTGCAGCCAGGTGTGCGAGAGGTTGAACACCGCTCCGCGAAAGACATTGAACTCGTCGCGCCAGGTCTCGGCGGTGAACGCGCGCTGTTGAACGATGTGCTTGGCGACGTCTTTGAGGCCCACTTTCTCGAGCCAAAGCGGCACCTTCGCGGTCAGCTCGGCTTCGGTGCGGCGCCAATCAACAGGCTGGTTCGTGTTGGGGGTCGGCACCAGAACGTAGAGCGTCGAGTGACCTTTCGGCGCACCGGCCGGGTCGGTGGGTGTCGGGTTCAGCGCGTAAAACGGAGGATCTTCGAGGTCGACCGCCTGATCTTCGAGCGCGGCCCGGTCGGTTCTTCGCGCGGCGTTCGAGAGGTAGATCAGGTGGTGCGGCAGGTCGCGGTAGATGGTGTCGAGCCCGAGGTAGAGCATGAAGGTGCTGCAGCTGTACTTGGCCTTCTGGAGTGACGAGTCGCTCAGTCGGCTGCCCTTGCGGGCCTCGGGCGCCACCAACTTTTGCGCCGCGTATGGCAGATCAGCGTTGATCACCACTAGGTCGGCTTTGAGCACTTCTCCGCTCTCAAGCTTCACGCCGACCGCGACGCCGTTCTCGATGATCAGGTGATCAACCGGGCTCGACATTCGAAAGCTGGCGCCCAAGTCTTGCGCGCAGCGCATCATGCCCTTGGCCAGCTCGCGAAAGCCGCCCATCACGTGCCACACCCCAAACGCCATCTCGAGGTAGGGGATCACGCTGAACACCGACGAGCAGGTGGTCGGGTGAAGCCCGAGATACTTCGACGGGTAGCTGAACGCGTATGACAGCCGGTCGTCGTGAAAAAACTCGTCGAGGTGCGTGTACAGCGTCTGCCACGGCTTGAACTTGAGCGTCTCGAAGAGCCGAAACGGTGAGTAATACGAGAGCGAATCAGCAGGGTGGCTGATGAACTTTTCGTACGCGATGCCGTACTTCTCAGCCGAGACCTTCATCCATTTTTCGAGGGCGGGGGCGAGCCTGGGCTCGAAGCGAAGCAGCTCGGCCTTCATCTTCTCGGCGTCCCACGAGGTGTCGAGGTGGGTGCCGTCCCAGAAGTGAATTCGGGTGTTCGGGTCGAGGCGAACCAGGCTGACGTAGTCTTCGATGCGCTTGCCGGCCCGGCGAAAGATGCGCTCGAGCACCTGGGGCAGCTGCAGAATGCTGGGCCCAGTGTCGACCTGGTAGTCGCCCATGGTGAGCCCACGCATGCGCCCCCCGGGGATGGCTTCTTTCTCGATCACGGTGACGTCGAGGCCGAGGCCGGCGAGGTTGATGGCGGCGCTGAGGCCTCCGGGGCCGGCTCCGACGATGAGGGCGCGCATGGTGGGGTGCGTACGGCGTACTGCATGAGAAGTTTCAAGGCACGGTTTTCAGGGGCCCGAACCGCTGCGGGTGTGGCACAACCCAGGGCATGCGCACCGTGCTGCTGGCCGGCTCGTCACACCCCTCGCTGTCGAAGACCCTCGCCGCGCAGCTGACCCTTGGGCTGGGTGCGTGTGAGCTTCACACCTTCCCCGACGGGGAGTGCGATGTGCAGGTGCATGAGAACGTACGCGGCGCCGACGTGTTCATCGTGCAGTCGCTGCATTCGCCGGTGGGCGAGCACCTGCTCGAGCTCGCGTTGATGGCCGACGCCTGCCATCGCTCCGGAGCGGCTCGCGTGACCGCGGTGGTGCCCTACCTCGGGTACGCCCGGCACGATCGGCGTGAGACGGGCAACGAGCCGCTGGGGGCGCGGGTGGTCGCTGAGCTGCTCGCTTCGACTCGGGTCGAGCGGTTGATCTGCCTCGATTTGCATTCGCCAGCCGTCGAAGGCTGTTTTCCTCAGCCGGTTGAGCACGCGAGCGCCATACCCGCGTTGGTTGAAGCGCTTCGCGGCAAGTTGCCGTCGAACGCGGTGGTGGTCTCGCCCGACCTGGGTGCGGTCAAGCGGGCTGAGCTGTTCGCGCGGCCCCTCGGGTTGCCGGTGGTGGTGGTGCACAAGCAGCGCCTCTCGGGTGACCAGGTGCAGGCACAGGGCGTCGTGGGTGACGTCAAAGGCCGCCACGCGATCATCGTCGACGACATGATCAGCACCGGGGGCACGTTGGTCGCGGCTGCGAATGCGGTGCTGGCTGCGGGAGCAGAGAAACCAGTGACGGTGGTGGCATCGCATGGCCTCTTCGTGGGCCCAGCGGCTGCGCGGCTCGCGTCGATACCGCTCGCGCGGGTGATCGTGTCTGACAGCCTGCCTGGGCCGGTGAACCCGTCGTTTCCGCTCGAGCGGGTGAGCTGCGCGCCGGTGCTGGCGGCGGTGATTCGGCGGTTGACCACGCAATAAAGGGGACAGGCTGGTTTAAGTCGCGCAGCGTCTGGGCGGCGACCCAGGCGACTTAAACCAGCCTGTCCCCTTTATTGACTGACTGCCTGCTGAGGTTGCCGCGTATGAGTGAATCGATTGCCACCATTGCAGAACGCGCTCGCGCGCTGTTTCGAAGTGACGTGACCCGCCCCTATGCCGCGAGGGTCGCCGCGCTGAAGTCGCTCGAAGCCGCGATGGTGTCGAATGAAGAGAAGCTCTTCGAGGCGCTCAAGACCGACCTCGGCAAGCCACGCGTCGAGGCGTACTCGTCTGAAATCGGCATCGTGTACCGAGACATTCGACTCACCCTCAAGCACCTCAAGTCGTGGGTGCGGCCCGAGCGCCGGCCCTTTCCCCTCGCGTTTCAGCCTGCGCGCGCACACGTGAGGGCCGAGCCGCTGGGTACTTCGCTGATCATCGCTCCGTGGAACTACCCGCTGCAATTGGCGTTTTCGCCGCTCATCGGAGCGCTGGCTGCCGGCTGCACGGTGGTGCTCAAACCCAGTGAGGTCTCGACCGCCACCAGCGCGGCGATCGCCGAGTGCATCGCGAACGCCTTCAGCAGCTCAGGCCTCGTCACCGTCGTGCAAGGTGGCGCCGAGGTCTCGACCGCATTGCTCGCCGAGCGATGGGACTCCATCTTCTTCACCGGCTCGACCAAGGTGGGCCAAGTGGTGATGGAGGCCGCCGCGAAGCACCTCACGCCCGTCGTGCTCGAGCTCGGCGGCAAATCGCCGTGCATCGTCGACGAGAGCACCGATCTCGCGACCACCGCGCGCCGGGTGATGTGGGGCAAGTGTTACAACACCGGCCAGACCTGCATCGCGCCCGATTACGTGTTGGTGCACAAGAACGTGAAGCAGGCCTTCGTCGACCTGTTGAAGCAATCGGTGCGCGAATTCTTCGGCGATGACCCGGCCAAGAGCCCTGACTACGGGCGAATCATCAACGCGCGCCACTTCGCGAGGCTGCAGGCCTTGATGCCCGGGGGCACCGTCGCGTTCGGCGGTCAGGTCGAGGAGGCCACGCGGTACATCGCTCCGACGGTGCTGACCGACCCGAAGCTCTCGCACCCCCTGATGCAAGAAGAAATCTTCGGCCCGTTGCTGCCGGTCATCGAGGTGCCAGACATCGACTCGGCGATTCGTTTCGTTCGCGAGCGCGAGAAACCGCTGGCCCTCTACGTGTTCTCGAAGAACCGTGACGTCGTCGAGAAGGTGCTCGGCCGCGTCTCGAGCGGCGGCGCGGTGGTCAACGACACCATCATTCACTTCGCCGGAGATGATCTGCCCTTCGGCGGGGTCGGCGGCAGCGGCATGGGCGCCTACCATGGCAAGGCGAGCTTCGACGCGTTCTCGCACCGCAAGGCCGTGGTGACCAAGCCCTTCTGGATGGACCTCAAGGTGCGCTACCCGCCGTACCCCGCGTCGCTCGCATTGTTTCGGCGCCTAATCGGCTGAATTCAAAAGAGAAAACCGATTGACGCAACCTGCTGCTGAGCGCCGCGATAACGCTTGAGATGAGTATCTCTCTTTCTGTGGCGCAGCAGGCAGCGCCCATTTTCGCACCGACCCGAGATCAACTGACCCGGGTGTATTCGGGCCTGGTTGACGCTGCCCGCAAGAACAACACCGCGACGCCGATGGGTCGCGCGCCGATGTCGGCGCTCAAGCACAGCCAGATGCAGGGCTTCACGTACCGTCAGGGCCGCGATGGCGGAGAGACGATGTTCGTGGTGCGTGGGCAGCTGTACCTCAACACGTGGAACCTGACTCCGAAGAGCAGCCGCTGGGAGAAGATTGGCCCGGTGCCGTTGTTCGCCTAAGGGTCACTGACGGCTTCGGGCTAGCGTGACGCCTCGGTGTCACGCTCACGAACCCAGCGACTGATTCTCTTCGCCGCCCTGGTCTTCACCGGCAGCCTCGGGTTGGCGGTCGCGATCTCGTTTCAGCTCAGCCCCTTCGGTACCAACCCGGCGCTCGACGAAGAGAGCTACGTCACCTGGGGTCTGCGCATCGCCCGCGGCGACTGGTTCGGTTCGAAGGTGTTCTACCAAGAGCCGCTCTACCCCTATTTTCTGGGCGTCGTCTTTCGTGTGGCGAATGAGTCATTGCTCGCCGCGCGCATGCTCCAGGTCGCGATTTCAACTGGCACGGCGTACCTGGTGTATCGGCTCGGCAAACGGCTCTTCACCGTGAACGTGGGCGTGGTCGCCGCGGTGTTGTACTCGCTCACCGGGGTCGTGCATTTGTATTCGGCTGAGCTGATCAAGGCGACGCTCGTCACGCATCTGTCGGCGTGGGTCTGCTTGCTCGGCATCGAGGCGCAAGAGTCGAAGCGGGCGCGACACTTCGTCGGGCTTGGCGCGCTCTACGGCGCCCTGATGTTGTTGCGCGGAAATTTCGTCGTGGTGGCGCCCCTGGTCGTTCTTTGGGCGATGGGGGTGATGATCTCTTCGCGACGCTGGGCGCTCGTGCCGTCGCTCATCGCCGGGCTGTTGGTTTCATTGGCACCCGTGGCGCTGCGCAATCACGCCATCAGTGGCGAGTGGGTGCTGACGACCTCGCAAGGTGGTCAGAACTTCTTCATCGGCAACAGCGAGTACGCGACTGGCATGTACGCACCAATTGAATGGGTGCGTGCGACACCGCTGTATGAGGCGCTCGACTTTCAGCGCGAGGCTGAGAGGCGAGTCGGGCATGCGCTCAAGCCCGGTGAAGTGTCGGGGTATTGGTTCGCAGAAGCCTTCAGGTTTCTGAAGGAGCACCCGCGGCGGGGTCTCGAGCTGAGCTTGCGAAAGGTGGCGTTGCTCATTCACGGCGCCGAGATCCCCGACAACTATTCGCTGGTGTGCATGCGGCAGACCTTCATTCCCTCCCTCGCGCTGGCGCCGTTGGGTGTTGGGTGGCTGGTCGCCCCGGCGTTGCTGGGCGCGTGGGTCTGGCGTCGGCAGCGCAGCACCTGGTTTCCCGCGGGGTTCATGATCGCCTATGGCGCGAGCGTGGTCGCGTTCTTCGTCGTCTCTCGGTATCGAATGCCGGCGCTCCCAGCGCTCAGTGTGTTCGCCGGAGCGTTCGCGGTCAGCGCTTTCGAGTGGGCGCGCGATCGCAACTTGGTGGCGCTGGGGGGCTCGTTGGTGGTCATCGGGGCCGGGTGGGGGCTCGCCGCGTGGCCGTGGGCATTCATCGAAACCGGCTCGACGCTCGACGCGCAATGCTTCAGCTCGATCGGCGTGACCCTCAGCAGCTCGGGCGATGTTGACGAGGCCGTGCCGTACCTCGAGCGAGCCCGCTCGCTGCGACCGGCTGACCCCGAGCTCGCTTACAATTTGGGCGTTGCGTACCAGGGGCTCGGCCGCCTCGAAGAAGCGAAGGCGCTCTATGCCCAAACGCTCGCCGCGAAACCACGGCACGCGCAGGCCGCCTACAACGCGGGGCTGATTGAGCTCGCGCAGGGTCACGCACAAGCGGCGAAGACACTGATTCAACGCGCCATCGACGACGGGCTCGACAACCCGGGGGCAGAGGCGGCGCTGCGAGAGTGCACCAGCCTGGTCGCTCCAGAATGAGCGTCGCACGAGGGGCGAGGCAACGACCTCGAGCACTGACCGGGCTCGAGCGTGGCTGATGCCACGGCTGGCCGTCGTGAAGCAGCCAGGACTGTTCAAGTGCCTGCGGTCTTCATCGAACGTGAGCCCGCCCATGTTCGTTGAGTTCGAGGGGCACGACCGCGGTCTTGCCGAAGCGCAACCAGCTGGCGACCGTGACGATGCCCACGATCATCATGCTCGAGTAGAGCTGATGCGCGTGGAGCGGTGCGAGCGGCAGCAGGCCAATCGTAACGAGGCTGAGCACCGCATGCGCTGCAAGTGCCCGGTGAACGCTGACCGCGAGCGCCGCGCAGGCCGCGCCAGTGACGCAGAGCTCGAAACTCAAGGTCTGCTGTTGATTCAACGAATACTGGTAGCCCAGAATGCGCACGACGAACGCGCCAAGCGAGATGTACGCCAGCCCCGTCAACACGGCCTGATTCACCCAGTTGTTGCGCTGCGCGGCGCGCCGAACGGCCCAGAGCGTCAGCAGAAGAAATGAAGAAAAGACCGCGCTCGAGACGACCAAGGCCGCTGGGTGGGTCCAGAGCAGAGGCCATGCGACGCCGCTGCCGATGAAGCCGAAGGTCATCACCACCAACACCGTCGCCACGACGCGTCGCCGGCGAAGGCCTTGGGTGTTGTCGGTGTTCGCGACAATCGCCTCGAGTTGGGCCGACGACGTGCGTTGCTTCACAGACGCGACTTCGACCCTCCTGGCCAGGTCGGGGGGCGGCCCTTTCATTTCGAGCAAGAGGGCCTTGGCTGCGTCGGGGTGGTGGCGCTCAAGCTCGAATTCGACTCCGCGCTCAAGTGCTTCTTGAAGCCCATGCTTCGCGACTGGGTTTTCGGGCCATTCGCGAAGTGCCTGAGTGAAACCGAATCTGCACTCTGAAAGCTGGGCATAGACCTGAACGTCGTCAGCCCTTTGCCCGATGAGCGTGCGCAATGTCGCGAGCGTTCGATTCGCGGCCTGACTGATGGCGACCGAGCTGCGATGACGCAAATAATGAGTCAGGGCATCTCGGAGCTCGATGGCGTTCTGATAGCGAGCTTCGGGCTTCGGCGCGGTTGCGCGATGGCAAATCTCGGCAAGCTCGAGGTCAGTGCTTTCGGGGAGCGGCTCGAGGGCTCCCCGAGATGCGCGAGTGAGTACTTCATGAATGTCGGCGCCAAACCAGGGTGGCCGCCCCGAGAGCAGCTCGTACAAGGTTGCGCCGATCAAGAAGACGTCGGTGCTGGCAGAGAGCGACTCGCGGCGAGCCATCTCGGGCGCGATGTAGGCCGGCGTGCCAACGACAGACGACTCGACGCTGTCGGTCAGCTGCCGAGCGATGCCCCAGTCTGCGACGTAGAGCTCACCGAACTCACCGAGCAAGATGTTGTCTGGCTTGAGATCTCGGTGAATGACGCCCCGTGCGTGCGCCGCAGCGAGGGTGTTGCAAATCTGCACCAGCAAGTTGAGGTTCGTTTCGAGCCGAACGTCACCCGGCGCTTCGAGCTTTGCCCAGAACGGGTGCTCCGCATCGTCGAGCAGCTGTCGCCAACTCATGCCTGCCACCCGTCGCATCACGAGCGCTGGGAGCCCCCGCTGATCAGACCCGATGCCGTAGACCGGTATGACGCCAGGGTGTTCGACCGCGCCGGTCATTCGCGCCTCTGCGAGTAACTGCTCGGCCGAGTCTGGGCCGTGCGCGACTTTCACCGCGACCTCTCGGCCGATGAGCGGTTGCTTTGCGAGCAGAACCGAGCCCATGCCTCCGTGGCCCAACAGACCGGTCACGGCGAGCTTGAGGCCTCCCTCGGGCATTTTCGCGGGTGGAGCGAGCGAGATGTCGAAATCGGCGGCTTGGGGCCTGGTGCTCTTGGTATCGAGCGTGTGGGCCCGCGATGCAGCGTAGAGGTGGTGCGAAGGGTTGCCGCGAGGGGCGCCTCTTGTGCCGCGTCACGTTTCACGCGCCCAAAGTAGCCTCGAACACTCGAAGAGGCGAACCATCGTCATTCGAACGCAAGCCCGCGGGCGTGTGTTGAAGAGGAGTGCGAGCACTGGCCTCGCTGGACCTCAGCACAGAGCAGGGCGTTTGGAGGTATCGCTGTGAGGTTTCATGGTTCTGATTTGACGCGACCGCCGGCCCAATTTCCCTCGTCCATGCACCGACGACTCACTGCCAGGTGACGTTACAAAAATGCAACGCAGAAATCGGCTCGCCTCTTCGATGGCCTCGCGACCGTTCGACTCCGCGCCAAAGCGCCGCGTGGCTGGGCGGCCGACGAGCAATCGTTCGTCCTTTCGAGGGCAAACCTCGCGACTCGCTTCGTTGACGCCTCCCCTGACTTTCGCTTCGCCACTTCGGTCATGGGCGCCGCCGAGATCTTTCGTCGGTCGCCCGAAGCCGCGGGCTGGAGCTACGAGGTCGTGCGCCAAATCGCCGCCGGAGCGACCCGCCCGGGTGACGCTGAGCGCACCGAGTTCCTTTCTTTGCTCGAGCGAGCCAAGGCGCTCGGCGGTCGGGTCTCGATTCGCTGAGCACCGAGTAGAAACACCATCGCGCTCGCTGGGCCTGAAGCGCGTTTACAGGCCGCGACCCTCGGCCGGTGCGACTGCTGGCGCTTTCAATCGTCTTCGGAATCTTGAGCGGCTGTTTCCAAGCCGCGTCAGGCAACGACCTCGACCCACTGACCGGGCTCGAGCGTCACTGGTAACGCGTAGTCGCCGACCCGGGTTCGGTGGAGCGCCGCGACGCGGTTGCCGACGGCTCCGAGCATGCGCTTGACCTGGTGGTATCGGCCTTCGTCGATTTGCAGCTCGAGGCTGCGGGGGCCGAGCCGAGTGGCGGTGCCGAGGGCAGGCTCTGGGTCATCGCGCAACTTCACTCCGGCGCTGAGGGCGGCGAGCTGATCATCGGTGACGTCTTCACCAGTCTGTACCTGGTACAGCTTCGAGACGTGCCGCTTGGGAGAGCTCATCGCGTGCACGAACGCGCCGTCATCGGAGAGCAACAGCAGGCCGGTGGTGTCTGAATCGAGCCTCCCGACACACTGCACGCCTCGGGTGACGAAGTGCTTGGGCAGCAGCGAAAAGACGCTCTTGTGATGCGACGGTGCGTGCGAGCACTCGAGGTCGATTGGCTTGTTCATCATCAAGTAGAGGTGCTCGCGGTACGGCCAGGCAGCGCCATCGACGCTGATGAGCAGCCCACTGGTGTCGACTTGCTGATCAGGCGAGGCGACCGACTTGCCGTTGATCAGCACGCGGCCGGTGTTGACCATCAGCCGGCATTCTTTGCGCGAGCCGAAGCCCTGGCTCTGCAGCGCGCGGTCGAGCTGCATCATGGCAACAACCAGCTGTACCCAGGGTCGGGAGTGCAGGGCGAGCCAGGCAGACGCACCAGCTCGATGCCGTGGTCTCGTGCGATGACCTCGGCGCCACTGTTGGGGTACGTGATGACGTAATTGAAGTGACCCGAATTCACTGGGTAATTGGGCATGTAGAGGGGCACCGGGCGGTGAAAGTACGTCGACCCGCCCGTCCACGCGAGGTGGGCGATGTCGATTCGCAGGCCGCACACATCGTCGCGCTTGCCGGCCTCGAGCATCAAGCGGTTCACGTTGCCGAAGTCGTTCCACGCGCTGGAGCCTGGGCGATCGAGGTAGGCGCCCAAGTCGCCCATCGTCAGCGACTGCGACGACCAGCCTGACAGCGCGGCCAGCAACACTGTGGCGGGCAGGGCGGCCCGTGCCGCGGGCACCGATGACACCGCGTTCAAGCCGTAGCCAACCAGCGCACAGAGCACCGGCAGCACCGGCACCAGAAATCGAAATTCTTTGTGCGCGACCGCCGCGTGAATGGCGACGAAGACGAAGGCGGTGATGACCAACCCCGGCGCGCGTCGCAGCGAGAGCAGCGCGCCCGCGACGAGCAGCACGGTGATCGCCGGCATCACCGCCCACAGGTGCTCCGCGTAGTACTGCCATGGAGCGGTGCCCCAGCGGGCTCCCTGGCCTTCAATCACGTTGAAGCGCACGTAGACGAAGACCGAGTGAAAGAGGCCCCCGTACCGTGCGCCAGGCGCGTCATGCCAGGTGAGCGCGTCGAGCACGCCGAAGAACGCGGCCCACCCCGTCAGCACCGCGAGCACCACCTTCCACTGCGTTGGGGCCTTTCGTGAACGCAGTGCCAGCATCACCACGCTGCCGACGCAAAAGACGCTCGACTGCAAACGAAAGAGCACCGAGAGCCCGAGCAATGAAGCGCCCAGAATGATCAGCTTTCTGCTGGCCTTCGGGTCGAGCACCAGCGCCAGCCCCCAGATGATCGACGCCGCCGAGGCATTCTCGGTCATCGCTCGAGGCGCGAAGTAGAGCGACGCCGCGCAGAGCGCCCAGAGGCTCGCCGCCGCCGCCGAGGCCAGCTCTGCTTTTGGCGCTTCGTCGTTGAGCACTTGCGAGAGCCGGTACACGCCGAGCGCGGCAGCCATCGACGCGGCGACGAAGGCCAGCTTCACCACGTGAATGAAGGTGCCAGCGCTGGCTCCGAAGAGCGCGCAGACTTTCAGAATCGCAGCGACCAGACCGGGCAGCACCCAGGTGCGTGCGCCTTGCACGAACTCCCAGGGAATGACGCCGTACCCGAAGACCAATTTGTGAGCCGGCTCGAACGATTGGTAAATCTCGTCGGGCCAGTAGATGCCGTCATCGGTGAACGTGATGGCGATGCGCGCGACGAGGCCGGCCAGCATAGCGATGGCCAACAGAACCCGTGCGGCCATCGAGCGCGGCATTGGGCGAGGTGTGTAGCGGAAGGTGCGCGCGTGGACTACGACTTTGCCCATGGATCACAAACGACTCGGACGAAGTGGGCTCAAAGTGTCGACGCTGTGCTTGGGCGCGATGACGTTCGGCGACGCGCCGGGCTTCATGAAGGGCGTCACCTCCGCGATGGACGAAGGCCGCAAGGTGCTCGACCGCGCGCTCGACGCCGGCATCGACTTCATCGACACCGCCAACGTCTACAGTGACGGCCAGAGCGAGCAGCTGGTCGGTCAGTGGCTGGGCGCGAAACGCAAGAGCGTGATCATCGCCACCAAGTGCCGCTTCAGCATGGGGCCCACGGTGCACGACCTCGGCCTCTCGCGGCGGCACATCATTCAAGCCTGCGAAGACTCGCTGCGGCGTCTCGGCTCGGAGTGGATCGACCTCTACCAGGTGCACATGCAAGACGGCGCCGTCGACATCGACGAGACCCTGCGCGCGATGGACGACTTGGTGCGCGCGGGCAAGGTTCGCTACATCGGTTGCTCGAACTACACCGGGTACCGGCTCGCAGAATCGGTCGCGGTCGCCGACAAACGCAACCTCGCTCGCTACGAGTCGGTGCAAATGCAGTGGAGCCTGCTCGAGCGCGGCGGTGAGCGAGAGGTCGTGCCCGCGGCGCGCGCCACGTCGATGGGCATTCTGGTCTGGAGCCCCCTGGGTCGCGGTCTCTTGTCGGGCAAATACCGAAAGGACTCGCCGCCTCCCACCGGTACCCGCATGGCGGAGTGGAAGGACACTTGGAACAAGTACAACGTCGACGGCACGTGGAAGACGATTGAGGCGGTGGTGCAGGTGGCGAAGGAGGCAGACGCCACTCCGGCGCGAGTGGCGCTCGCGTGGTTGTTGCGTAAGCCCGAGGTCACCTCGGTGATTCTGGGGGCCCGCACGATTGCCCAGCTCGAAGACAACCTCGCGGCCGCATCGGTCACGCTGAGCGAGCAGCACCTCAAGACCCTCGACGCGGTCAGCGAGCCCGCATGGGGCTACCCGTATGACTTCATCGGCGGCCGCGAGCGCTGGTAAGGGTTTTCACCTGGGGCGCGAGCATCTCGGCCAGCACGTCGACCGGCGTGGCGAAGATGTGGTTCGACGAAGAGAAGCGCGCGCTCAGCTCGTGGTGCAGCTCGAGCTCATAGCCCAGCACCTTCTCGAACCCGGTGTACTTGGTGCGCTGCTGCAGGGGCCAGTATTGCCGGTATACGTCGGCCTTGATGCCTTCGGTGGTGAACTCGCCTTCGATTTTGTCGTTGAGCAGGTCTTGCACCATCGGGTCGCGCAGGTAGGCCAGCATGATCTCGGGCGTGTACTGAAAGAACCCAGGGCAGCCTTCACGGCCGGTGATCATGAAGTGCCGGTACCACGCGGCAATTCGCTCTTTCTCCCACAGGTCCCACCGGGTTTTTTCATAGGGCGTGACGCCCTTTTCGAAGAGCCCTTCGCCGTGCTTGATGAAGAGGCACTCGGCGCTGCCCAGAATCGCATACCCTGGTATTTGATCGATCAGCCACATCGTCGAGATCAGCTGCGGCGACAGGCAGTACGTCGCTTCGGCGTAACGCTTGGCCTCGCCTCTCCAGAACGCCACCAGGTCGAGATCATAAAAGGTGTAAGGCACACCGAGCTCTTCGCATTTGATCACCGCATGGCTGATGTCGTGCACGTTGAGGTCGTCAGCGAAGCGCAAGATCGCGGCCCGCACTGGTATTTTCGCTTCGAGAAACGAGCGAAGCGTCACCTCGGAGTCGACTCCGCCAGAGAACAGCACGTGCAGCGCCTGGGTGGTGCTCGCTCTGATCAACCGTGCGGCCGCTCGGCACTCGTCGTCGAAGCGCAGCGGCTCACGCTCGCAGCGCCCGTACTTCACGAACCAGGCATCGGTCGGTGCACGGCGCCAGGTGAAGGGCACGCTGTTGTACCCGAACTTGAAGTGGTTGCGGTGGGTGAGGGCGGGCATCTGATTCACCTCGGCGCGGCCGCGCGGAGGGTCGAGCGCGATGATCAGCTTCGACCCGTCGAAGAGCCGCGTGTCGACCACCAGCTGCTTCTGACTCAGGTATTCGCGCAGCACCGCCTCGGCCTTGGCGCGCTGGGCCTTGAGGTCGAGCACCGCGATTTGCTTTCGGCCCTCGGGGGTCAAGAAACCGGCCCACTCGCCTGGGTGATTGAACACCTGGTAGCCCATGTCGACGAAGAGCTTCGAGGGGGGCCCGCCTGTCATCGTGGTGCTGACGATGGTGTCGAGGCCTTGTCGCTGGGCGATCTCCATCGCGACCAGGCGCAGGGCGTGGTGGTAGCCCTTGCCCTGCGCCGCGGGCAGGGTGGCCGCACGGCAGAGCGCCGCGCACGGCAGCGAGACCGGTGGCAGCGAATCGATTGGCGCCTGGAGCTGGTCTTCGAGCTCTTCGGGGGTCGTCACCCGGTCGATGCGATAGGCCGCGACCAACTGCTTGTTCTCGAACAGCCCGATATTCGTGTGGCGGTCGTCGTTGGGGCCCCAGAACAGGTAGCGGGTATCAACCGCCTCGCCGTAGGTCGCGCGATACGAGGTCTCGCGCAGCCAGCTCAGCTCGCGCGCGAATGATTTATCGAGAATTTGAATGTGAATGGCCACGCCGCCCGACTGTACCGCGCGGCTTGGGCTTTAAATAACCAACATCGCGGGCGCCCTGAGGTAGAGGCTCCAGCGTGACGTTGCTCCGCGCTTTCAACCTGACGTTGTCTTTCGGCAGTCGAACGCTGTTCTCGAATCTCGAGCTGGTCATCGAGGAGGGCGAGCGCGTTGGCCTCGTCGGTGTCAACGGCTGCGGCAAGTCGACCTTGATGAAGGTGCTGACCGGCGCGGTCAAGGCCGACACCGGCACCATTCAAATGCAGCGCGGCACCCGCATGACCTGGCTCGCGCAAGAGCCCGAATTTCCAGCGCTTTCGACGCCGTCGAGTGAGCTCTCGGTGGCCCAGGCCCCGCTTCGCGCGGCGATTGAGGAGCACGAGGCGCTCTCGAAGTTGCTCGAGACTTCTCACGACGAGCGCATGCTCGACCGGCTGTCGGCGCTCTCGGAGTCGATTGATCACCTCGGCGGGTGGGACACAGGGCACGAGGCGAAGAAGCTGCTCGACCGGCTCGGCGTCGACCCGACGACGTGGGACCGACAAATCGACCAGCTCTCGGGCGGCCAGAAGAAGCGCGTGGCGATCGCGAGGGCGCTGCTCACCCACGCCTATTTGTTGATGCTCGACGAGCCCACCAACCACCTCGACGCCGAGACGGTCGAGTGGCTCGAAGACGAGCTTGATTCGCGCGAGTCGGCGTTGCTGCTGGTCACGCACGATCGGTATTTTCTCGATGGCCTGGTCGACCGCATCGTCGAGGTCGAGCCTCACCTCTCGGCTGATCAGCCGGGCGGGTTGGTGAGCTACCCGGGCAACTACGAGGCCTACCTCGAGCAGAAGTTCGTGAAGCTCGAAGACGCGAAGACCGGCGAGCACAAACGCCAACAGTGGATCGCGCAAGAAGTCGCCTGGCTTCGTCGCGGCCCGCAGGCCCGTCGCACCAAGTCAAAGGCGCGCATCGAACGAGCCCGCAAGTTGCTGGGTGAGCGCGGGTTTCAGCGGCCCAAGGTGCCCGAGCTGCAGCTCGCCGCGGCGCCTCGGCTGTCGCAGACGGTCATCGAGGCCAAGCACGTCTTCAAGTCGTTCGGCGAAAATCACCTGCTGCGTGACGTGAACCTGATCGTGCAGCCCGGCGAGCGCCTGGGCCTGGTCGGCAAGAACGGCGCGGGCAAGACCACGCTGGTGCGCACGCTGCTCGGAGAGATCAAGCCCGACAAGGGCGAGGTCAAGCTCGGGCCGAAGACCAAGGTCGTGTACTACGACCAGCTGCGCACCGCGCTCGATGAAGACAAAACCGTCTTCGAAGCCGCGTGGGACGACGACTGGGTGACGCTGGGCGAGAAGAAGACCCGGCTCGCCGACTACCTCGAAGACCTGCTCTTCCCCGTGCCGATGCAGCGCATGAAGGTGAAGGCGCTCTCGGGCGGCGAGCGAAATCGCTTGCTGCTGGCGAGGCTGTTTCTCGAGGGCGCGAACGTGCTGGTGCTCGACGAGCCGACCAATGATCTCGACCTGGTCACGCTCAACGTGCTCGAGCGGCTGCTGGTGACCTTCACCGGCGCGGTGCTGCTGGTCACCCACGACCGGTACTTTCTCGACAAGGTCGCGACGTCGCTGCTGGTCTTCGAAGGCGAGGGCAAGGTCGTTCGCTACGAGGGCAACTACGACATGTACCGGCGGTTGAC
This sequence comes from Archangium sp., assembly GCA_031367385.1. Lineage (GTDB taxonomy): Bacteria > Myxococcota > Myxococcia > Myxococcales > Myxococcaceae > JAEUJT01. Next base: position 43,721 of record JANLPS010000208.1, on the reverse strand, counting down.
GGCCGGGCGCTCGAAAGAGGTGGCTCCCGCAAAGAAGGGCATGGTCACCGCGCCTGCTCCAGCGGCGCCTCAGACTGCCGCGAAGAAGGGCAGCAGCAAGCTCGGCTACAAAGATCAGCGCGAGCTCGACGGTATGGAAAAGGCGATCGAGGTCGCCGAGGCCAAGAAGGCCGAGCTCGAGGCCATGCTGGCTGACCCGGCGGTGTTCTCGAACGCGGCCGAGACCGCCAAGTTCAGCCGAGAGCTCGAGCTCGTCGGCTTCGACATCGACCGGCTGTATGCGCGCTGGGGCGTGTTGCAAGCGATGGCGCTCGCAGCGGGCTAACAAGGCAACGGCCCGCCGCGAATCAGCAGGCCGCCCCGTGATGAGGGCAGCACCACTCTCATGGTGAGCCTGTCGAACCACGAACCACGAACCACGAACCACGAACCACGAACCCATCAGCGAAGTGATCAGGGTCCTTCGAGTCCCTCAGGACGAACGGGGCTTACGGCGTGCAGTCGGTTTGAACTTGAATCGACGCGCTGTTCAAGGTGCCCACATCGGCCTTGGCCAAGTCGGCGACGGTGAGCTTCCACGTGCCGGCCGCTGCAGCCCCGGCGAAGCCGGCGATGGCCTTCTTCGAGATGATCAGGTCATCGGCTGAGCCACCCGCGCGCCGTGAAATGTCTTTGGCGACGCCGGTGGGGCTCACCAGCTGAACCAGCAAGTCACCGCGGTACGTGTGCTTGATGTTGAGCGAGATTGAGACCGTGGTGACCTTGCCATCGCCGCTCACGACGAAGGGCACCGAGAGCCCCGCGCCCGGAGCATCGGCGATCGCCAGCGGCAACCCCGTCGCCGCAACCGTGCCATTCGCACAGCTGGTCGAGGCCGCGACCGTCAGGGTCTGGGTGCTGGCCGCGCTGTCGAGCCCGAGGTTGTCGGTCGCGACGGCTTTGACGGTGTAAGTGCCCGCGGCGACCGTGCTGGTATCGAAGCTCACCGAGTACGGAGCTGTGGTGTCATCGACCGTCGCTCCGCCCGGAAGGGTGAAGCGCACCTTCGCCACGGTGCCGTCGCTGTCTGCGGCGGTCGCGGTCAAGCTCACCGTGCCACGCACGGAGCCCGTCGGTACGACCAACGTCACGGTGGGCGCCGCGTTCGTCGTCGTGTTCTTCACCGTCAAGTCGAGCGTCGCCAAGGGGCTGCTGGTACCCGAGGCCGTCTGCGCCACGGCAGTGACTTGCGCCGCGCCATTGGCGAGCAAGGTCGAGTCGAAGCTGGCTTCGTACGGGGCCGTCGCGTCGTCGACCGAGGTGCCATTGGGCAACCCGAAGCGAACTTTGGCCACGCTGCCGGTGGTCGAGGCGGTGAGCTTCACGGTACCGCTCACGGTCGAGTTATTCGCAGGCGCGGTGAACGTGACCGTCGGCGTGCCGGTGGTGTCACGCACGATGCCCGAGACCACCAGGGCGAAGTCGGCGTCGACCGCGGTCGTCTCGCGGTGGTTGTCTTGCACGATTTCATCTCCGCGCACTTCGACCACCCAGGTGCCCGCGGCGGGTGCGTTGACGTACACGCTCTCAGCGGTGTCTTTGGTGTTCGCCACGCCGCCGCTGGTTGAGAACATCGCGGCGTCGAGGCCGTTGTTGCCGAAGTACACGGTGCCGTTTGGCGCGGTCACCTTCAGGGTCAGGTCATTGATGCGCTGCAGGCCAGCAGAGGGCACCGCCGCTGGCTCGGCCCAGGTGAGGGTGGCGCGAAATTCAGGCGTCGACGCGGCCACCGTGACCTCGTAGCGCTTGACCTGCCCCTGCGTGAGAAGGTCGGTCTCGTTGATGATCAGCATCGAGTTGCGCAGCTCGTACAGCCGCTTCACGTCGACCCGGCCGAAGCCCTGGTGCACGCGGGTCAAGTCGTGTGTCGCGCCGCTGAAGGCCCACTGGGTCGCCGTGTTCATCAACACCGCTTTGCTGGTGGTGAAGTGCGGCCGGTTCTCGAACACCGTGGTGCCCGGAGTCGGGTTGCCGAACATGCCTGCGCTCCACATCTGCAAGAACAAGCCGGCATACCCGGCGGTGATGGGCGTGGCGCCGCTGGTGCCGCCGAACTCGGTGTACCCGCCGCCCGGCGTGGGCGCGAAGGTCATGTCCCAGAAGTGAGAGAGCTCAGGCTTGAGCCGGCCGTCTTTCGCGGGGCCGATGGTGCCGCCGCCCGCCCACTTGTCGTCAGCGGTGTCGAGCGTGTCGAAGTGCTTCACGCCGCCGATGGAGACCACGTTCTTCGCCCAGGCCTCGGGCCGAGCGTCGCGGGTGCCTGAGTTGCTCATCGAGTTGAAGATGAGAAAGTCGAGGTCGAAGATGGTGTTGTCCATCTCCGCTGAGATGTTGGTGTACTCCTGCGTCAGGCCAGAGCCCCACGAGTTCGACTGAAAGACGGCCTGGTACGGAGCCTGGTTGAGCTCGGCGACGTGGCTGTGACGGTCGTACGTGCCGGCATCGGCGTCATGCACCAGGTTGTTGTAGCTCGCGAAGATCGGCTGACCGGTCGGCAACAAGCCGCGGCCCTTGCGGTTGGCGGTGCCGTCTCCGAAGACGATGCCGGTGGTGGCGGTGCCGTGAAACGGGTCGTCGCTCGAGCGCGGGCCGTGAAAGAGAATGCCGCGGTTCTTCAAGTCGGGGTGGGTGTCATCGACGTTGCCGTCCATCACCTCGCCGCGCACGCCGGTGCCAGTGAAGCCAATCGTGCTCTCCAAGAAGTCGGCGCCCGAGATGATGCGCACCTTGTCCATGTCTGATTCGGGGGCGCTCCACGCGTCGATGTGCAGCACTTCACCGAGCTCTGCGGCCTGGGCGACCTGCTCCGGAGTCATCGAGGCGTGTACCAGGTAGTTCCCGGCGGTCGAGAGCACCACTGAGGCTCCAAGCGAGGTCAGCTCGGTGACCAGCGCGCCGCGCACCTCGGGGCGATCGCTCGAGGGGCGAATCAAGTAGTGGCGGGGCTCACCGGCGCGCACGTCGCGAGCCAACGAGAAGCGATGGCTGGCGGCGAACGGCTCGACCGCGCGCACGAACCGCGACGACCGCGCGACCTCGAGCGCCTGGGCCGAGAGCCGCATCACGTACGCGTGCAGAGGGAAGGGCGCGACCGACTCGCCACCGAACTTGGTCAGCGCATCGCGCATCTCGGGCAAAGCGACGCCGTAGAATTGCACCAGGTAGAGCGAGGCCTCGCCCGTCACGCGCTGCGCGGCCGGGTCGTGCGACGAGTCGGCAAAGAGCAGCTCGTAGCTGGTCTTCTTGGCCGAGCCGAAGCCCTGGTTGCCGCGCTTGAGGGCGAACGCGTTCTGCGATTGCCACACCGCCAGGGTCACATCGCTGTCGGGTATCGCGATGAGCTCTGCCTGGTTCAGCGAGAGCTGCACATCGCTCGCATCGTCGACTGGGAGCGATTGCTCCCCGCCTCCAGTGACACCGCACGCAGCGAGAAGCAGCACTCCAGCCCAGAGGGTAAGGCGATGTCGTTGCATGTGCGCTCCGCAAAAGGGACGGGCGGTGTACCAGGGAGGCGGTCGCAGAAACAAGGCGTCGGGGTGACTCAGCGCGTCTGAACCTCGAGGTTCAGATTTCTGAACCCTGAGGTTCAAGTGAAGGTTGCCCGCGCGGCGAGAAGCTCGGGCCCAGCGCCCTGCTACAGCCCGCCGACGAGCCGAAACAGCTCGGGGTACCGAGCGTCGCGAAGGGCCTTCAACGCCTGGTCATGCCGGCCCGCATTCACCTGCGCGAGGTACTCATACTTTCGCGCGTGGTACCTGGCCGCGTTGACCGCGAGCCGCAGCCCATCGAGGCCTCCGCGAAACCAGGCGCCCTTGACGACCGCGTTGCGAATGACATGCGCGGCCTGCTCGAGCCATGCGGGCTTCTGGCGCTTGCCAATCACCGACGCCTGCAGCGCCCACAACAGGGCATAGCGGTCTTCTTTCTCACGGCGCCGCTCGAGTGACTGCGCGTACTGGTGCTCGATGACGGCCCCGAACCGCGGCGCCTCTGGCCGGCCAATCGACTCATGAACGATCATCGAGGGCAGCCACCGCGCCGCCTCGCGCCGCATCAGCCGTATGTTCCACAAGCGGCGAAAGAGAAACCGGTGCCCGGGCAGCTCGGCCCAGTCATGAATGCCGAGCCGGTACGCGTCGTGTGTGGGGCTCGATGTCTTGAACGCCTTGAGCGCATCGATGGCCGCGGGCTCGAGCCACTCATCGGAGTCAAGGTGCACGAGCCAATCGCACGAAGTCAACGCAGCCACTGCGGCGGCGCGCGCAGAACCGAACCCCTGCCACGGGTGTGAAATGGCCCGCACGCCAGCCGCAGCCACCAGGGCCGCTGAGCCGTCAGTCGAACCCGAATCGACCGCGACCACCTCGTCAGCGACCGCCAGCACGCTCTCGAGCGCCCTGCCCAACGTACCGGCGGCATTGCCATGAATGACATACCCGCCGAGTCGCATCACCGTCAGTGCTTGTAACCCACTGTGAAGCTCGAATAACTGACTCGTTCATGAAGCGCGCCTCGACCGCCAAGGTCACGCAGCAGTGCCTGACCTTGCAGCTCGCGCGGCCCGAGCCGACCTGTGTGGCCGTGGTCGCCGACACCCATTCGCGAATGCACCCCGATGCGTTGAAGCAGCTCAAAGCGCTCGCGCCCGAGGCGATTCTCCATGGCGGTGACATCGGAGATCTCGAGGTGTTGAACGCCCTTCGAGACATCGCTCCGGTCTACGCGGTGCGGGGCAACATCGATGAGCGCATGGCCGAGATGCCCGATGTGTTGATCATCGACTTGCTCGACACCGAGGGCGCCGCGACCCGGCTGCTGCTCACGCACATCGCCATCGCCGGCACCCGCTTGCGCAGCGACGTGGTGAAGTTAGCAAAAGTGAACGGGGCGCGCCTGGTGGTGTGCGGGCACTCGCACGTGCCCTTCATCGGGCAAGATCAAGGCCTCACTGTGTTCAACCCCGGCTCGGTCGGCCCGCGGCGATTTCACCTGCCGATTCTGTATGGAGCCATTGAGCTCTCTGACGGGCAGCTCTCGCTGCGGCACTACGACTGTGAAACCGGCCGGCCCTGGGCGCCTCAGCTGAGGTAGGAGGCGCCCAGATGCGAATTCCCTCAGCGGTGTGGGGCTTGGTCAAAGAAGTCGCGCGGCACGTGCTGCGACGCCCGGTCGTCGGGTTGGTGGCCCTGGCGCGAGACGAGGCGGGTCGGGTGCTGCTGATTCGCCGTGGCGACACCGGTGAGTGGGCGCCCCCGGGGGGCACGCTGGAGTGGGGCGAGACGCTGCGCTCGACCCTGGCGCGCGAGCTGCTCGAGGAGGCCGGCGTCACCCTGCTCGAGGCCGGCGAGGTGCTGGGCGTCTATTCAGACCCCGCGCGCGACCTGCGCTTTCACGCGGTGACCATCATCGTCGACGCGAAGGTGAGCGCTCCGGTGAAGGCCCCGATGAACCCGCTCGAGGTGCTCGAGGTGCGCTTCTTCGACCCAACAGCCCTGCCCTCGCCCCTCGCGCACCAACTGGGTGACGTGGTGCAACGGGCCCTGGGCGGCCACCGGCATTGGGAGTAGGTCATCGCCGCGATGCTCAATGGACGAGAACCGATTCGGTGGCCTGGTCATCACCCGCTCGGCGCGTTGCCCGAGATGCAGGTCAACCCGCTCACTGTCTTCATGCGCGCGCGGTTCGAGCTGGGCGAGGTGGTCAACCTGCGGCTGCCGTACGCAAAGGTGCATGCGGTCGCGAGCCCGAAGATCATCGAGCAAGTGCTCGTCACGCAGGCGGCGAAGTTCAGCAAAGAGACCCGCGGGTACGACCAGCTGCGACGGGTGCTTGGGCGAGGCCTGCTCACCAGCGAGGGCTCGTTCTGGCTGCGGCAACGCCGCCTGGCCCAACCGGCGTTTCACCGAGAGCGTTTGCAGGGGTGGGGCGAGGTGATGGTTCGGGCCACCCGCGAGATGGTGGCCGGGCTGCAGTCGAAAATCACCACCGGCGAAAAGTTCGACGCGCTGAAGACGATGATGAAGCTCACCATGCGCATCGTCGGGCAGACGCTGCTCTCGGCCGACGTCACCAGCGAGAGCGACACCGTCACCCATGCGCTGACCCATGGCCTCGAGGTGATGCAGCACATGCTCACGCACCCCTTTGCGCTGCCCACCTGGGTGCCGACCAAGCACAACCGGGAGTTCGCTGCGGCGGGCAAAGCGCTCAACGACATCGTCTTCGGCATCATCTCAGAGCGGCGGCGCGGAGAAGGCGGCGCGAAAGACGACCTGCTCTCGATGCTGATGAACGCCGTCGACCTCGACACCAACGAGCGAATGAACGACGAGCAGCTTCGCGACGAGGTGATGACGATTTTCTTGGCCGGGCACGAGACCACCGCTGTGCTCCTCGGGTGGACGTTGTACCTGCTCTCGAAGCACCCTGGCATCGAGCGCAAGCTGCGCGCCGAGCTGACCGCCGTGCTGGGCACCCGGGAGGTCACCACCGATGACGTACCGAAGCTGCCGTACCTGGGCCGGGTCATCAAAGAGGTGCTCCGGCTCTACCCCCCCGCGTGGATTCTGGGGCGCCGGGTGACCGAAGACCTCGTCGTCGACGGGTGGAACTTCGCCACGCGATCGGTGGTGATGTTCAGCCCGTACGTGCTGCACCGACTCCCCGAGGTGTTCGAGAACCCCGAGGGCTTCGACCCTGACCGCTGGCTCGATGAAGAGCGCTTGCCGCGCGGTGCCTACCTGCCCTTCAGCATCGGGGCTCGCAAGTGCATCGGTGATTCGTTCGCTGTGCTCGAAGCGGCGCTGGTGCTGGCGACGATGTTGCCCAAGGTAAGCTTCGCGCTGGTGCCAGGCCAGACCATCGAGCCCGAGCCGATGATCACCATTCGCCCCAAAGGCGGAGTGCAGATGGTGGTCAGCGCGGTGCCGGCATGACCATCGACCTGCGCAGCGACACCGTCACGCGCCCCACCGCTGGCATGCGCGCGGCGATGGCGGCGGCCGAGGTCGGCGATGACGTCTACGGCGATGACCCGACGGTGAATCGGCTCCAGGCGGTGGTGGCCGAGCGGCTCGGGTTCGAGGCCGGCCTCTTTTTTCCCAGCGGTACGCAGTGCAACCTGGCGGCGCTGATGTCGCATTGTCAGCGCGGTGACGAGTACCTGGTCGGGCAAGGCGCGCATACCTACAAGTATGAAGGCGGCGGCGCGGCGGTGCTCGGCAGCATTCAACCGCAGCCCCTCGAGAATGAGCCTGACGGCACCATCGCGCTCTCGAAGATCGAGGCCGCGATCAAGCCTCCTGATGATCACTTCGCGCGCACGCAGCTCTTGACGCTCGAGAACACCTTTGGTGGCAACGTCTTGCCGCCCGCCTACGTCGACGCCGCGGTGGCCTTGGCTCGCGCGCGTGGTCTGCGCACGCACCTCGATGGCGCCCGGCTGTTCAATGCCTCGGTGAAATCACGCATGCCCGTTGCGACGCTCGCCAAGCCGTTCGATTCGGTGAGCGTGTGCCTGTCGAAGGGCCTGGGGGCTCCGGTGGGCTCGGTGCTGGTCGGGTCGCGCGCGTTGCTGGTGGCCGCGCACCGCTGGCGCAAGATGCTCGGCGGTGGTTTGCGCCAGGCCGGCATTCTCGCCGCCGCGGGCCTCTACGCGCTCGAGCACCACGTCGAGCGGTTGGCCGAAGACCATGACAACGCGACGTATTTGGCGACGGCGCTGCGCGAGCGTGAAGGGTTGATGCTCGAGCTGCCTGACACCAACATCGTGTGGGTGACCGTTGCCCCGGCGCTGCAGCAGCGGCTGGGCAAGGCCTTCGAAGCGAACGGCATTCTGGTCAATGGCGCCTACAGCTCGACGATGCGGTTGGTGACGCACCTCGACGTCAGCCGGCGAGACCTCGAGCGGGTGATTTCGGTCGCTCAGGCGGCGTAGGGCAAGGCGCTGGCGCGCGCCCCGACTCCCGACCGGGCCGACGGCCAGCAGGCCCTTACAAAGTGGAGCGACCGCTTGTAGAAAGCGTCGGTGAATTCTCGTTCTCTGGTGATCGTGATGCTGGTCGTCTCCGCCTCCTGCGCTTCAGTCAACGCCGAGCGCAAACCAACCGCCGAGCCCGCCCCCCACGCAGCCGAGCTGCTCTCGGGCACGCCCGCGGCCTTCGCCGCCACGTGCGACGCAGAGCTCGCAGCTGTCAAAGCCATGCTGGGTCAGGTGCGCACTGCCAGCTCGAGCGCGGCAGTGCTCGAGCACTTCGACGAGGCCCTGCAGCGGCTCGAAAACGCGGGCCTGCGCGCGGGCCTGGCTGAAGAGGTGAACCCCGATGTGAAGTTTCGCGAGGTCGCCGAGGCCTGCGAGCAACGCGTCTCGACGCTCGAGGTTGAGCTCTCGCAAGACCGAACGCTCTATGACCCGCTCAATGCCATCGACGCCGCCTCACTCGATGCCGAGGCGAGTTACTGGCTTGGCAAGACGCTGCTCAACTTTCGGCGCAGTGGCGTCGACCGAGATCAAGCCACTCGCGCGAAGGTGGCCGCGCTCAACGAAGCGCTGGTGAAAATCACTCAGGCGTTCGACCGCAACATTCGAGAAGACGTTCGAACCCTCAAGCTCGCGCCCGCAGAGCTCGACGGCGTACCGGCCGATTGGCTCAAGGCTCACCCCCCGGTCGACGGCAAGGTCTCGGTGACCACCGACACCCCTGACTACGCTCCGGTGCTCACCTACGCCAAGAGCGCCGCAGTGCGCGAAGCGCTGTGGAAGCTCAGTCGCACCCGCGGGTACCCGGCCAACGTCGAGGTGCTCAAAGCCCTGCTCGCCAAACGCCATGAGCTGGCCACGCTGCTCGGCTACACCTCGTATGCGGCGTACAACACCCAAGTTCGCATGGTGAAGACGGCCGAGGCCGCCGCCGAGTTCATCGAGAAGGGCCGCCTGGCCACCGAAAAGCGAGCGAACGCCGACGTCGCCACGCTGCTCGCTCGCAAACGCAAAGACACCCCCGCCGCCACCCGCATCGACCCGTGGGACATGGGGTACTACATCGATCGCGTTCAGACCGAGCAGTACAGCCTCGACTCACAGAAACTTCGCGAATACTTCGAGTACGGGCACGTTCGCGACGGCGTCATCGGCATCGCGAGCGACCTGTTCGGCGTGCGGTTTCAGCGCATCGACGACGCCAAGGTCTGGCACGCCTCGGTCGAGACCTTCGACGTGTACGACGGCGAACGGTTGCTCGGGCGCATTCACCTCGACATGCACCCTCGCGAAGGCAAGTTCAAGCACGCGGCCCACTTCGCGATGACCGCCGGCGGTCGTGACGCGCTGCCCGAAGCCTCGCTGGTCTGCAACTTCGCTGAAGCAGGTGGCTTTCTCGAGCACCGCGACGTCGAGACTTTTTTTCATGAGTTCGGTCACATGATGCACAACATCTTCTCGGCGCGGCACCACTGGGCCTCGTCTGCCGGCCTGAAGATGGAGTGGGACTTCGTCGAAGCCCCTTCGATGCTGCTGCAGGAGTTCGCGCTCGATGGGCCGACGCTCCAGCGCTTCGCCAAGCACTTCAAGACCAACGAGCCGATGCCGCCTGCATTGATCAGCCAGCTCGTCGCAGCCAAGGAGTTCGGCATCGGTGTCTACCAGCGCCGTCAGTTCTTCTTGGCGGCGATCAGCCTCGAGTACCACCGCCGGGCGCCTGGCTTCGACACCACCGCGGTGCTGCACGAGCTTCAAGATCGCTTCGAGCCGATCAAGGAGTGGGTCGAAGGGACCCACTTCGAGCTCTCTTTCGGGCACCTCTCGAGCTACGCGTCTACCTATTACACGTACCTGTGGAGCACGGTCATCGCGAAAGACCTGCTGACCCGTTTTCACGCGACCTCGATGCTCGACCCCAAGGTCGCCAGAGAATACCGCACGAAGATTCTCGAGCCAGGCGGCGCACGGCCCGCGCAGGTCTCGGTCACCGACTTTCTGGGCCGGCCTTCGAGCTTCGACGCGTTCGAGAAGTGGCTCAACACGCCCCACCAGGCCCCGACGCCTTGACGCTGGTGCAGTTGGGTGCTCCAGGGTCGTATTCTCCGACTGCCGATGACCCTCCGTACCTTCGGCTCGGGGGCCCTGCAGGGGTCGTGGCCCTGGTCGAGGCGTTTTACGACGCGATGGAGCAACACGAGCCAGCGCTCACCGCGGTACACCAGCTCGACGAGAGCGGCAAAATCTCGCGGGCCTCGAGAGACCACTTCGGCTCGTTCTTGGTGTTCTGGTTGGGCGGCCCGCAAGACTATCTGCAGACCCGCGGTCACCCCCGGCTGCGAATGCGGCACATGAAGGTCGCCATCACCGAAGCGATGCGTGACGCGTGGCTTCGATGCATGCAGCTGGCGATGAATGCCCGTGGCATCGAAGGCCCGGTGCGCGCTTTCTTGAATCAACGCTTCGCCGAGGTCGCCGAGTTCTTACGCAACACGGGGCCGTGAGGCCGCCCACACGCTCTGGGCGCTGAAGGTGATCAGCGCGGCCCAGATGAAGCCGAAGCCCACCAGCTTGGTGACCTCGAAGGGCTCGCGAAACACCGCGACGCCCAGAATGAATTGCATCGTCGGCGAGATGAACTGCAGCACGCCCATCACCGACAGTGGCAGCCGGCGCGCGGCCTCGGCGAAGAGCAGCAGCGGCACCGCGGTGACCACGCCGGCGGCGGTGAGCATCGAGGTGACGAGCCAGGTCTCGTGCGCGTAGTGCCCCTGGTGCTGCAGCTCGAGCCACCCCAGGTACCCGATGGCCGGCACGCCCATGAACAGCGTCTCCAGGGTCAACCCCTCGAGTGAGCCCAGCGGAGCCACTTTTCGCAGCAGCCCGTACAGCCCGAAGCTCACCGCCAAGGTCAGCGCGAGCCACGGAGGCGCCCCGAGCGACCACGTCAGCCACGCCACGCCCAGCGCCGCCAGCCCGACGGCGAGCTGTTGCACCGGGCGCAGCCGCTCCTTGAGCACCAGCCGGCCCAGCACCACGTTCACCAGCGGGTTGATGAAGTAGCCCAGGCTGGCCTCGACCACGTGGCCGGTGTTCACCGCCCAGATGTAGAGAAACCAGTTCACTGAGAGCAGGGTGGCTGAGAGCGCGAAGAGCCCCACCACCCGCGGCCGTCGCATCGCCGCCGGCAGCCAGGCCCACTGCCCTCGCACGGTGAGCAGGGCGGCCAGAAACACCAGCGACCAGGCGATGCGATGCGACAAGATCTCGAGCGGCGGCACGGCATGGAGCGGCCGCCAGTACAAGGGCAGCAACCCCCAGCTCAGGTAGGCGGCGATGCCTCCCGCCAGACCAACTCCCGCGGCGCTCGTGGGCTTCATGACGTCGGCCGGGCTCATAGCGCGCCAAGGCAGCAAAACCGCTACTGAATTGAGGCCCAGTTGCACTCTGGCGCCGAGAGGAACATGAGAGGGCCCGCACCCATGAACGCCAGAGAGCTCAAAGCCCAAGCCAGCACCTCAATCGCCAAGGGCCGCTTCGACCGAGCCGAGGTCTTGTACCGGCAGGCCCTCACGCTGGTGCCCCGCGACTCGCAGCTGTGGCTCAAGCACGGCGAGACCTTGCGGCAATTGGGTCATCACGGTGACGCGGTCGAGTCGTACCGCATGGCCGCCACGATTCTGGCGACCGATGGGCACTTCTTGCGAGCCATCGCGGCGGTGAAGCAGGCGCTCGAGCTGCGGCCAGCCGACGTCGAGCTGACCTGCGACATCATCAAGCTCGAGATGCGGCACAGCCAGACGCGGGCCCGGCCGGCCTCCCCTCAGAACGATTTTCGCGCGACCCAGACGCCGCTGCCGTCGCTGGCGCTGCCGATGTTGGTCGAGGTCGTCGCGCCGCGCGAGTCACCGCCGGAGTGGCCGCAGGTTCGGCGCTTGTCAGACTCAGAGGTCGCGATGAAGGCGACGCCGTCGAGCAAGTGGGTGGTGGTCTCGAGCGTCACGCCGTTGGTGGTGCGCTTCTCGGCTGAGCTCGACCCGCAAGACGCGCCGCTGCTCGAGTAGCGTCACTTAGGCCCAGGTCACCGCGAACCAGGTGCCCCCGGCGGGGTCATCGCGGTAACTGACCTGCATGTTCTTCGCGCCGATGTCGTTGCCACCCTGCTCGAGAATGCCCTGAAAGTATGCCGGTATGCCCCTGGTCTCATTGAACCAGAGCTCGACGTTCTGCGGCCCGAGCGCCTTGAACCGGGTCTCCATGTAATTGTTGCCGGTGCGAAAGTTGCGCTGCATTCGCTCGAGCGTGCGGCGGGGGCCGAGCAGGCGCAGCAGCTGCAACATCGCCTGACCCAACATCGTGCCGGTGTACCCTCGAAAGAAGGCGTGACCGACGGCGTTGAGCGCCTGGTCAAGGGGCAGGCTTGGGTAGACGGTCTGCGCTGCCACGATGATGCAGTCGCTGAGCACGTGCGATGGGTACGCCGGGTCGAGCGGCTTCGAGAGGTCGAGCCCTTTTTCTTTGAGCCTCGCCTTGAGTCGGTCATCGAGGTGGTCTTTCAACCCCCTCATGAAGAGGCCCTCGAAGACGTGCGCGAATTCGAGCTGTTCGGCCATTTTCGTTTCAGTTGAACGTGGTGTGGTGCTGAACCCAACGCGCCAGCGTCAGCTGGGTCTCGACCGGCAGCTCATCGAAGGCCACGTGCACCCGGCTCGAGTGGGGCGCCTTCTCGACGCGCACGACCCGCGCGGGCAGGCGGTGCACCGTGCCGAAGAGCTCGACCCGCAGGCAGACCAAGTCGTCGGCAGGAGGCATCCACATCGAGAACGAGGCGCCGCCCACCGAGAGGTCACCGGCGATGGCGAAGGCTTCAGGCAAGACTTGCATCGAGGTCAGGCAACGGGGTGATTCGCGGCGATCTGAGTTGTTGGGCATGTGCGAGAGCGTCGCACAGGTTCTCGCCGGCGCAAGAAACCCGCCGTTGGCGCTTCAGCGAGGTCGAATGCCGAGCCGGTCGACGGCGCTGATCAACGCGAGCACGTCGTCTTCGGTGTTGAAGTAGTGGGTCGAGATTCGCAAGCCGCCACCCCGCGCCGTGGTCATGATCTGAGCGTCGCGCAGCAGGGTTCGCACGACCTCGTTGGGGTCTCCTTGCACCGGCACCACGCAGATGCCCGAACCGACCTCGGGTGCATCGGGCGCGTTCGGCACGAAGCCCCGGGCGCGCAGGCCCTCTCTGAGCACGCGCTGGAGTCGCAGGTTGTGTTGCAGAATCTGGTTGGCCCCCAGCGCTTCGTGAAGCTCGAGCGCCGCGTCGAGGCCATACAGGCCGGCCCACGCGCCACCCCCCGCCTCGACCGCTGACGCTTCGTGTCGGGTCTTCGCGCCGCTCGCGACGAAGCCGTGCGCGTCGTCAACCCGCTCCAGCGAAGGCACTGAGCGCCACAGGTCAGTCGGGTCGACCGACAGCCACCCTGCCAGCGGGAGCGGCCCGTCGAGCCACCCGGCCTGCGCATAGAGCACCCCTTGCCCATACCCGGCCGCCAACCACTTGTGGCTGGTGCCCGCCAAGAACGCAGCACCCAGCGCCTCGACGTCGACCGCGACGTGCCCCAACCCCTGGGCCGCGTTGATCAACAGCGCCAACCCGCGGTCTCGACACAGCCTTGAGATGCCCTCGAGATCGACCCGGTACCCGCTGTCGTATTGCACCACCGACACCGCGAGCGCCTTGGTGCTCGGTCGCAGCGCCGCCTCGTAGGCCTCGACCCCAGACGACCCATCGGCCCCCCGGCGCACGCCCCGCAAGGTGAGGCCCGCGTTGAGCAGCGGCACCACCGTGCTGGGAAATTCTGACTCGAGCACCGCGACTTCAGTCAGGCCCCGCGCCTTCAAGGCATGCCCCATCACGTGAAACCCGAACGAGGTCGAGGGCGTAAAAGCCACGTCGTGTGCCCTGCGTGCCCCGATGTACCGAGCCACCCGCGCCCGCAGCGTCTCTTTGAAGCGCGCCCAGGCCGGGTAGGCCATATCGCCCGAGTCGAGGGTCTCTTGCAGGTGCGCCTTCATCGCCTCGACCGCCGTCAAAGAGCCCGGAGAAGAGGCCGCCGCGTTCAGCCACACCCATTTCTTCAGCGCCGGGTGCAGCGCGCGCGCTTCGGCGAAGGTCAGAGCCATGAGGGCACTTCCTGCCACATTGTCTTTTCGGGTGCGGCACCCGCGTCGCCGCTGTCAACTCGAGCCGCTCGAAAAGGCCGCCAAGCAATTGAAATCGCTCGACGACCGGGCGGAACCAATGTTGCTGAGAGAGAATTCCCATGAAGCGTTTCATTCTGGTGGTGGTGGCGGTGTTGGCGGGGGCGTGCGCTTCGGAGCGCCAGGCGACCCGCCCGACCGAGGCGCTCTACCTCGCGGTCGAGGTTTCTGAAAACGGGCGCACGGTGGCTGCACCCAAGGTGCTCGGCTTCGAAGGCCACTCGATTACCGCCGAGCGGCGGCTCCCCGGGCAGACCGCGCCAGCATACCGGCTGGTGCTCACACCCGAAGAAGCTGGCAGTGGCTATCGGGTGCTGCTCGACCTCGAGCTGCCCTCGGGCAAGCGGGTCGGTGGCCGGGTGAGCCTGCTGCATGGTGAAGAACGAGCGGTTCGCCTCGACGCGACCACCACGCTGACGGTGATGCTGATGCGGGTCGACTCCGCCGAGTTCAAGGCGCTGGTCGATGCCCCGCCCCGCCGTGGCCCGGCGACGATTTAGGGTGGCCCCGCGGGGTAGGCCAATGAGGCTGACGCGGTGACCTCTGCGTCGAACGACTTGGCCTCGGGCACTTCGCGGTACTGCGCCATCCACGAGGCGACCTCGGCGTTGCCGGCGATCGGCGCCCGGAGCGTCTCGGCGCGCATCGCCTCCCAGAAGGCCCCCGCGCTCGGGTAGCGCTGGCTCATCTGCAGCTCGAAGGCCTTGAAGAAGACCGTGCTCAGACCCTCGGGCAACAGCCGGTTCGCCATCGCAATCGGCGCCGGCCGCACCCCCGCCGGCCCTTCGGGAAACGCGCGCTCTCCGGCGAAGAGCTCGAAGAGGGTGCACGCCGCGCTGTACACGTCAGAGCGCAGGTCGAGCAAGTCGTCATGCACGGCCTGCTCGGGGCTCATGTACGGGAGCGTGCCGCGCGCGATGCCGGTCTGCGTCTTGAACAGCCGGGTGCTCGCCATCACCAGCCCGAAGTCGACCAGCTTGGTTTCTCCGCGTGACGAGACGAGCACGTTGGCCGGCGTCACGTCGCGGTGCACCACCCGTTGGTGCTGACCACTCTCGTCGCGCAGCTGGTGCGCGTGGTCGAGCGCGGCCAGCAACCCCCGGGCGATGTTCAACGCCACCGGCAGCGGGGTGGGCCGGTTGGTGCGGCGCTGGTTGGCGATCAACGTGCGCAGCGGGGGCCCGTCGACGTACTCCATTGCGATGAAGTGCTGACCGGCCTCGAGCCCCACTTCGTACACCTGGGCGATGTTGGGGTGCTGCAGCCGCGAGGTGATGCGCGCCTCGTCGAGCAGGCCCGCAGCCGAGCGCGGGTCTTCGGCGAGCTCGGGCAGCAGGCGCTTGAGGGCCACCTTGCGATCGAACCCGCCGGGCCCCATTTGCCAGGCGACGAACACCTCGGCCATGCCACCCTGTGCCAGCCGCCGCTCGATTCGGTAGCGCCCGATGTGGGTGACCACCTCGCCGCGCTCCATCGCAAGCCCGGCTTGCGAGGCCAGGGTCTCGAGAAACGAGAGGTCTTCATCGCGATACCCGAACCCCGACAGCCTGCGGCCGACCGCCAAGAACCCCATTGGCACGCCATGGGCCCGCACCGGCGCCGACATCGCCAGCCCCAGCGACCACATCGCCTGTTGGGTGTCTTGGGGCAGCTCGCCAGGGGCCAGCCCCTCGACGCCGCCCGCGCGGCCGAGCACCCGCTTGATGGCGCCGCTCCGGTCGATCGGCTCGACGGCGGCAGGCCCCTGCCGCCAATACACCCGCTGCAGCAAGCGCCCGGTCGCATCGAGCTGCCACAGCGCGACCAGCTCGGGCCCGATGATCAACGCCGCGTCGACGATCTTCTGCAGGCTCTTCTCGCGCGGGTCTGATTGCACCGAATCGGCGATGCGGCGAACCACCTCGGCGGTCTGCAAGGTGTCGGCCTGCTCACGCAAGAACCACCGGTCGACCGCCCGTCGCAGTCGTCGGTACACCGGGCCCACCGAGACGAAGATCAGCGCGGTGAGCGCCACCAACGTCTCGGAGCTGTTGGCGAACCCCAGCCGCTCGACCACCAGCGGCACGGCGAACAAGGCCAACCCGAACACGCCCACCAGCGCGCCGATCGTCACCACGTAGCCAACCACCGAGGCCGCGTACCGGTCGATCTCGAGCGGGTTGTGCCGCACCAGCACCATCGCGGTGGTGACCGCGAAGATCAGCACCGAGATGGCGGTGACCTGGTGGGCGATGCCCCCTTCGGTGCCGGTGACGCGCACCACCGTGTTGGCCACCAGGGGCGCGAACAGCCCTCCGATGGTCGCGATGGTCAGGGTGCGGGTGACGCTTAACAACCGCGGGTCATTGGCCTGCCGGGCGTAGCGGTATTGATGAATGATCGCCGCAAGCACCATCAGGCTGGCCAGGAGCGAGCAGACGCGAACCGCGAGGCCGACCATGACCTGGGCGTCGATGCTGAAGAGGCCCGAGAGCGAGATGAAGACCGTCACGCCCCAGATCAACAGCACCGCGAGGTAGAGCCACTTCGCCGCGCGGTGCGCCCCCCACTGTGTGGGAAAGAGGGCGAAGAAGTGAAAGGCCAGCACCGGCGCCATCAGAAAGAAGAAATGCAACCCCGACCAGACCAGCCCCAGCAACGCAGGGAAGCCTTGGGTCACCTGCACCAAGCAGCCGAGCGCGGCCAAAAACAGAAAGAACAACCAGCTCAGCCTCGCGCCGGGCCGAAGCAAGAAGACCCCGGCTCCCAAAACGAAGAGCAGCACTCCGGTCAGCCACCGCACCACCACCGCCAGGCCACTGATGACACCCAGCGGCTTGTTCTCGCCCTGCAGCTCCAACGACACGCCGTCGCGCAACAGGCTCACCGTCACAGGGCCCACCGGCAGCGACGTTCGCACCTCGAAGAACGTCTCGATCGTGACCGGCTGGCCGTTGATCGCCAACAGCTGATCGCCGTTCTGAAGCTCGTGCCAGCGGGCGTCAACCGACCCCACCAACGGTATGCCGGGGCGGCGCTGCGTGTTGAAACCGATCTCTCCTGACTTGAGCTCTCGCCGCACCGCGCCCAGCTGCAGCGCCGCAGTCGCCACCAGGCCCAGGCACAGCATAATGAACACCCACAGGTGCGGCGTGCCGCGCAACCGACCCAGCACGGTCAGCGTGGTGAGCGATGATCTCGACGATGAGCCGGTCCCCACTCCCGGCAGTCTAGCGAACGAGGCGTACCGGTCGATTCAACTGATTTGACGCAGTGAGTGTGCGCTGAGCAGCGACATTCGATTACCCACTGTAGCGAGCGGTTACGAGCCCTTGCTTCACTTCGCGTTCGAGTCGGTGGGCACCGCCAATGACCGGGTGCCCTCGAGCGCCTTCACCTTGAGCTCGGGCTGCGCGCGATTGAGCGCGACCCAGGTGGCCACCTCGGCTGGCGGGGCCACGGGTGTCGGCATCGTCGCCGCGCGAATCGCTTCCCAGAACGCACCGGCGGTCGCGAAGCGCTCATCGGCCCGCACGGCCGTCGCCCGCGTGAACACCGCGTCGAGGGCGTCGGGCAGCAGCGGGTTCGCGCGTGAAATCGGTAGCGGCTTCGACCCATTGGGCCCTTCAGGAAAAGCGCGCTCGTTGGTGAACAGCTCGTAGAGCGTCGCGCCCGCGCTGTAGACGTCTGAGCGCAGGTCGATGGCGTCGTCGTGAATCGCTTGCTCAGGGCTCATGAACGGCACCGTGCCGCGCGCCACACCGGTCTGGGTCTTGAAGAGCCGCGTGCTCGCCATCACCAGGCCGAAGTCGACCAGCTTGGTTTCTCCGCGGTTCGAGACCAGCACGTTGGCCGGAGTGACGTCGCGGTGCACCACGTGCAAGTGCGCGCCGCCGGCATCGTGGAGCTGGTGCGCATGATCCAAGGCTGAGAGCAGGCCCTGGGCGACGCTGAGCGCAATCGGCAAAGGGGTCGGGCTGCCGCCGCGCTTTTGATTCGAGACGAGGGCTCGCAGAGGCGGCCCGTCGACGAACTCCATCGCGATGAAGTGCTGCCCTGCCTCGAGGCCGACCTCGTAGACCTGGGCGATGTTCTGGTGCTGCAGGCGCGCGGTGATTCGGGCCTCGTCGAGCAACCCCGCCGCCGAGGTCGGGTCTTCGGCGAGCTCTGGCAGCAGGCGCTTGAGCGCCACTTTTCGCTCGAAGCCGCCGGGCCCCAACTGCCAGGCAACGAAGACCTCGGCCATGCCGCCCTGCGCGAGGCGCTTCTCGACGCGGTAGCGGCCGATTTGGGTGATGACCTCGCCGCGCTCCATCGCCAGGCCCGCTTGCGAGGCGAGGGTCTCGAGAAACGAGAGATCTTCGTCACGGTAGCCGAAGCCCGAGCTTCGGCGGCCCACCCCCAAGAAGCCCACCGGTACCCCATGCGCCCGCACTGGAGCCGACATCGCGATGCCCAGCTCCCACACCGCCTGCTGGGTCTCGGTCGGCAGGCGCGGCGGCCCCAACCCCGAGACGCCGCAGGGCTTCTCGAGCGCTCGTTCAATCGGGCCTTCGCGGGCGACGAAGGGCATGTCGGGCTTGCGTTCTTGAAGACCACCCGGTGCAGCGAGCGCCCCGAGGCGTCGATTTGCCACAGCGCGGCCTGGTCTGCGCCGATGACCAGAGCGGCGTCGACGATGTGCGAAAGGCTGCGCTCGCGCGACTCGTTCTGCACCGCGTCTCCGATTCTGCGCAGCACTTCTGAGGTCTTGAGCGCGTCGGCCTGCTCGCGCGAGAACCACTTGTCGACCGCCTTGCGCATTCGCCGGTACACCGGCCCCACCGAGATGAAGGTCAGGGCAGTGAGCCCGACCAAAAGCTCTGAGTTGTTCGCGACGCCGAGCCGCTTGAGCACCAGCGGCAGGGTGAACAACATCAGCACGAAGACGCCGCCCAGCCCGCCGAGCGTCACCACGTAGCCGACGACCGACGCAGCGTACCGGTCGATCTCGAGTGGGTTGTGGCGCACCAGGGTCATCGCGGTGGTGACGGCGAAGAAGAGCACGGCGATGGCGGTGATCTGGTGCGCGATGCCGCCTTCGATGCCAAGGGCCCGAACGGCCGTGTTTGACAGCAGCGGTATCATCAGACCGCCGACGGTCGCGATCAGCAATGACTTGGTGACGCTGGCCAGCCGCGGGTCTTTGAGCCGCCGGGCCCTGATGAACTGGTAGGTCACCGTCGCGAAGACCGGGAGGCCGCTGACCACGCTGAAGAAGCGAATCAGGCTCGTCGAAGCCACTGAGGCTCCGCCAAATTTGAATTGCAGCCCGATGTTCACGGCGAAGGCAACGAAGTTCAAGGCGTACAGATATCGAGCGAAGCGCGAGACCGACAGCTCGGTCGGAAAGAGTGCGAAGAAGTGAAAGCCGACGACCGGCGCAGTGAGAAAGAGAGCGCCGATAAACGCGAAGGTCACCCCAATCGGCACCGGGAACCCCTGCATGATGAGCACGAGGCTCCCGACCTCGCTCAGAAAGATGAAAAACAACCAGCTCAGCTTGGCGCCGGGGCGAAGCAAAAAGATGCCCGCCCCGAGCATGTACAACAGCACGCCGGTCAGCCAGCGCATGATGAAGGCCAGCGCCGAGATGACGCTGATGGGAGTCGCCTCGGCCGTGACCTCGAACGGCACGCCGTCTCGCTCGAGCTGCAGGGTCACCGGCTGACCGACGGTCACGCTCGTGCGCACGTCGAAGAAGTTCTCGCTGGTGATTTCGATGTGGTTCAACGACACCAGCTCGTCGCCCGTCTCGACTCCCTGCCACCGCGAATCGTGCGTGCCGATCAGCGCGCCGCTGCGCCGCTGAATGTCAAACCCGACCTGGGCCGAGTTCAAATCTTTTCGCACCGACGACAGTTGGAGCGTCGCCAGCGCGACCAGCAGCGCGCAGACCGTGACGAAGACCCATAAATGCGGCGTGTCGCGCAAGCGCCCCAGCACCGTGAGGGTCGCCAATGTCGACTTCGACGTCGAGGCGCTGGTGGAGGTCGTCACGGGAGCCGAACACTAACCGCCGCGGTCGATCATTTCGAAGAGAAGTGCCCCACGCCGGCCAACGAAATGATGTGGTCAGTGATGCTACACCAGTCGATTCGCGAGGAGGTCTTGTACGTCGAGCAGCCCCACCGGCCGACCCTCGGTGTCGAGCACCGGCAGCTGATCAACCTTGGCCTCTCGCATGATCGCGGTGGCCGAGAGCACCAGGTCATCGGGGCTCACCCAGCGCGGCCTTCGGGCCATCACTTCGCGCACGGGGGTCTTCACATCGAGCCGCTGCTGCTCGGCCAGGCGCCGCAGGTCACCATCGGTGAAGATGCCGATCAACCGCCCCTGTGCGTCGACCACCAGCGCCGCGCCAGGGCGACCGGGCGTCTTGGTCATCACCGCCAGCACCTGTGAGAGCAACGCGCTCTCACGCACCACCGGGTTGGCTTCGCCGCGTCGCATCAGCTCGCTGACCTTCGAGACCGAGCGCCCGAGCGTGCCACCGGGGTGGTAGCGCGCGTACCCCTCGGCGGTCAGCTGCGCGCGCCAGGCCAGGGTCATCGCCAGCGCGTCGCACATCGCATGCAGGGCGGCCGATGACGCGGTCGGCACCAGGCCAATGGGGCACGCTTCGTCGATGACCCCGATGTCGATGACCACGTCGGCGGCCATCGCCAGCGGAGATTTCGAGTCTCCGGTCAGCACCAACAGCTGCACGCCGATGCGGCGCAGGGGCACCAACAGCCGAACCAGCTCTTCGGTCGCGCCTGAATTCGAAAGCGCGACCACCACGTCACCTTTGACCACCCGGCCCAGGTCGCCGTGGGCCGCCTCGGCGGGGTGCAGGTAGAGCGAGGGGGTACCGATTGACGCGAGGGTCGCCGAGAACTTCTGCGCGATGAAGCCGGGCTTGCCGATGCCGGTGACCACGATGCGGCCCTTGACCGAGCGCAACAGCTCGAGCGCTTCGACGAACGGGCCGTTGAGCCTCGCGCGCAGCGATGAGATGGCGCGGGCCTCGGTCTCGAGCACGGTGCGCGCCCACGCCACCTGGGCGGCCGCTGTCGAGCGTGAGAGTGAGGCTTTCGGAGCGCGCTTGCGGCCAGGCATGAAGGCCCCAGCCTGTAGACCCGGAGCCTCGTGCATTGCGAACGAAATCGTCGCACCTGAGCGCCTCGGTAAGGGGGCCCTTAGAAGCGCGCGCGGTACATCACGTCAGATCGCACCACGTACTTGACGCCGCTGGTCACCGCGCAGCCCTCATGCCGCTGGGTATGAAAGAACAGCAAGGCCGAGCCGCGCACCGGCCTGACCGAGTGCTCGAGGTCATTGAAGGTGGTCTCTCCGCCGCCGAAATCATCGTTGAGGTAGACCATCAACGTCAGCTCGCTTTCTTCTTCATCGCTGCGTCGAAAACACCCATCGAAGTGTGGCGCGAAGTACTGACCGGGCTGGTAGCGATAGCACCGGAGTCGCTCGTTGGCTCCGACCGGCACCCGACGCAGCACCTTGGTCGGCAACGACGACTCGACCCGCCGATAGAGCAGCTTCGCCAGCGCCAGGTCGTCGAACATCACCCGCTCGTTGTTTCGAAGCTCGGGCATCATCACCATGCCCCGGGAGGTCGTCACCGGTGCAGCCGTCGGGCCCGCGGCATCGATTCTCGCCATCAGCTCGGTGCATTCACTGGGGCTCAGCACATCGGGCACCACCCACAGCAGGGGGCCGCCAGCCCTCAGTCGTTCTCGGAGCGCGTCGTTCATGTAATTGAGTCTATATGACTTTATTGAGGGTTCTCAAGACCTCATGAAAAATCGAGGCTTGCGCGTGGGGTAGACGAGGCCCAAAACGCAGCCAGAAAGTGAGCCAAACAGATGAAATTCTTTATCGATAGCGCAGACGTCAAAGACATTCGCACCGCGAACGACATGGGAGTCATCGACGGGGTGACCACCAACCCCTCGCTGTTGGCGAAGGTCGGCCGCGGGCTCGAAGAGACCATCAAAGAAATCTGTAGCATCGTCGACGGGCCCATCTCGGCCGAGGTCGTCTCGTTGACGGGACCCGAGATGATCGCTGAGGGCGGCAAGCTGGCGAAGATTCACCCGAACGTCGTCGTCAAGATACCGATGGGCACCGAGGGTATGAAGGCGGTCAAGAAGCTCACCGCCGACGGCATTCGCACCAACGTGACGCTGTGCTTCTCGGCCAACCAGGCCCTGCTCGCCGCCAAAGCCGGAGCGACCTACATCTCGCCCTTCGTCGGCCGCCTCGACGACATCTCGCAAGACGGCATGGGGCTGATCAAAGAGATCGTCACCATCTACAAGAACTACGGCTTCAAGACGCAGGTCTTGGTCGCCAGCGTTCGTCACCCGGTGCACGTGCTGCAGTCAGCGCTGATCGGCGCCGACGTGTGCACCGTGCCATTGAACGTGATTCAGCAGCTGGCGCAGCACCCGCTCACCGATGCCGGCCTCAAGAAGTTCTTGGCCGACTGGGAGAAGGTGCCGAAGCCGAAGTGAGCCCTTATTTCGGGAAGAACACCGAGAACGGGTACTTAACAGTGCCCGCCTCGAGCGAATTGCCGGCCGTGATCTGAAACGTCGTGGTGCTCGGCTGCTCGGGCGCATTCGGGGGGGGAGCGGTCAAGAGTACAGTTCCGGATGTCGGAGCGGATTTCCAGGAGTTGAAGCGGTAGCCGCGAAAGCATCGTTCACCGGCCGCTGGCACACCGACGATGGTGCAGGTGCCGGTAAACACAATGCCTCCATCGCTCTGCTGCGTGCCCTTGGGCGTGTAGTACTCGAGATCTTGACCGAAATTCTCGCCGAGGTTCGGGGCATTGACTGCGATGCTGCCTCTGCCATTCGAAAAGTTAGAGCCGGACACCGACACCATGTCGTTTGAGACACGATTGTAAAATGCGTCGTAGAGCCGATACGGCACGATTTGCATCGAGTCATTGAGCATCGTCGTCGGCGGGCTGAATTCGATGATCGAAAAACCGGTCGTATAGGCGACGTGAGTCGCGCGCCAGATGGTCGTGTCTCCATCCCAGCAACCATTCGGGCCGTCCCATTTCGGCTGTGGAGGCTCGACAAGCTTCTGATGCGTGACGCAGTCAATGTGCTCGGTATTCAGGTACGGCTCGCCGGGGTTCCAAGTGCCGTCGTCATTCATGTCAGCGAAAGGCTCGGGCAGGTCGACGAACCACTCTCCGGGGTCCCAGGCCCCGTTTTGAACTCCGTTGCCGGACCCGTCCCAGAATTGCTCCTCGCCCTTCATGGCGGCCACGATGGTCACGAACATGTCTCGCGGGTTCTTAGGACCATTTGACGGTTCTCCCAAGAGAGGGGCCGTCTCCACCGGTAAGCCAGGAGTGGTGGAGAAGTTGATGGTGGCGGTTCGTCGGCTCTGATCTGACCGGCTCATTGAAGGAACGGTGCCGGCCTCGGAGAGCCAGCTGACGTCGATGGCGAAAGGAAGGTCGTTGCCTGATCTATCTGTAAAGCTCGCCTTACAGTCTGTCGATTGATCAGTTCGAGGCGGATTCTGTATCTGCATGGCCCCGAGGGTCTTTCGTGAACACGAGAGGTCAAACCGACCATCTGAGGCACGGCCCAGCACGACCGTAAAAAGCGCGTCGGCGATGAGCTCACTCGCCGACACGACGGCTTGTACCGTGATCAACCCGGCCGCCTCCCCGGTGGCGAGATTCGCTTGCGCAATTCCGTCGGAGTTGGTGCGCGCCGAGGGAGTGACGATTGACCCTGCCGGTGACCCTGCGCGAATCGAAAAAGAGACGTCCACTCCGACGACTGGCAAATCAAACGCATCGGTGACCTTGAAGTAGGCATTGGTCGAAGAGTCGACACCAGTGCTCCTCACCGTCAACGTTGTCTTGGTGCGCGTGTCACCGTCGAGCCACTTGATCTTCACCGCATTCACCACGGAGATCTGTTGGTACGCGGTCGCGTCAAACGCAGCGGCGGTCACGGTGGTCACCCCAGCAGCTTTGTCGACCAGAAGTGAAACCGTCGCGGTACCCGATGCATCAGTCACCGCGGTCACGGTGGGCGTGTTGGCGGCTCCGAAAGAGGCGCCCCCGCTTGCTGAAAACGTCACGGTGGCACCAGCAACTCCCGCATCGGGTGACGCCGTTTTCACCAATTTGGCAGACACTGTCATTTTATCACCCGTCATCTTGAGCAAGACGGGCTTCTCAAAAATGAGGCCGATCGAGTACTCGCCAAACGTGCCGCCATCGAGCACGCCCGTCACGGTGCCTGCGTCAGGCTTGCCCCCGTCAGGCACTGGCGGAGCGGTGATTGAAATCGAGGTCTGCGCGGTGACCTTCACGCCGTCGGTCGTCGACCACGAGGCGTCGATTTTCGCCGAGCCGACGCAGGTGGCGTCAGCGCTCAGGTCGCAGCTGAACTCGAAGTCGGCGCTGCCGCCCGAGAGCGTCGCGTCTGCGCCGGCCTTGAGCGAGCCGACGCTCGAGGTCACGGTCACCTTGCCGGTGCCCGCCTTGCCCAGCGCGTCGACCGCGCTGACGGTGATGGTGCTCTTGCCGCCCTTGTTATCGACCGCGCGCGGCCTTGCGGTGACATCGAGCGTGGGTTCGACCTTGGCTGGCCCGCACCCTGAAAACACGAACACCGCCACCGCGACACAAACGCAACGTGAAGCTCGCACCATGTAAGGAGACCCCTTGGACTTCGAAAGTTCAGCTCGGCCGGGCCGCAGTATTCGCCCCGCGTGCACTGAGGTCAATTCTGCTGTGCTATCTGAACCGCCATGAACTTCAGCTTGAGCGATGACGAGAAGGCGCTGCAAGAGACCGCCAAGAAGTTTGCCCGAGAGGTGATGCGCCCCAAAGCCGCTCACTGCGACGAGAAAAACGAATTTCCCCGCGAGATCATCGAGCAGGCGTGGCAGCTCGGCCTCATCAACATGACCATTCCCCAAGCGCAGGGAGGTATGGCCTTGTCGCACACCGCGCAGGTCATCGTGAGCGAGGAGCTGGCGTGGGGCTGCTCGGGCATGGCCACCTCGATGATTGCCAATGACCTCGCGCTGCTGCCCATCGAAATCGGAGGCACCGAGGCGCAGAAAGACCGCTTTCTCAAGCCGTTCACCGAGTCGTTCAAGCTGGCCAGCTTCGGTCTGACCGAGCCCGGCGCCGGCAGCGACGTCGCCGGCATGCGCTGCTCCGCTCGCCGAGAGGGCGACTTCTACATTGTCAACGGCCAGAAACAGTGGATCACGAACGGTGAGTACGCCTCTCAATACAGCCTGTTCTGCACCACCGACCCGGCCAAGAAGCATGGCGGCATCATCTGCCTGGTCGTCGAAGGCCACCCGCCCGGGCTCACCATCGGCAAGCACGAGAACAAGATGGGCCAGCGGGCCTCGAACACCGTGACCCTGACCTTCGAAGACGTGAAGGTGCCGGTCGCCAACCGCATCGGCGACGAGGGCGAGGGCTTCAAGATCGCCATGGCCACGCTCGACAACTCGCGCCCGCTGACCGCGATTCTGGCGGTGGGCAATGCCCGCGCGGCGTTCGAGCATGCGGTTGACTACGCCAAGCAGCGCAAGCAGTTCGGCAAGCCGATTGCCGAGTTTCAGGGCATTCAGTTCATGATCGCTGACATGGCGACCGACATTCACGCGGCCAGGCTGATGACCTGGCAGAGCGCGGCGATGCTCGACAACGGAGAGCGAAACACCCTGGTCAGCAGCCACGCCAAGCGCTTCGCCGCCGACATGGCGATGAAGGTGACCACCGACGCGGTGCAGGTCTTCGGCGGGTATGGGTATTCGAAAGAGTACCCAGTCGAGAAACTGATGCGAGATGCGAAGCTGGTGCAGATTTACGAGGGCACCAGCCAGATTCAGCGCATCGTCATCGCCCGAGAGCTCCTCCGGGGCTAACCGTCTGGGCGCCTGCCTTGAGCCCGTCGAAGGGAAAAGCGTTGCCGGCGCAAACATTGATGCGTAAATCAACTTTCGCACACGCAATGCGTCACGCGCTGCGTTCATCGTCAGCAGGAGCCTGAAAGCCATGCCTTTGAAGATTCTCGTCACTGCGAAACGCGTCGAAGACCCGGAGTCGAAGATCAAAGTGAACCCGGCCGGCACCGGCATCGTGCTCGAGGGGCTCAAGTACAAGATCAACCCGTTCGACGAGATCGCGGTCGAAGAGGCGCTGCGGCTCTCGGCCAAGCACGGCGGCGAAGTGGTCGTCGTCTCGGTCGGCGGCAAAGAAGTGCAAGACCAGCTGCGCCATGCCTTGGCGATGGGGGCCACCAAGGCCATCTGGGTTAATCATGCCGCCGTGATGGACCAGATGGGCGTCGCCGCCTGCCTGCAGAAAGTCGTCGAAAAAGAGAAGCCCGACCTGTGCGTGTTGGGCAAGCAGAGCATCGACGACGACCAGAATCAGGTGGGTCAGTACCTCGCCGAGTGGCTCGGCTGGGCGCAGGCCACCTTCGCGTCGAAAGAAGAGTCGCTCGAGTCGCCGCAAGAGAAGGCCAAAGAACCGGCGATCAAGCTGTCGGCCGATTCGAAGACCCTGACCGTGATTCGCGAGGTCGACGGTGGGCTCGAGACCATCGAGGCCACCATGCCCGTCATCGTGACCACCGAGCTGCGGCTCAACCAGCCGCGCTACGCCTCGCTGCCGGGCATCATGAAGGCGAAGAGCAAGCCGATTGAAGAGCTCACCCCGGCGACCCTGGGCGTCGACATGGCGCCCAAGCTGACGGTGACCAAGATGGCGCTGCCCCCCGCGCGCAAGGCCGGCATCAAGGTGCCCGACGTCGCCGCGTTGGTCGACAAGCTCAAGACCGAAGCAAAAGTCATTTAAGGCTCAAGGGAGATATTCAAAATGGGAAACGTTCTCATCGTCGTCGAAGCCCAGCCTGACGGGTCACTCCGCAAGGCCACGTTGAATGCCCTGACCGCCGGAGCGCAGGTCGCCAAGGCCATCGGAGGAGAGCTGCACGCGGTGGCGCTCGGCAAAGATGCCTCGGCGCTCGCCAACGCAGTCAAAGAGTACGGCGTGAAGGTCGTTCACGCGGGGAGCGCTCCGCACCTCGAGCACTTCGTGGCCGAGAACGTGGCGCCGGCGGTGGCTGAGCTCGCGACCAGCATCAACGCCGAGTACGTCGGTGGCGCCGCGACCGCGACGGGTCGAGACGTGTTGCCGCGCATCGCCGCGAAGCTCAAGGCCGCGATGGCGTCAGACATCATGTCGGTGCAAGGCAGCGGAGCCGACGTCACCTTCGGCCGCCCGATGTGGGCTGGCGCGGTCATCGCCACGGTGAAGCTGAGCTCGGCGGTGAAGTGCTTCTCGGTGCGTGCGACCGAGTTCGCCCTGGCCGAGAAGTCAGGCGCGGGAGAAGTGAAGGCGTTCGCTCCAGTGGCTCCGGCGAAGACGTTGACCAAGTTCGTGGGTTTCAAAGAAGTGAAGTCGGCCCGGCCGGCGCTGACCGAAGCGAAGATCGTGGTCTCGGGTGGGCGTGGCACCAAGGGTGACTTCAAAGAGGTCGACGCGTTGGCCGACGAGCTCGGCGCCGCCGTCGGAGCCTCTCGCGCGGTGTGCGATGCGGGCTGGCAGCCGAACGATTTGCAGGTCGGGCAGACGGGCAAAGTGGTCGCTCCGGCGCTGTACATCGCGGCGGGCATCTCGGGCGCGATTCAGCACATCGCCGGCATGAAGGGCTCGAAGACCATCGTCGCGGTCAACAAAGACCCCGAGGCGCCGATTTTTCAAATCGCCGATTACGGGTTGGTGGCTGACTTGTTCAAGGCGTTGCCCGAGCTGCGAGCAGCGGTCAAAGCCGCCAAGTAACCAGGGCTTCAGGCCGCTGACGCGTACACGCCCGACTGCGAGCCGTGCGCGCGGCGTTTGTCTGCGTACATCTCGTCGTCGGCGCGGGCGAGCAAGCACCGCTCGTCGTCACCTTCTTGAAACGTCGCCATGCCCATCGCCAGGGGCTCGCTGCCCAGGCCGGCCGTCTCGAGGGTCGAGAGGCTCTCCCGAATGCGGTTCACGATGCGCTGCGATTGAGTTGCGTCGGAGTCGGGCAGCAGAATCGCGAACTCGTCACCCCCGACCCGGCACACCACATCGCAGCTGCGGGTCAACGACTCGAGGTACTGACCGACCGCCACCAACGCGGCGTCGCCAGCGGCGTGACCGCGCGCATCGTTGACCTGCTTGAAGTCATTCACGTCGACGCAGACGACTGAGAGGCCCGCCTTGCGCCCGCGTTGCAGGCGGCTCACCTCTTCGCACAGGCGCTCAGTGAACAAGCGGCGATTGCGCAGCCCCGTGAGGGCGTCGCGGTAGGCCAAGCCAGCCAAGCGCTCGTTCTCGCGCCGCAATTCTTCCAGCTCAGCCTTGAGCCTCTCCACTTCCTGCCGGGTATTCAGTGCGATTGAGCTCATTGCGTGACCCATGTGTCTGCCTTCAGCAACTGCCGGGCCAAGACGCGGTCGATCAGCGGGTTCTGACGGTGAGCCAGGTCAGGAGTGCCCACCGGGCCATTCACGACGCGCTAACACCAAAGAATTACCGACGAAAAACACGTCACCGTGGGGTTGGCCGAACGGTTCGTCTGGTTGGGAGAAAATGTACGTCACGCGCTGCGCCGAACTGACCTTGCCCACACTGTCGCCGAGCGCCCGATTCCGTTGCTGTGGCAGAAGCGCCCGCTCAGCGCGGCCGAAACTCGAAGACACCGCCCGTGTCGGCCCGGCTGACGCGGCCCGCGAGCTCCAGCACTTCGAGGTTGCCTAAGACTTCAGACAGCATCAGGTGCAGCCGGCGATCATTTCGCCGAGCAAACATCGAGTCGATCAGCTTGTAGGCAGAGGTAGGTTTCACTCGAAGGGCCGTGAGCAGCTTCTCCTGGCGCCGCTCGTACATCGCGAAGAGACCCTCGAGCAGCTCTCGGTGATTTCGAAAGGCCGGGCCGTGGCCGGGCAGCACACAGTCGAGCTCGAGCGCCTGCACCGCCTTGGCACCCTCGAGGTAGCGCACCAGCGCGAGAAACTTGGTCTCGCCTTCACCCTGCGAGAGGTCGAGCAGCGGGTTGGGCGAGATGCGCGCCAGCACGTGGTCGTCGGCGAAGAGCATTCGCTGGGCTGGGGCGTAGAGGCAAATCAGCCCCGGCGTGTGCCCGGGCATGTGCAACACCTCGGCGTCGAAGCGCTTGAAGTGCAGCCGCTCGCCACCCTGAATGAGCCTCACCCGAGAGCGCTCGACCTGCCGGGTGCCCACCGCCGAGTCGCGGTTGCGGTCGATCATCGATTGGATCAACGCCTCGGGCACGCCGAGCTTGAAATAGTAGTCGCGGTGCTGCTCGAGCAGGGCCCACCAGCGGCCTTCACCGCAGATCTTCTCGAGATCGGCAGGGTGAATGAAGACCGGTGCGCCGGTCTGCTCGGCGAAGAGCTGAGCGTTGCCGTAGTGGTCGGGGTGCCCGTGGCTGATGATGATTCGCGAGACTCGCTGCAGGTCGATGCGGCGCTCCGAGGCCTGGGCGTAGAGCGCTGAGAGGGCGTCGGGGCTCGAGAACCCGCAGTCGAAGAGCGACCACGTCGAATCGTCATTCTCGATGACGTAGACGTTGGCCGGGCCGCCTGCCTCGATGAAGGGCAGGGGCACCTCGAGCCGGTGCACGCCCAGGGTCTCGAGAAACGACTCATCGACGGGCTCGGCGGGTATGGCGTTCACGGCTGGCGGTTCATTAACACCATGAGGCGTGATTTCGCCCGGCGACTTGAGGCATGGTGCGCTCGCAATTTTCAAAGCCGCCGCCTTCGAAGGAGCCCCATCATGAGCATCAAGCCCGACAAGTGGATTCGCCGCATGGCCATCGAGCACAAGATGATCGAGCCCTTCGAGCCGCAGATGGTGCGCGAGTACCAGGGCCGCAAGGCGGTCTCGTTCGGCACCTCGAGCTACGGCTACGACGTTCGCTGCGCCGACGACTTCAAGATCTTCACCAACATCAACTCGACCATCGTCGACCCGAAGTCGTTCGACCCGCGCAGCTTCGTTGACGTCAAAGGGCCCGAGTGCATCATTCCTCCCAACTCCTTCGCGCTCGCACGCACGATTGAATACTTTCGCGTGCCCCGCGACACCCTGGTCATCTGCCTCGGCAAGTCGACCTACGCGCGGTGCGGCATCATCGTGAACGTGACGCCGCTCGAGCCCGAGTGGGAGGGCCACGTGACGCTCGAGTTCTCGAACACCACGCCGCTGCCCGCCCGCATCTACGCCAACGAAGGCGTTGCGCAGATGCTGTTCTTTCAGTCAGACGAGGTCTGCGAGACCAGCTACCGAGATCGCGGGGGCAAGTACCAGGGCCAGCTGGGCGTGACCCTGCCCAAGGCGTGAAGCAGCTGCCCGATGTGCGCGACGGCCTGACGCCCGACGAGCGGGTGGTGCTGATGGCACTGCAGCAGCTACAGCGCGAGCGCGGGGGCCGCAGCGTGCCGGTCATCGAGCTGTGGGGGCGGGTGGTCGAGCAGACCAACCTGACCCAGCCTCAGCTGCAGCGAATCTTGAAACGCCTCGGCGCGTCGACGCTCTAGGCGTTCAGATGTCGGAGCCCGCGGGTTTGGCCCCGGCCCCTGGCGAACGCAGTGCGTTGAGCGCATCAACCAAGCGCTGGCCCTCTGCCAGGTTTCGCGGCTGCCAAGAGAACGGAGGTGATTCATCGTTCTGGTGGGTGGGCGCCACCAAGTACAAATCACCATCTTTGTTGCGTTGCTTGAGCTCGATGGTCGCGATGCGGCCCAAGTGCGCGACGTAGTGGAGCGCTTCGGTTCGGCTGCAGACCGCCTCGACCCGAAGGGTGACGGTTGCCCACTCGACGTGGGCGATGCACCCGTGCTTGCTCTTGATGATCTCCTCGACCTGGGCGCGCGAGTCTGCGCCGGCGAGCGACCGGGGCGCGTAGGCCACTTCATTCCACCAGGGCGTCGGCCTGGCGAATGCGAAACAGTGCCCGTGCACCACGCGCGGTGGAGTAGGAAGCGAGCCCATGTCGCTCTTCAAATCGGCCCTGCTCTCGTTGCTCGTGACGTTCACCGCGTTCGCCCTGCCGCCTGCACAGCCGAAGAAGGGGCTGCTGCCGTTCAAGGCGACCGAAAAGACGTTGCCCAACGGCCTGAAGATCATCGTCGTGCCGACCGGTTTTCCCAACCTGGTGTCGACGCAGATCTCGGTGCAGACCGGCTCGAGAAACGAAATCGAGCCCGGCAAATCGGGCTTCGCGCACTTCTTCGAGCACATGATGTTTCGCGGCACCAAGGCGGTGAGCAACGAAGAGTACGATGCCACGATGCGGCGCGCCGGCGCCCGCTCGAACGCCTACACCACCGACGACTACACGAACTACCACACCACCTTCGCCAAAGAAGACCTCGAGAACATTCTACGGGTCGAGGGCGATCGCTTTCAAAACCTGGCCTACGACCTCGAGGGGTTCAAGACCGAGTCGCGCGCGGTGCTGGGCGAGTACAACAAGAACTCCGCCAACCCGTTCAGCAAGATCTACGAAGTGCAGCGCGACAGCGCGTTCACCACGCACCCGTACAAGCACACCACGATGGGCTTCTTGAAAGACATCGAAGACATGCCGAACCAGTTCGACTACTCGAAGCAGTTCTTCGAACGCTGGTACCGGCCCGAGTACGTGACGGTCATCGTGGCGGGCGACGTTCAACCCGACACCGTCATCGCGCTGGTCACCAAGTACTTCGGAGGGTGGAAGAAGGGCTCGTACAAAGCCGCCATACCCTCCGAGCCGAAGTCGACGGCGAAGGTGTACGCGCACGTGCCCTGGGAGACTCCGACGCTCCCGCTGGTGAACGTCGCTTTTCACGGGCCCAAATTCTCGGAGACCGACAAAGAGTTCGCCGCGCTCGACCTGCTCTTCGACCTGCACTTCGGCGACACCTCTGACCTGCACAAGCGCCTCGTCGACGATGAGCAGATCGTCGATTTGCTGGCGCCGCAGGTCGGCATCAACGTCGACCCGTCGTTGTTCTCGGTCGTGGCCCGGGTGAAGAACCCGGCCGACACCGTCAAGGTACGCGACGCGATTCTGAAAGAATTTCAGCTTGCCCGAACCCAGCTGATCGACGCGCAGCGGTTGAGCGATGCCCGGGCGAACTCGCAGACCAGCCTGGTTCGCAGCTTGGACAACACCGAGTCGATTGCCAGCACCCTGGCGCGGTTCGCGCGCGTTCGTCGCTCTTTCGACACGCTCAACAATTTCTACGGCGTCTACGCGACCCTGACCCCTGACGACTTGCTGGCGGCCGCGAAGAAGAACGTCACCGACTCGAACCTGGTGGTCACCACGCTCTCGAAAGACGCGCTCCCCTCGGAAATCGCGACTTCGCCAGACCTGTCGAGCTTCGACAAACCGAGCGCTCCGGCAGCCGACGCGGCTGGCTCGAAGTTGCCGGTGTTGGTGCAGCGCACCGCCCTGCCGTTGATCGACGTGAAGCTCTCGTTCTCGGTGGGCTCGGCGGCCGACCCCGAGGGCAAAGAGGGCTTGGCGAACTTGACCGCGCGAATGGTGAGCGAAGGTGGCTCGAAGGCGATGACGGCTGATCAAATCACCAAGGCCTTTTACCCGCTCGCCGCCAGCTTCGAGGGGCATGCAGACAAAGAAGTCACGCGTTTCACTGGCATCGTGGGCGCCGAGGGGTGGGAGCGATTCAGTGCCATCGCGCTGCCGATGCTGCTCGAGCCGGGCTTTCGCGAAGACGACTTTCAGCGCCTCAAGGCTCAGAGCTTGAACGCGCTGACGAACGACCTGCGCTCGAACAATGAGGAGGAGCTTGGCAAGGAGCGCCTCTCTGCCTCGCTGTTCGCCAAGACGCCGTACGGTCACCCGGTGCTCGGCACGGTGGCGGGCCTGAAGGCGATCACGCTCGACGACGTGAAGGCTTTCGCCGCGAAGAACTACACGCAAGCGAACCTGGTCATCGGTATCGCGGGCAGCGCCTCTGAGGCTGCAGTCAGCGCCTTGCAGACCGCGATGGCCCGACTGCCAGCCGGCAGCGCAAAGGCCGCGGCGGTCCCGGCACCGGTCGCGCGCAAGCCAAAGGGCCTCGAGGTCGAGCTGATCAAGAAGGACACCCGGGCCACGGCGATTTCGTTCGGGCTGCCGATTGCAGTCACGCGCTCGCACCCTGACTTCGCGGCGCTCAGCGTGGCCCGCTCGTGGCTCGGAGAGCACCGTTCGTCGATGGCCCACCTCTACCAGCGCATTCGAGAGGTGCGCGGCATGAACTATGGCGACTACGCCTACATCGAGGCTTTTCCCTACGGCGGCTTTTCGTTTTTCCCCCCGTCGGGCACGCCGCGTCAGGCGCAGATCTTCGAAGTGTGGATTCGGCCGGTCGCTCCGGAGAACGCGCACCTGGCGTTGCGAATCGCCCTCACCGAGCTCGATGCGTTGATCACCAACGGCTTGACCCAGGCGCAGTTCGAGGCGACCCGCGATTACCTGATGAAGAACGTGTACCTGGTGACCGCGCGGCAAGATCAGCAGCTCGGGTACGCGCTCGACGAGCGATTCTACGGGTTGGGCGACTACGCCACGACGATGCGAGAGGCGCTCGCGAAGCTGACCCTGGCCGACGTGAACGCGGCGATTCGCAAGCACTTGAGCGCGAAAGACCTGTCGGTGGTGATGATCGTCAAAGACGCCGAGGGCCTCAAGAAGGCCCTGGTGAGCGACGAGTTTTCGCCCATCAAGTACGACGCCACCAAGCCCAAGGAGCTGCTCGATGAAGACAAGGTCATCGGCGCCAAGAAACTCGGTATCAAGGCCGACGCGGTCAAGGTGACCCCGATCGACGACGTCTTCGCGAAATAAGGTCAGATCTTCTGGCCGGGGTCGGCGTTTGGAGGGACCCCATTTCGAAAGGTTCCCTCCGATGCCTGCTCTCAAGAATGCAACTCACGGCCTGATTCTGACCCTTTGGGCCGTCGCTGGCCTGCTGATGTCGACCAAAGCCCTGTTCTCGACCGGCCCTTCGACCCTCGCGGTGGTCGGGTTTTGGGTCTGGTTCGGAGGTCTGGCCGCGCTGACCACCTGGCTCGTGAGTCACTTCAAGGCGGCCTATTCGGCGCTTTTCGTTCACGCCGGCACGTTTGTGGTGCTCAACGCCTTGCCGATGTCGGTGCCATTCGGTTTGCTGCGCTACGGTATGGACGTTCTGCGGTTCACCTTCTAACGCAACCTGACGGGCCCCCGACCGCGTGCACGAACAAGAGCTCGAAGCCGCGTTGAGGGTGCTGTGGGCGCGGTCGTCGACTCCCGTCACGACCGAGCAGCTTCAGAAACACCTGGGCCTGCCGAAGTCTGACGTCGAGCACGCGATGCGGGCGCTGCTGCGGGTCGGCAGCGTTGACGTCGACGTGGCTCAAGGCGGCGAGGTGTGCTGGGTCGCCCATGGCACCAAGGCCGCGGTGGTCGCGCCGGTGCAGCCAGTGAGAACGCTCACCAAAATCGAAGAAAGCGCGCCGACGTCGACGGTCAACCTCTCGGTGCCAGGCACCGGCTTCAGCGTGCAACTTTCGCAAGACCCGAACCGAAAATCGGTGCTGCTCTCGGCGGGCATGGGGCTCTTGTTCGGGCCCTTTGGCTGGTTGTACGCCGGGCCGTGGCTCGAGACGGCCATCGGCGTGGCGATCTACGTGGCGCTGGCCCTGGTGCTGCCGCGCTTCTTGCTCGGCCCGTTCTTCGGGCTGATTCACCCGGCCTGCGGCGTGCTGGCGATGTTGCATGCCTGGCGGTTCAACCGCGTGAAGAAGAGAACACCGCTCTTGTTGGCGCCTCCTGAAGCACGCTGAGGGGCGCGCGATGGTACGCTGCGCCGCGCATGATTCAGATGTTTCACGTCACCAAGTCGTACCCGGGCGACCCGCCCACCTTGGTCGACATCAACCTCGACATCGGCAAGGCCGAGTTCGTCTTTCTCACCGGGCCGTCGGGCGCGGGCAAGTCGACGTTGCTCAAGCTGATGTTCTTGGCCGAGCGGCCGACCCGCGGGCAGATTCTCATCGCAGGGCGCAACATCGCGCGGCTTCGCGAATCGGGCGTGCCGTACCTTCGCCGCAACATCGGCGTCGTGTTTCAAGACTTCAAGCTGCTGCCAAACCGCACCGTGGCCGAGAACGTGGGCTTCACCCTCGACGTGATTGGCACCGACCGTGACGAGGTGCGTGAGCGCAGCCTGAAGATGCTGCGGCGGGTGGGGCTCGAGCACAAAGCCGACGTCTCGCCCCTCAAGCTCTCGGGTGGTGAGCAGCAGCGCGTCTCGCTGTGTCGCGCGTTGGTGAACGACCCGGCGATTCTGTTGGCCGATGAGCCTACCGGCAACCTAGACCCCGCCTTGACCGTCGAGATGATGGACTTGCTCAACGACGTGAACGCGCGCGGCACGACGGTGGTGGTCGCGACCCACGACTCGAGCTTGATCGGTCGGTATCAGAAGCGCACCCTACGGCTCGAGAAGGGCACCGTGGTCGCCGATGAGAAGGGTGCGAAGGCAGCCTTGTTGATGGCGCTCGAGTCATGAGCGTCGTCTCGAATACCAGCTACTTCATTCGCACCGCGCTGGGCAGCATGTGGCGCTCGCCTTTCGTGCACATCATCGCGATCGCGAGCCTGGCCCTGGCGCTGGTCGGTTATGGCGTGGCGCGGTTGGCGTCTGATCAGCTCGAAGCCCTGATTCGCTCGCTGGGCTCCGACGTCGAGTTCACGGTGTACCTGGCCGACGATGCGGCGGCTGATCAGGTCGAAGTGCTCCGCGCCGCGCTCGAGAGCCGAACGCATGGGGTAGCCACCGTGGTGACGCCGGCGCAGGCGCTGGGGCGGCTTTCGCAGCAACTGGGTGATGACGGGCGCGCGCTGACCGAGCTCAATGACAACCCGCTGCCCTCGAGCCTCGAGCTCAAACTGCCACCCGAGGGCCGTGACCCGGTGCTGCTCAAGGCGCTGGCGACCCAGACCCGTGGCGTCGCGTTCGTGACCGGCGTCGACTACGGCGAAGAGGCGCTCGAGCGACTCTCGATGATCGCCAAGGCCCTGCGGTGGGTCGGCCTGTTGGTGTTCGCGTTGGTCTTCATGACGGCGGTGATCATCGTCTCGGCCACGCTGCAGCTGGCGATTTTCTCGCGCCGTGAAGAAATCGAGATTCAAAAGCTGGTCGGCGGCACCGACCGCTTCGTGCGCATGCCGTTTCTCATCGAAGGCGTGCTGCAAGGGGTGCTCGCGGCAGGCTTCGCCATCGCCTCGGTGTACGGGCTGGTGCGATACCTCGAGTCTGATTCAGGCACGGCCATCGCCTTCTTGCGGCTCAACGGGCACTTCGCGGTCGACTGGGCGCACCTGGGCGCGGAGCAGCTGGGTCTGGGGCTCGCGCTGGGCCTGCTCGGCAGCTTCGTCGCGGTGCGCAGGTTCTTGCGGGTATGAGCCTCGCGCTCGCGTTGATGACGGTG
Organism: Archangium sp.; assembly: GCA_031367385.1. Classification (GTDB taxonomy): domain Bacteria; phylum Myxococcota; class Myxococcia; order Myxococcales; family Myxococcaceae; genus JAEUJT01. Next base: position 6,891 of record JANLPS010000208.1, on the reverse strand, counting down.
CTCGCGGCCGGCCCGTCAGACGTGGCCGATGAGCGCGCCGATGTTCAAGAACGGCTCGACGCAGAGAAGGCCGCGTTCGACAGCCTCGGCACCGAGCGAAAGAGCCTGCTGACCCTGCTCGATACGCTCGAGCGGTTGGCCCGTGAGTCGACCACCCGTGCGCTCACCATCGAGCGGAGCCTGGCGCGCATCGACAAGCAGCTCAAAGACGCGCGAGCCGACGAGGCGACGATGCAGGTGGCGCTGCGGGAGCAACAACGCAAGCTCGGGCCGCGATTGGCCACGCTCTACCGGCTGCAGAAAAAAGACGCCTTGGGGTTTCTGCTCTCGGCGTCAGACTTCGCCACGCTGATCAAGCGGCAGCGAGCGATGAAGACGCTGGTGCAACGCGACGTCGACGCGCTCGATGATCTCGCTCTGCTCAGCCGCTCACAGCGGTTGGCGGTACGACGCTCCGAGCGCCTCGAGAGCAGCGCGCAGCAGTATCTCAAGGCGTTGCGAGCCGAGCAGGCAGTGGGGCGCGCTCGGCTCGCGAGGTTCAACGAGCTGCTGCTGACCGTTCAAGCCGAGCAGAACTCACGCAGCCGGGTCATCGCCGAGCTCGAGGCCAGCGAACGCGAGCTCGCCGCGCTGGTCACCGACCTGGCCAGCAACAGCGCGGTCACCGGCTTTCGCGCGCGCAAAGGCAAGATGCAATTTCCCACCGCGGGGTTGGTCGAGGTCGGGTACGGCAAGGTCGTCAACCCGCGCTTCAACACGGTGACGGTGCAGAAGGGCATCGACATTCGCGCGTCGCTCGGCACCAAGGTCAACGCGGTGAGCGCTGGCACGGTGGTGTTCGCCGGGTGGCTCAAGGGCTACGGCAACCTCGTCATCATCGACCACGGCAGCAACTACCACTCGCTCTACGCGCACCTGGCCAACGCAGAGGTCGAGGTCGGCAACGAGGTCGAAGAGGGCGAAGCGCTGGGCCAGGTGGGAGACACCGGCAGCCTCAAAGGCCCGTATCTCTATTTTGAAATTCGCAAACAAGGTCAGGCGGTTGACCCGCAACCATGGCTCGCTCCTGTGGAGGAGTGAGTGGTTCGTGGTTCGTGGTTCGTGGTTCGTGGTTCGTGGTTCGACGGGCTCACCATGAGAGGGTTTCTTTCTGGGCGCGGCCGCGCGATGGTCGAGCCCGATGAATCTCTTTGATTTGGGCAACATGGCGGTGCGGCGAATGCTCGTCGCGCGCGGAGTCAGCAGTCAGGTCGCGCAAGTTCTCGGGCACGACGTGCACTACTACAAGGCCGAAGGCACTGGAAAAGGGCCTCCGCTGTTTCTGGTGCACGGGCTGGGCAGCTCGGCGAACGCGTTCTTTCGAACCGTGGTGCCGCTGGCGAAGCAATTTCGCGCGGTGTACGCGATTGATCTGCCGGGCAATGGGTTCTCGCCCCTGCCCTCGAGCGGGCCGCTGCCACTGCGCAAGTACATCGAGGTGCTGCGTGAGTTTCGTCGGCAGATCATCGGCGAGAAGGTGTTTCTCATCGGCAACTCGCTCGGCGGCGCGATGGCGTTTTACTACGCCTACGAAGAGCCAGAGGCGCTCGAGGCCCTGGCGCTGATCAGCCCGGCGGGTGCGAAGGTCGCTCCGGGCCGGCTCGCGACGACGATGAAGAGCTTCGATGTCACCACCCACAAAGAAGCCCGGGGCCTCGCGCGCAAGCTGTTCGCCAAGCCGTCACTGGGCCTGTTGGTGTTCGCGGGAGAGCTGCGTCACATGGTCAGCTCACCGGCGGTGAAGAGCATTCGCGGCGAGGTCAAAGAAGAAGACCTGGTCAGCGAGGTGATGCTGGCGGCGCTCAAGATGCCCACGCTGCTGATCTGGGGCCAGCAAGAGAAGCTGCTGCCCTACGAGAGCATCGATTACTACCGAGCCCACCTGCCCAAGAGCGCCGAGGTGCACGAGGTGCGCGCGTTCGGCCACATGCCGCAGATGGAGCACCCCCGCGAGTTCGTCAAACGCATCATCGCCTTCGCCCAGAGCCAGGGGCTGTTCAAAAATCGCGCAGCCGCCGAACCAGCGACCGTGCGCCCGGTAGGTACTTGAGCCACCTCGCCGACCGCGGCAACCACGCAAACAGCATCGCGCTCGAGCGCGGTAAATCGAGCCTGCGGGCGCCTCGCTTGATCGCGATGACCCGGCCCAGGGCCTCGGCCTCGGGAGGGTCTTCGACACCGACAATCGACACGGTGATCAGCGGCTCGGTGCTTCGAACGAAGTGCGCGACCAGCGGCTGATCAGGCCACCCGACGATGGCGATGTCTCCGGGGCGCAGGTCGGTGCCCCGCTCGACGAGCAGCTGATCAGCGTCGAGCACCAGGGGCCAGAGGCTGCGACCTCCAGCGCGCAGCCAGATGTGACCTCCAGGTGGCAGCGCTCGCAGCAGTCTCTCGTGACTCACGCCACGCACCGTAGAACGGCCGGGCGTACTTGGGCACACATCGTCTTTCATCGTAGTGGGTGAAGTGCCGTTGGTATGCTCGCCCGATGCGACGTTTTCATGCGGTGCTGGTGCTGGCCGCGAGCTGGGTGTCTGTGAGCCTGGCAGCACCGCCTCCGACGCCCTTGCCGCAGCCCAGCCGCAGCGAGAACACCTACAAGCAGCTCGAGCTGTTCGCGCGGGTGCTCTCGTACGTGCAGAACAACTACGTCGAGCCGGTCGATGAGCAGCAGCTCGTGCACGGGGCGATCAAAGGCATGCTCGACACGCTCGACCCGCACACCGTGTTCATGCCGCCCGACATGTTCAAAGAAATGAAGATCGACACCGCCGGCGAGTTCGGTGGCATCGGCCTTGAGATCACCAAGCGCAACGACAGCATCGTGGTGGTGGCCGCGGTCGACGACACGCCTTCGCAGCGCGCGGGCATCAAGACCGGCGACTTGCTGATGAAGATCGACGACGAGCCCACGCGGAACATGGATTTGACGCGCGCCAAGCAGAAGATGCACGGGCCGGCGGGCAAGAAGGTGATGCTCACCATCATGCGCGAAGGGTTCACCGCGCCCCGCGACTTCGCGGTGATTCGAGATCACATTCGCATCTCGTCGGTCGAGGGCGCGATTTTCGGCGGCATCGCGCACATCAAGGTGAAGAGCTTTCACGAGCGCACCGACGCTTCGCTGTTCAAGGAGCTCGAGCGCCTTCGCGGGCTCAACGGGGGTCGCGAGCTGCGCGGCCTGGTGCTCGATTTACGCAACAACCCGGGCGGGTTGCTCGACCAGGCGGTGGCGATTTCAGACCGGTTTCTCGCCGGCAACTTGACCATCGTCACCACCCGCGGCCGCAACGGCACGCAGGTCACCGAAGAAAAATCGAAAGACCGAGACACCGAGAAGCCGTACCCGGTGGTGGTGCTGGTCAACGCCGGCAGCGCCTCTGCCTCCGAGATCGTCGCCGGGGCGCTGCAAGACCACCGTCGCGCGGTGGTGATTGGCGTGCCCACCTTCGGCAAGGGCAGCGTGCAGACCATCATCGAGATGGAAGATGGGTCTGGCCTCAAGCTGACCATCGCGCGCTACTACACGCCGAGCGGCCGGAGCATTCAGGAGAAGGGCATTCTGCCCGACTTCGTGGTGGGCGAGAGCGAAGACGACAAGGTGGCGCAGAAGACTGATCAGGTGCGCGAGAAAGACCTGAAGCGGCACTTTCGCGGCGACGGAGAGATCACCGATTTCGCCCAGGTCAAAGTGAACTTGCCCGAGAACTTGAAGAGCTGGGAGGTCACCGACAAGCTCACCGACTACCAGCTCAAGGTTGCGCTGAATTACCTGAACTCGGCGAGCCTCGGTACGCCGGGCCGCAACACCGCGCGCGCGACGCCCTAAAGCCTCACGCCGCTTGTCGGGTGCTCGTGGCCCAGGTGGCGTCGAGCTCGTCGGGGCGCACCGGCTTGGCCAAGAAGTCGTCCATGCCCGCGGCGATGCAGCGTTCGCGGTCTCGCAGGCGGCGGGTGGCCTCGAGGCCATCGACCTCGGGCATCTGACAGGCCATCAGCACCAGGTCGATCGGGCAATTGCTGCACCGCTACTGCGGGCAGGCGGCGAGCACGTTCATCGCGCTGCGCCGGGCGGGTGCGAGCAGGGAGTTGAGGGTGGGGTCATTGAGGCCATGCACCGACTCCGAGATTTCGCGCACACCGTGATCGAATGAAGGCACGAAGGTGGGGTCGAGCGGGGCGGCGAGCGTCGCGGTGAGCGCGTGCAGGGTCTGCGATTGGTATTTGATGAGCTCGAAGCGCGCCTGGGCTCGTTCGTCGAGCTCGGTGGCCGACCCCGCATCGGGGCTCTCCTGGGCCAGCCGGTGGTCGACCTCGGTCTGCAGCGACTGCCACTCCGGCAGGGCCTCGACCCGGGCCGCCTCGCAGCGCCGCTTGGCACACCCAGAGAGCACCACCACCACCAGGAGCAAGAGCAGTCGCAGCTTCATTGGAGACACCGCTTGGTGAAAAAAAGGTCGAAGCAATTGCCTCGGCAGCAATCGGCGTCGGTGCTGCATTTCTCGTTGGCCAGGCGGCAGTAGCAGACGTTGCCGCTCGCCCCGCCGGGGGCCGATTGGCAGGTGTAGGGGTTGCCTCGCGTGCACTCGGCGCTCGTCGCGCAGCCGTCGAGGCACTGACCGGTGGCGTCGTCTTGCATGCGGTCGTCGTCGCACAGCCCGTCGCCGGCGCAGGTGCCGTTGCGGGGGCAGGGGCCCAGGCAGTAGCCGTTGTTGTTGCTGCCGCGCAGGCAGCGGCGGGTCTCGCAGTCGGCGTTGCTGGCGCAGGCGGCGCCGTACTTGGCCAGACCGCGATCGACTTGCTCACAGAGCCGGCTGTAGAGGTTGCAGCCGTACGAGCCTCCCAGGCGTTGGCAGTCAGCCGTCGTGCGGCACATCGGCTGGCACCAATTGGCCGAGGTCTTGTTGTCGTCGTCGTCGGTGCACGCGTACCCGGCGCGGCACCCGCCCTGGCCTGCGCACTGCTGGCGGCAAAAGGTGCCCGCCGAGTCGCTCGCGCAGACGGCCCCGGCCACGCAGCCGGTCGAGACGCCGGCATCGTCGCGGCTGCAGCCGCCGAGGGCTCCCACGCAGGCGCCCGAGGGCCAGCCGGTGGTGCTCTCGGTGACGCACTGGCCAGAGCCGCACTGGGCAGAGCTCGCGCAGGCCCGGCCGATGGGCAGCGCAGTGCAGTCGGCGCCGGTGCAATCGGAGTCGGCGCAATCAACCAGGCCGTTGCAGTTGTTGTCGGTGCCGTCGGTGCAGTTGCTCTCGGTGCCAACGCCGATGCAGTCGGTGTCGGCGCAATCGATGAGGGTGTCGCCATCGTTGTCGACGCCATCGCCGCACAGGTTCTCGGTGCGCAGGCCCGCGGCACAGACGCAGCCGGAGCCGCAGGTCAGGCCGTTGCAGCCCGGGTCTTCGCAGTCGCGAAACCCATTGTTGTCGTTGTCGATGCCGTCGGAGCAGCTGGTGCTCTCGGGCTGCCCGGTGCCGCAGAGGTTCGAGGCGCCGGTGCAATCGGCGGTGTCGGCGCAGTCGCGCAGGCCATCGCCGTCATTGTCGAGGCGGTCGGTGCACGAGCTTTCGTGCTTGCCACCGGAGCGGCAGGTGCAGCCCGCACCGCAGGCGGTGCCGTCACAGTCAGGCGTGTCGGTGCAGTCGATTTTCAAGTCTCGGTCGTTGTCGAGCGTGTCGGTGCAGTTGGTCTCGGTGCGCTTGCCGCTCTTGCAGGTGCAGCCGTCTCCGCAGCTGACATTGGCGCAATCGGTGTCAGCGCAGTCGATGGCAGAGTCACCGTCGTTGTCGGCGCCGTCGACGCAGTCGACCTCGGCCTTGACGCCGCCTTTGCACAGACACGAGGCGCCGCACGAGCCCAGGTTGCAGTCGCTGTCGGCGCAATCGGCGAGCCCATCGCGGTCGTTGTCGATGCCATCGCCGCACGCGCCTTCGCCGTTGAGGCCCTGGTGGCAGGCACAGCCGGGGCCGCAGCTTCGGCCATCGCAATCGGCGTCGACGCAATCGACCTTCATGTCGGCGTCGTTGTCGGCCTTGTCGGCGCAGTCTGATTCGCCGATGACGCCGGCGTCGGTGCAGCTGCAGCCTTGACCGCAAGATTCGCCCAGGCAGCTGGGGTCTTTGCAGTCGATGAAGCCGCTGTTGTCGTTGTCGAGGCCGTCGGCGCAGTGGGCGGGGGCTTCGGCGCCGCCGTCTCCGCAGGTAGGGCGGGTGCGGCAGTTTCGCTCGGCGCAATCGATGAGCCCATTGTTGTCGTCGTCGAGGTGGTTGTCGCAGATCTCTTGCGCGACGCAGTTGGTGGCGGCGGCGCAGGCGGGGTCGGCACAATCGACCAGGCCGTTGTGGTCATCGTCGAGCTGGTTTCCGCAGCTCTCGAGCACGACCTGGCAGCTCTTCGCGTCGAAGCACTTCGGGTCGGCGCAGTCGACGCTGCCGTTGTTGTCATCGTCGAGGTGGTTGTCGCAAATCTCGACCTTGGGCACGGGCTGCTTGGGCGGCGCGGGGCACCCAGAGAGTGCCAGCAGCAGACAGACGACCGTGGGGGCCCAAAACCAGCGCATCGCGGCCGCGGACCGTAGCGCGTTCAATGGGCCTGGTCACCCGAGGAGTCCTCGAGCATCTGAGGTGCAGGGTGACCGGTCACGAGTTGGCGGATCTGAACGCGGCAGGTCAGAATCGGGCGCCCGTGTCCAATACGACCCCCAGCATCCCCATTTCTCGGCTGCTTGAAGACTCGCAGTACGACCTCAAGCTGGAGTTGATCGCCGGGGGCGAGGGGCTCTCGCGCAAGATCTCGCATTCACGCATTCAAAAGCCCGGCCTCGCCCTGACCGGCTTCACCGAGCACCTCCAC
>JANLPS010000207.1:0-11368 GCA_031367385.1 Archangium sp. | reverse complement strand
CCAGCGTTCTGGCCATCGAGGCAGGCAAGACGGTGGTGCTCGATGCCGAGCTCGTCTTCAAGTGGGCCAAGCAACTGGGCATCTCGGTCGTCGGAGTCGCCCCGGAGACGGTGTAGCTGCTCGCTCCGGTGAGCGGGTACTGGCGACCTGGCGGGTCTTCGTTGGGCCCGGCCGCGACGATCGACTCGTAATCACGGTTACGATAGGTGTGATTATAAGTATGATTATAATATGCATGGCGTGTTGAGGGTGGCCGTGAGCGTGGTCGCCGGTGCATCGGTGCAACCTTTGCGAAGTTGGGTAGTGTTCGCGACCCGTGGCGCCTTCGAGGTCTCAGCCGTCGTCTCCGTTCTTGAGCCGCGAGCTCAACGGCGAGGTGTTGCTCGACGAGCTCGATGAGCTTCGCGGGGCGAACGTGCCGCAGCGTCAGCTCGATGCGTGTGCGCAGGCGCTGCGCTCGCTGCGCGGCTCGGTTCGAGAATCGGCCGCCGTGGTGCGCCAGCTCGCCGGTGAGCGGTTTGCTGATGACGCCGCGCTCGCGTCGCTCCTGCGCCGGTGGGCGACTCGGCTCAAGCATGACGCTGACGGCCCGCTGCTCGCGGCGCACTTCGAGCGGTTGGCCCTGGTGGGCGGAGTGATGACCGCGGTACGCCGCGCGGCCCAGCAGCTGCCCCGGAGCGGCCGGTGACCAAGCCTTCGCTGTCGAAAGAGGCCCAGGCCGAGCTGACCCGCTGGCCGACCCGGGCCAAGCGCTTGCTGGGCGAGCTGCTCGACGACGCCGCCACCGCGCTTCAGCAGGAGCTGCTCCAACGGGCCGTCGCCGCGGGTCACACGCCGAACGAGGTGCACGCCTTTGCCGACCAGCTCCGCGGCATGGCCGACGACGAGGCCTTCGCCGCGTGCACGCTCGATCAAGACGCTCCGCGCGACTACACGGTGACGCAGCTGCTGCGGGCCGAGGCCGACCCGTTGTTCGCCTTCGAGCTCAAGGGGGGCACGCTCGAGCCCGACGACGATGAAGCGCCACTCACCGCCGCGAAACCCAAAGCCGACGTGAGCACGCTTCGTCGAATCACCGCGTCGTTCGTGGCCGATTCGACTGATGCGCTCCCAGCGGTGCTCAGCGCGTCGCAGGCGGTCTTGGCTCCCGTCGGCGCGCCCTCGAGTGGGCTGAGCGCACTGCTGTACGAGGCGACCCGGGCCCACGGGCTGAGCTGGCACGAGGCTGAGGTCGACGACGAGGCTGGCATGACCCTCGAGGCCGCGGTCGAGGCGGCGGGTGAGCTGCTCGAAGAGGGCCTCCCGGTGCCTTTGGGGCTGGGCAACACCGCGGGGAGCACCGGCCGCCTGGTCATCGCCCTTCAGGTGATGCGCTCGGGGCGCAGCCGCGCCTGGCAGCTCTTCGACCCCTTCTCGAACGAGCTGGTGTGGGCCAACGAGGCCGACCTTCTGGCGCGCAAAGAGCTGCCATTTTCGAATAAATTCTACCGGCGAATCACCCGCATCGCGCTGCCTGCGCGGCGCAGAACGGCCTGACTCCATGATGCGTTGGGTTTTCTTTGCCACGTTGCTGTTCGCACTCATCGCGCACGCGAACGCCGTCGACCTGGCGGTCACGAACAGCCGGGTGATGATCGGCCGGGGCGTGCCCACGGTGAAGGTCTCGGTGCTCGAGCCCATCACGGGCTACCGGCTGGTGCTCAAGCGCAGCGACGGCAAAGTCGTCGACGTGAAGGGCGGCGGCAAGCCAGGCACCACCCGCGCGATTCGGCTCGAGAGCGAGATCGGCCACTTCAGCTGGGCCGGGTCGCTGAGCATCGATTTTCCCAACGGGTCGACGGGTGAGCTGCCGGTCGAGTTCGACACCGACGTGGTCGGCCCGCTGGTCATGAAAATCGACAAAGATCGAGACATCGACCTGGTGCACCGCCGCCTGACGCTGCGATTGACCAACCCGGTCGCCAAGGTCACCCTCAAAGTGAAGATGGACACGGGGATGTACGCGTTCAACGACGAGATCGAGTTTCACGGCGAGGCACCTGGCACACCGCTCGAGCTGACCTGGCCCGAAGCGCCCGGGGCTCCCCTGCAGATCAGCGTGGTGGCGCATGACATCGCGGGCGCGTACACCGGCACCGATTTTTTCCCCTGGGCGATTGAGATACCGCACGAAGAAGTCGTCTTCGACAGCGGCCGGTTCGATCTCAGGCCAGATCAACAGACGAAGATCGACGCCAGCGCCAAGCTCATCGCCGCCGCGGTCGACAAGTTTGGCCGGTTCGCCGACGTGAAGCTCTTCATCGCCGGTCACACCGACAGCGTGGGGCCCACCGACTCGAATCGGGTGCTCTCACTCAACCGCGCCAGCGCGCTGGTGCGGGCGTTTCGAGCCAAGGGCCTGAAGATACCGATGTTCTTCGAGGGCTTCGGCGAAGAGGCGCTCGCGGTCGAAACGCCCGACGAGACCGATGAGCCGCGAAATCGGCGCGCCCAGTACTTCGTGGCGATCAACGCGCCCGTGGTGACCAACGCGAAGTTTCCCCCGCGCTGGCAGAAGCTGATGAAATAATCATGTCGATAATATTCATGACTATAATCGTCACGACTACTTCGAGCGGGCGTCGAACACGACCACCGTCGTCTGCCCGGGTTTGACCACCACGTGGTCTCTTCGAGTCAGGCGAGGGTGCGTGAAGACCAGGTCGTGCCCGCCGACCGAGAGGCGAATCATCCTGACTCCTTCGACGTCACCGAGCAGGCGGCCATCGATGGTCACGGTGGCGTAGGGCACGGCTCGCAGCTCGACCGGCGCGGTCACGAGCACCGGTGCAGAACGGCTCCCCGCATCAACCGCGCTCGACGCCTTCGGCACTTTCGGCGCGGGCGGGGCATCGGCCGGCGCGCTGCCTGAATCGACCACGGTCACCTCGGGTGTCGCATCAGGCTCGTCACCCGCATCGGTCTCGTCACCCGCATCAGGCAGAACCGCGGGCAGGGGAGGCGCACCCACCGGCTCAGGGTCTCGCCGCACCGTCATCGCGCCCCGAGCCTCTGTCGTGAGAGCCGGGCCCTGCACACTGAGCCACCACGCTCCCGCACCTGCCAAGGCAGCCAACGTCACGACCACGCCCACCAGGGGCCCGAGCGTTCGCCGGGGCAGCTCCGCAGCCACGTCGGAGACCACCAGGCCACGCCTCGAGGCCCGGGCCGGGGCATCTTCATCGAGCGTCACCGCGGCTGAAGAGGCCCTCTGCACGCCCTCCGCGCCTGGGTCACCGGCCGGCTGCGGCCTGCGCGCCCCCTCTTCGATGACCGGGAGCTTGCGCGACTTACGGAGCGGTTTCTTCGGCTCATCGCCCGCTTCACCCGCAGCCGCGCTCACCTCTGCCCCCCGAGCGCGGCCCGGCCCCGGCTCTTTTGGCCCGTCGGGTGGCTCGGTCACCTCTGCGCTCCGCGAGTCACTCACCAGCGCGACCTCGTCAGCGCTGGGCAGCTTTCTCGACACCCGGTTCGCCGGCATCACGTCGGTCTTGGGCCGGTCGCCGGGCCCGTCAGCCTGCTCGGGCAGCGGCTTGAGGCGCTGCGACGGCGAGGGCAGCCGAACGCCGGGCATCTGCGCGGTCGTTCGCACCGAAGCCGGGCCCAAGGCGGGTTGTTCGACCTCTTCGAGCGTTTGTGGCGGCTGGGTCGTCTCGTTCGCGCTCGCATGCCGCACCGGTGACTCGGCGCTGGGCTGGTGGTCGCGTTTGACGGCCAGCGTCTGCCCGTGCGCCGCCGGGTCGTGCTCGCCCAGCGCCTGGTTCACTGCCTCGTATTCTTCGCGAAACATCTGCCGCAAGAACAGCGACGACGAGCTGTCTTCGAGCGTCTTCGCATGGCGCAGCACGAACGTGCCCAGGGCTCGCTCGAGCTCGAAGGCGGTCTGAAACCGCTCGTCCAGCGGCCGCGCCAGCGCCTTGAGCACGATCTCCGAGAGCTCATCGGGCACGTCAGGGTTGAGCCGCCCCGGAGGCGTGATCGCCGCCGACTGCACGGCCCGCAGCACCCCCAGCTCCGAATCGGCGTCGAAGAGCCGGCCACCGGTGAGCAGCTCCCAGATGACGATGCCCATCGCGAACACATCGCTGCGAGCGTCGACCTGCTCGCCGCGCGCCTGCTCCGGCGACATGTACGCAAACTTGCCCTTCAAGATGCCCGGAGCCGTCTGGGTGGTGCCCGCCTTCGCGATGCCGAAGTCGGTCAGCTTGACCGCTCCATCGAAGCTGAGCAGCACGTTGTGCGGCGTCACGTCGCGGTGAACGATGCCCAGCGGCTGCCCGCGGTCAGTCAAGCTGTGCGCATATTGCAGCCCTCGGGCGACCTGCGAGCCAATCTCGGCCGCCAACGTCGAGGGGAAAAGCACTCCCAGCTCTCGGCACCGCTTGCGCAGGTCCCACAGCGAGGCACCGCGCACGTACTCCATCGCGAGGTAATACGAGTCGGCCGCTTTGCCGAAGTCGAAGATCTGCACGACGTTTGCGTGGTTGAGCCTCGATGACAGCCGCGCCTCGGCCACGAACATGTCGATGAACTGCTGATCGCTCGACAAGAAGCTGCGAACCACCTTGATTACGACGTCTTTGGCGAACCCCTCGGGGCCGATGGCCGAAGCGAGGTAGACCTCTGCCATGCCGCCTTCGGCCAACTTTCGTTGAATGAGGTACCGCCCGATCGCGGCTCCTGGGCTCAACATCTCGTGCACGCCCCATCTGTCTTTGAGAAGGCGCGGGGACTCTAGTAGGTCTGTGCGCAGGGGCGGAAAACCTTCAATGAGATTGTTCGCGGTCGCGGTGCTGGTCGGGTTGGCGGGCGTGCCGGTGGCCATGGCTGCTCCGAAGACCGTGGTGGTCGCGGCAGGCGACTGCCGAAACGCCGACCTGCTCACCGGCACCGCCGCCTTTCACGAAGCCCTCAAGCAGCGCTGGCATGACGAGGTCTACGCGCCTGACGTGGTGCTCTCGTTGCTGCGGCCCCGGGCGGCGTTGAGCCTCGAAGACGTGCAGCGCCAGGTCGAGTCAGCGCGAACCCTGTACTACGCCGGTCAAGCCGAGCGGGCGCTCGAGCTCGCACGTCAGGCCCTCAGTGAGCTCGAGAAGATGTCGCCGCAGGTCAAGCCCTGGCCGATCATCGCCGACGCGATGCTGTTGCAAGGCACTTCGCTCAAGTACCTCGATCGCAAGGCCGAATCGGTCGAGCTGTTTCGGCAGGTGCTGCGAATCGACGCCGGCTTCAAGCTCGACCCAGATCTCTTCGCTCCCTCGGCGCGCGAGGCCTTCGAGGTGCTGCGAAAAGATCAGCTCAAGGCGCGCAAGTCGGTGCTCCAGGTGCTGACCACGCCGGGGGCCGAGGTGTTCATCGACGGGCGTGCGATGGGCAAAGCACCGCTCAAGGTCGAGCTGGTCCCTGGCACCTACCGGGTGACGGTGGCGAGCGGCGAGCAGACGTCATTTCCACACCTGGTGACGCTGCCCAAAGACGTCATCGTGCAAATCGACCTTGGCTTCGAGGGGGCGCTGTTGCCGCAAACGCCCCTCTGCCTGCTCACCCCGACCGCGCCGGCCGAGAGCATCGCCCAGAAGCTCGCCAACGCCGTCGGCGCCGAGCGGCTGGTCGTCTTTTGGAAAGAGCCTCGCGACGGCCCTGCGTTCTACCGCGCGTTGATTATGCGGCTGGGCGTCAAAGACCGAGAAGGCGGCGTGCAAGCGGGGCTGACCGACCTGGGCCCCGTCGACGAGCTGGCGAACTTCATCGTCACCGGCAAAGGCAACGGCATCGTCGGCGGGCAAGGGCCGGCCCACCCTGAGCCGGCGGTCGAGGTGAAGGCGGCTCCGATGGTCGAAGCGCCGCAGCCCCAAACGCCTCTCGCGGCCGTCGCCGCCGAGCCCACCACTCAGCCACCAGCGACGAGCCATGTCAGCCAGGTCATCGGGTTCTCCGTGCTCGGGGCGGGCGCTGCGAGCGCCCTCGTCGGAGTCGTCGCTCTCGCGCTGGGCGAGCCAGACCGCGCTCGGCTCGCCACCCTGACCGCGAGCGGCGCCCTGCCACCTCGCAGCAGCCCCGGGTACCAGGAGGCCGTCTCACTGCTCCCCAAGGTGCAACAGAACCAGGCGCTCTCGTTCACGATGATCGGCGTCGGCGCGGGTGTCGCCGCTGCGGGCGTACTGACACTCGTGCTCTTCCGGCATCCCGCTCCGACACAGGCACCAACGGTCATGCTGGTGCCGCTCGCCCACGGGGCAGCGGTCGGGCTCAGCGGCCAGTTTTAAGAAAAAGTTACGGCGTCGCAGAGACCGCGTCGGCGGCCGACTTCGACTGCACGTTGTACTTCTCGAGCTCGGCGTTCAGCTGACCGGTCAGCATCAGCGCCCACATGCGCCAATCAGAAATGAACGACCAGCCCGGGTAGGTGAACGTCGCCGGGCGGTTCTTCTCGACGAAGAAGTGACTGGCCCAGGCCCACGCATACCCCTGAACGATCGCGACCGGCAGCAGCCACCAATTGCCTGACCACACCGTCAACCCCAACACCACCACCGCCAACGAGGTGCCCACGAAGTGCAGCGCCCGGGTCAACCGCACGCGGTGCTCGCCAAGATAAAAAGGCCAGAACGCCGCATAGGTGGTGATGGCTTTCGCGCTCATTTCGCGAAGATTTTTCTCAAGAACCCGACGATGCCCTGGGTGTTGGTCGCGCGCAGCTCGGTGACCTGCACCTCTTCGCGCTCGCCGGGGGCGCCCGGTTTCAAGTTCTGTCGCGCCTTGAGCGCCGTGCGGCGATCAGGGTCGAGCGACATCGTGCTGAATTCGTCTTCGCCCTCGTACGAGATCTGCGCACGCGGCCGCGGGTCACCAGGGCCTGAGGGAGTCGAGCCAGTCGGGAGGTGCGATTTGGAGGACGCCATAAGGACCTGACTCTAGGAACGAAGGGGACTTGACTTCAAATACGTGAACCACCTTCTCCGATAGCCCCGGGCCGAAAAAGGCGCAAGCGCCAGTGATTCCAGAAGATTGACCCTCCACAAGGCCCATGAGACCTTCCCCACCCTCATGGTCTTGGCCCGGTACTTGGTGATCAGCGCGGCAGTGGTGGCGGGCCTTTCGTGCGGCCCGGTTCAGTCGACTGCCTACCTGGTCGACGCCGAGACCATGCTCGACGCGGCGAGAACCGCCCAGGCCGAGAAGCTCGCCCCCTATGAGTGGACGTCGGCCAACCTCTATTGGCACAAGGCGAAAGAGGAGGTCGGGTACTCCGAGTTCGAGCAGGCCGTCGACTACGCGAAGAAGGCGGTCGACTTCGCCACCCGCGCCCGTGACTCGGCGATCAAGGTCGGCAAGCGTTCAGAGCCGGCGGCCGCACCCGAGGTGCCAGGTCAGTGAGAATCGCACACGCCACGCCCCTGATGTTTCTCGCGCTCTCGGCCTGCTACAGCGGCGCCGCGATTCGAGCCAGCGCCGACGTGATTCGCACCGACCTCGAGCGCGCCCGTCGCTCTGGCGCGATGCGATGCGCTCCCAAAGAGCTGGCCACCGCCGAGGCGAACCTCGACTTCGCCTTGGGTGAGCTCGACGAAGGCAACGCGACGCGCGCCCATGATCACATCGGCATCGCCGACGTGAGCTCGAAGAAGGCTCTTTCGTTGTCGAAAGACTGCGCGCCGCGACAGGTGCTGGTCAAAGAGCAGCCGCAGCTGGTGGTGAAGATCGAAGAGACCGACGGCGACGGAGACGGCGTACTCGACCGCGACGACGCCTGCCCGCGCTTGCCGGGGCCTCCCGAGAACAAGGGCTGCCCGGTCGAGGCGCCCAAAGACCGCGACGGCGACGGCGTGCCCGACGGCGTCGACCGCTGCCCCGACCAACCCGAAGACCTCGACGGCTTTCAAGACGAAGACGGGTGCCCCGAGCTCGATAACGACAGCGACGGCGTGATGGACACCGCCGACAAATGCCCGAACGAAGCCGGGCCGATTCAAAACTTCGGGTGCCCGATCACCGACAAAGACGGCGACGGCATCTCAGACGACAAAGATCAGTGCCCCAACGAGCCCGAAGACAAAGATGGGTACCAAGATCAAGACGGGTGCCCTGATCTCGACAACGACAGCGATGGCGTGCCCGACACCCAAGACGATTGCCCGAACGACTTCGGCCCGCCCGACAACAAAGGCTGCCCGAAGAAGTACTCGCTCGTCGCGGTGACCAAAGAACGCATCGAGATCAAGAAGCAGATCAACTTCGCCACCGGCAGCGCGAAGATCGTCGGCAGCTTGAGCAACCAGATCATCGGAGAAGTCGCCCAGGCCCTCAAAGACACGCCGCGCATCAAGAAGGTGCGCGTCGAGGGCCACACCGACTCGGTCGGCGACGACGCGAAGAACCTGAAGCTCTCGCAGGCGCGGGCCGACTCGGTCGTCTCGGCGTTGATCAAGCTGGGCGTCGACCCCGGCCGCATGGAGTCGGTCGGCTTCGGTGAGACCCGCCCCGTCGCCTCGAACTCGACCGCCTCGGGCCGGGCAGAGAACCGCCGCACCGAGTTCAACATCACCGAGCAATGACCCCTCCGAGCCTCTCGGAGGTGCTCGCCCAGGTCGCTCCGCTCAGCGCTCCGGTGCTGGCGAAGGTGCTCTCGGCGTTTCGCGAACGCCACCTGGTGCGTGACGAGCGGTTATTGCTCGCGGGCCAAGTCTGCACCGAGCTCTCGTTCGTCACCCGGGGTGTGCTGGTCTCGCAGTCGCCCGACTCCGCGCGCCAGGCCAGCTGCGATTTGTTCGCCGAAGGTGACTTCGCGACCGACTACGTGAGCTTTCTGACCGAGCAGCCCTCGACGGTCGAGATCATGGCGCTCGAGCCGTGCCGGGTGTCGACCCTGTCGAGGGAGTCGCTGCTGGCGTTCTACGATGCGCTGCCCGGCGTCGATCGGCTGGGCCGAAAAATCGCCGAGCGCCAGTTCGTGGGTGCGGTGCATCGGGCGGGCTCGTTGCTCACCGAAGACCCAAGTGTGCGGTACCGGTCACTCGCTGCCCGGCGGCCCGACTTGATTCAGCGCGTGCCGCAGTACGTGCTCGCGCGCTGGCTCGGAGTCACCCCCGAGTCGCTCAGTCGCATTCGCGCCCGGTTGGCGAAAGGTCAACGCAAGGTGAGCTCGAGCACCGCGCTGGTGCCATCGAAGTCGAAGGCGCCGGCTGCAAAATCAGGCGGCCCGAAGACCCCTCGGGCATCTCGAGAAAAACCGTAGGCCTCGGTCGGCACTCCGAAGGCGCCCGTGTCGAGCTCGTGATTGTCGTTGGGGTCATGCGAGCCGGCGATGATGTACCGCCCCGCGGGCACGTGCTCGAGGGTGATGCTCATCGTGGTGTCGGTGACGGGCACGATCTGCTCGTTCAACACCTTGTCGTACTCGAAGTACGTGGCCTGGTCGTACAGCTCGACGTACAGCACGCCTTCGACGGAGGGAATGTGCAGCACCCGCACCGTGAGGGTACCTGGCGTGGCCGCGTTTTCGGGCAGCAGCTGCACCGGCAGTGACTGCCGAGGGGCCTTGGGGGCGGCGCGGCAAGCGGTCAGCGCGATCACCACCACAACGAAGAAATATCGAACCATGAGAAACCTCGAATCAAACACCGAGGCGAAAGTGCCTTGGTGACGTCGGGTGTTCTCTCGTGCCGCGACGAGCGGGTCGTTGACGATGGGTAAGAACGGTCAGCGAACCCGGGTGAACCGCGCGCTGGTCGGGTCTGAATCGTCGGTGACCGGCGCGATCGGCTCGTAGGTGTTCGACAGAATCGCTTCTTGGTCTTTCGCTGACTGCTGAACCGCGTCGACGCCAGTGAGCAAATCGTCGAGCTGCTCGGTGAGCTGCTCGGGGCTGGCCATGGTGAGCGCCTGATCTCGCAGCAACCGAATCGAGTTCTCGATCAAGTTCATCTGCCCGCGTGCCCGCGCCAAGAAATTGGTGATGTCTCGAATCGTCGCCAGCCGCTTCTCGAGCACGGTGGCGTTCTTCTCGGCCAGCGAGCGAATGTCGGGCTGATCAGTCTTGTCAGCGAGCGACTTCTGCGCGGCCAGGTTGCGCTCGAGCTCTCGGGTGTCGATCGCCTGCAGGTACGTCTCGGCGCGCTTGCACGAGGTGGCCAGCTTCACGAAGCTCTGGTGCAGCTTCGAGAGCTTGTCGAGCTCGCTCTGCAGCAAGATCGCCTGAAACGCGGTGTTGTTCTGCATGTCGCGCTCGATCTCTCGGCGCAGCTCATCGAGGGCCTTGGCGCGTTGCCATTCGCGCTCGTTCAGCTCTGACATCAGCTTGTCGACCCGCTCGCGATCAGCCTTGTCTCGCGCCTGTCGATCAGCCTCGCGAACGGCGCGCTGAAACGGCTTGAAGTCGGCGCCCAGCACCAGCCAGAGGGCCTCGAGCGCGGTGGCTCCAGCGAGAATCAACCAGTCACCGGTGGCGGCGGCGGCGACCGAGGCTCCGCCCAGCAACGACAGGTTGTAGACGTTGAGAAACGCCGCCTTCAAATAGTTCGGCCCACCGCGGTCGTCGCTCATAGCCCCAGTCGAATGTTGCCCTTCACGTTGAGCGCCTGCAATTGATCGAGCACGTGCGTCACCACGCGGTGAAACTCGGGGCTCTGCTTGATCTTCGGGTCGCGCGACTCGAAGTAGGGCACCTCGATGCGGTGCAGCACTTTGGCCGGCCGTTGCGAGAGCACGAAGATGACGTCGGCGAGGAACACCGCCTCTTCGACGTCGTGGGTGACGAACAGCACCGTGTTGTCTTGAGTTCGCAGCACGTCGAGAAGCAGCGCCTGCATGCCCCAGCGCGTCTGCGGGTCGAGCGCGCCGAACGGCTCATCCATCAAGATCAGCTTTGGCTTGTTGATGACCGTGCGGGCAATGGCGACGCGTTGTTTCATGCCGCCCGACAGCTGCTTGGGCAGCGCGTTGGCGAAGTCTTTGAGGCCCACCTGTTCGATGATGGCCAGAGCTTGCTGACGGCGCTCGGCTTTGGCGACGCCTTGCAGCTCGAGGCCGTACTCCACGTTGCCGAGCACGGTGCGCCAGGCAAAGCTCGTGTAGCTCTGAAAGACCATGCCGCGGTCGCGACCCGTGCCCGAGACCGCTTGGCCGTCGATGAGAATGGTACCCGAGTCGGGTTGCAGCAGCCCCGCCGCGGCCTTGAGCACGGTGCTCTTGCCGCAGCCCGAGGGGCCCAAGAACACCGCCAGCTCGCCGACTCCGGGCTTGTTCGCGACAGTCAGGTTCACGTCGTCGACGGCCTGTACGGTGTTGCCGTCGCGGTCGGTATAGCTGATGAAGAGGTTGCGAATGTCGA
>JANLPS010000120.1:0-18895 GCA_031367385.1 Archangium sp. | reverse complement strand
TGGAACCCGCAGACCTACGCGGCCCACGGCTACGTCGCGATCATGGTCGATTTTCACGGGTCGACTGGCTACGGCCAGGCTTTCACCGCGGCGATTCATGGCGACTGGGGCGGCAAGCCGTTCGAAGATCTGCAGAAGGGCCTCGCCGCGGGCCTCTCCAAGTACCCCTTTATCGACAAGAACCGCATGTGCGCGCTGGGCGGCAGCTACGGCGGCTACATGGTCAACTGGATGGCCGGCGTCTGGCCAGACCCGTGGAAGTGCCTGGTCAGCCACGACGGCAACCTCGACGAGGCGATGGCCTACTATGACACCGAGGAGCTCTGGTTCGCAGAATGGGAGCACCGCGGCACCCCGTGGGAGAACAAAGCCTCGTACGCCAAGCACAACCCCATCGACCACGTCGAAAAATGGAGGGTGCCGATGCTGGTCATACACAGCGCGAAAGACTACCGGGTGGTCGACACCCAGGGTCTGTCGGTCTTCACGGTGCTGCAGCGCCGAAACGTGCCGAGCAAGCTCCTCTACTTTCCCGATGAGAATCATTGGGTGCTCAAGCCGGCCAACAGCGTTCTCTGGCACGAGACCGTCTTGGGCTGGCTCGACCAGTGGGCACAGCACTGACCTGACGTACAACGCCCTTCATTGACTCCAGAAAACTTGCGGTCTGATCGCAGCGTGCGAGCCTGAAATTAGTTGCGCGCGCTCCACTCCTCACCGCAAGCCCCAGCTGACCGCTCTGGTCTCGGCTTTGCTATCGACCAAAGCTCGCGGGTACCCCACGGGAGTCTTTCAATGAACGGCCGTTCGACCACATCACCCACCTTCAGCGCTTTTGTCGCAGCCCTCATGCTGGTTTCGGGCACCGCATCAGCGCAGGCGAACACGATTCCCGGTGTCGGTGGAGGTGTGCCTCCGAAAGTGTTGATCATCTTCGACACCTCGACGTCGATGCGACACCTGCCGGGCACCGACATCGCGAACACCCCCTCGTTCCCCAACTTGCCGGGTCGCGCCAAGAACTACGCGTTCGACGACTTCGGGCCGAACACCGCCGGGTGGGACGGTGGCTGCGACA
Source organism: Archangium sp. (assembly GCA_031367385.1). Classification (GTDB taxonomy): domain Bacteria; phylum Myxococcota; class Myxococcia; order Myxococcales; family Myxococcaceae; genus JAEUJT01. Next base: position 17,817 of record JANLPS010000120.1, on the reverse strand, counting down.
GCCGTTTCTGCGTCGCCAAGCGGGTGCTCTACAACACGATGCCGACGTACCAAGACTCGATTCAGATGGGCATGTCGAGCTACTACCAGTACCGCACCCAGTGGCAGCAACCGGTGGGCTCGACGGCCTGCGTGTACGACATTCTGGCGGGCCCGGGCATCAACACCTCGTTCGGTTCGCCGAGCAACACCTGGCCCACCACCGGTTTCCCCGCGGTGCGGCCTCCGGGCAATGACGCGTTCTGCGTCGACCGCCCTGAGAACCGATACAACTACACCTTCATCGGCACCGACGGCGGTAACCCGATCACCTGCACTTCGTACCGCTCACTGCCTGACGCCGGCGCCTGGTCGATTTCTGACCCGAACTGCGGCCTCGCGAACAACTACGTGGCGGGCCTCACGACGCCCATCTACGGTGGTGGCGCGGCCTCGGCGGCGACCAGCAACATGTGGGTGAGGGCGCCCAAGGGCGTCGCCTGCACCGCCGGCTACTACTATTACAGCAACGCGTCGGGCGGCACGTACCAGGGCGGTACGGTGCCCGCCGCCAAGCTGGTCTCGAACTACGCGCCGCTGCAATACAACTCGGGGACCTCGACGTACGCGGCCACCACCGGCTTCACCAGCTCGTGCGGCGTCGGTTTGGCGGCCTGCGAAATCAACGTCACCACCGACACCCAGCTGGGTCCCCCCAGCGAGACCAGCATTGCGATCGTCTACACCGACGCCGGCACCCCGCTCGACGGCGGCGCCGGCATGACGGGCCCCTTCACCTTCGCCTCGTATGGCAGCACCTTTACCTACAGCTACACGCGCGACGCCGGTGCCTGCACCTGGCCCGATGGCACCACCTCGACGGTGGGCAGCTCGCGGGTGATGACCTCGACCGCTGGCTACTCGGGCAGCGGCGCCAACTGTGGAGCGATCGCCGTCGGCACCGCCACGCTCAACGTCGGCTGCCGGTTGACCTATGTCGGCGCGACGCCCTCGATGGTCGCCGGCTCGTGGACGCTCACTTGGCCCACCGCTACCAAATACACCGCCACGAGCCCTGGCTCGTTCACCTCGGTTTGCTCGAACCCGTCGGTCGGCTCGCAGACCGTCAACTACGTCGCGGGTACCGACCTCACCGGCACAGTGCCGGCGGTGTACGCGCCTTCAAGCTGCGGTGACACCAGCACCTCGAGCGATACCCTGCTCTTCGGCCGCACCAGTGGCTTGGGCAGCATCGGGTGTAACGCGACCACCAACGTCTGTGACTACCGCTCGGGCAGCGCGGGTACGCCGATTACCGACCCGGGCTCTCCGGTCTACGTGCCGTACGGCGACGCCGGCACGATGGTCTTGGCCTCGGGCTCTCCGACCAACCTCGTCGTGTACGTGGCCCGCACCGGCTACGCGGGAGCGTGCCCGACGGCCGACCTCACTTCGGGTGGCCCCTGCACGGCGAGCAAGCCGTGCCAGGTGGTCAGCTCGTTGGGCGTCGATGGTGGCGGTGCCGCGCCAGGTGACCAGTTCTGGTACTCGGCGGGCATCGCGCCCTACGCGGTCGACGGCGGCGCGGTGGGCTCGGGCAACCCGGTCTACCAATACGTTGGCAGCAGCACCGTCAACTACGTGCCCTACACGACGTATACGCTCGAGAAGACGGGCTCGACGTGCCCGCCCACCGTCACGCTCGATGGCGGCCAGGTGCTCGGCTCGGTGCCGGCGTGCTCGACCTCGCGGCCGTGCGACCTGACCTATGCGGCTGATGTGTGCACCAGCATCTCGACCAGCGCGGTCGTGCCGTGCTCCGCCGGGTCAGACAGCACCCAGAATCGCTACTGCACCTACAACGCGACGATGCAGCGCTACTCGGCGACGCCGTACGGGTACTGCGCCTACGCGGTCAAGAAGTACGACTACGTGACGCCGAGCTGCCAGTACAAGGTCAAGCAGTGGACGGTGACGGCCCCGACCTGCAAGGACGACAAGATCACCTGCAAGTACGAGATCACCCGGTCGCAGTACAACTACTACGACCCGTATAACTATTGCCGCTCGACCGCGATGCAGTACACCTACGCGGGCACGACGCCGCTGCAGTACCTCTACCGCTGGGCCTCGCGCGGTGGTGAGTACCTGGGCTCGCTCTTCATACCCCAGTCGGCGACGATGCTGTCGCGCAACTACTGCAACCTGCCCACGTCTCGGTACGACGAGTACGACGACGCGACCACGCAAAGCTGCCCGCCGATCATCGACAGCAGCAACGCGAGCAACTACCCGGCCGGTGTCGAGCCCAGGCTCTCATGTGGCGTGGGCGGCAAGATCTGCCGGCTGCGGTGGCGCAGCGGGTACGACGCGGGCGTGGCGGGCAATTACCCGCTCGGCCGTCTGCAGTACGCCGACCCGTTGGCCATACCGGGCAACTACGAGACCCAGAACAACACCTGGGTGCGGTGCCAGACCCCCGACACCGACGGTGGCGCGGTGGTCACTCCCTCAGTCACCAATTGGATGCCGACTCCGGCGATGACCGCGGGCACGAGCTTGCCGCCTGACTGGTGCCGCGGCGTGGGCACCAACGGCGTGCCGGCGTACCGGTTGATCTCAGATTGGTACGAGCCGACGCGCGTCAACGCTTCGGCGCCCGCGACGCTGCCCTACGCCGACCTGTGGACGAACCAGGCCCAGAAGTACAGCGGGTGGAGCCTCTACAACGACGGCGGCGTGGCCCAGATCTTCGTGCCGATGGACTACGGCAGCAACAACATCACGGCGATCAAGACCGCGTTGTCGACCTGCGTTCGCCCCACTGACATGACCAGCCCGATGACCGGCGGCTTCTGCATGGTCGACGTCGACAACTGCGGCCCCGGCGGCATCTCGCCCTGCCAGGCCCAAGACGCCGGCTTGACCGACTTCACGCCGCTCAATGGCTCACTGGCCAACGCCCGCGCCTACCTGGCCAACGAGCTGGCCAACGACAACAGCGACTACTCGTGCCGCGACTACTACGTGGTGCTGGTGACCGACGGTCTCGAGTCGACGCCGGCCAACTACACGCAGACCCAGATTCAGAGCACGGTCACGAGCTTGACCAACCTGACGGCGGGCGCGCGCACCAAGACGGTGAAGACCTTCGTGATTGGCTTCGGGGCAGGGTTGGCCGCGGCCGACGGCGGCGCGAACAGCCTCGACACCATCGCCCGCGCGGGTCAGACGGCCATCGTCATCTCTGGCGGCAACGTCATCTATGACTTGACCAACGGCTCGGCGTTGAGCGCGACCAACGAGGCAGAGCTCTCGAACGTGCTCGGCATCGTCTTCTCGAGCATCACCCAGGGTCGCTTCGCCCGCAGCCGCCCGACGCTGACCAGCGACGGCTCGCGCATTTACCAGGCCTACTTCGACCGCGGCGTCAGCGGCACGACCCTCGACGCCGGTACGCCCGAGTGGCGCGGCAACGTCGAGGCCTTCGCCATCGACGTGTCAGGCTTTTTGACCTCGAAGTGGGAGTTCAGGCCCAAGCTCGATGCGCAGGCGGCCAGCTCGCGCAACTTGAAGGCCCAGCTGCCCCTCGATGGTGGCGCGTTCAACATGGTGAACTTCGCGGTGGGTGTCACCGCGCTCGAAGGCGCTATGGGCGTACCCACGCTCGAGGCGCAGAAGACCATTCGGTTCGTGCGCAACGACGGCCTGGGCACCAACATCGCGGGCGGCGAGGCGTACACGCCGATCGTGATACCGCGCATCACCCGCGCGGGCGCCTTCGTCTTCTCGAACCCGGTGGCGGTGGGCAGCCCGGTCTTCACCACGTCGACCTACGCCGGGTTGTCAGGCGAGCCCGCGGTGGCCTCGTACACCGCATTCAAGGGGTACTGGACGGGCCGCGAGACCCGCGTGTTGATCGGCTCTGAAGACGGCTTCTTGCACGGCATCGTCGACCGGTCGCTCAACACCAACTGCACCAGCACCGATGAGACGAACAACCTCTGCCCGAACGGCACCGAAGCCTGGGGCATCGTGCCGTCGTCAATCGTCAAGCAGCTGCCCGCCACGCGCACCGGCCCGCAGTTGCTGGTCGACGGCACCACCGCGGTGGCCGACGTGTGCTGGCCCTCGAGCGGCACCGACGCCCGCGACTGCACCGCGTCTGACTGGAGAACCGTCGCCATCGGCTCGCTGCGTGGCGGTGGTCAATCGGTCAGCGGTGGCGGTACTCAGAAAGACTCCGAGTACTTCGCCTTCGACATCACCGACGCCGGTTTCCCCACGGCGCTGTGGCGCTACGACGACCGGTTCGATGACAGCCCGGCCGGCAGCGACGACGACCTGGGTCTGACCTACAGCACCCCGACCATCGGCCGCGTGAAGAAGAACGGCATCTCTCGCTGGGTGGCCTTCGCCGGTGGTGGCCGCTGCCAGAGCATGGTCGGCGTCGACGCAGGCGTCGATGACGAGGGCGATGGCATTTACATTCTCGACATGCAGACCGGTCGCCCCGACCTCGGCAGCTTCCCCACCAAGTACACGGGTGCGGGTGATTGCTCGAACTTCGTGGCCCGCCCGGCGACCTTCAAGCGCACCGGCAAGATCGACGTCGAGACCGCCTTCTACGGCAACGAGCAGGGCGAAATCTGGGCCCAGCGCACGTGGGACACGAGCTCGTCAGCCAACTGGGATGCCCGCATCTGGTATTCTGGGTGGGACCCGACCTCGCAAGGCGTCGACACGCAGGGCACCAACGGCCCGGTCTGGTACGTGGCCAAGGCCGACGAGACCGGCTTCACGGGTGGTCAACGGTACGACACCGGCTGCCGAATGAAGCTGGGTACGGGCGGCACATTCAACCCGCTCCCGGTCAGTGCGGCGCCTCCGGCCAACTGCTCGGCCCTGGGCACCAGGCGCCCGATCTTCGGCCGCCCGCGCGTGGCCTTCGCGACCGACACCTCGCTCAACAAGCCTGACGTGTTCTTCGGCACCGGCGACGCCCAAGCACTCGACAACACGGGCTCGCGTGACTTCTTCTTCGCGGTGCACGACAAGGGCTTCGCCCCCGGCGTGTTCATGGGCGGGCCCAGCCAGACCGGCCAGACCTCGTTCGTCTACATGTTTGACCCGGGCGAAAAAGTCTTGGGCGAGCCCGTGCTGGTCGGTGGCTCGGTGGTGATTGCCACCTATGCGCCTCCGCTGGGCGGCACCTGTAACCAGCTGGGTGACTCGTATCTCTACGCCTTCGACCCACGCACGGGTGTGCCGCGGCAGACCCTTCGCGATCCGAACATCGCCCCCGCGACCTTCAAGGCGGTGGTCAAGCTGACCGGCGTCGGGGCGATTTCAGACCCCATCGTCGTCAACGGCGGGCTCTACTATGCTGACGGCCGCGGCGACGTGAAGCGCGTCGAAGCGCAACCGGTCGGGTTCGGCGGTCGTGTTCAAGGCTGGAGGCGAGTGCGTTGAAATCGATGAATGCATTCAAGGGGGGCCCCACTCGGGGCTTCACCTTGATTGAAATCATGGTGGTGGTCGCCATCACCGCGGTGCTGACCACCTTGTCGGTGGTCGGGTACCAGTCAGTGATGATGAACGCGCGCACCAACGGAGAAGCCGACGTGATCTCCACGTTTTTCAAGAATGCACGGCTGCGTGCGGTCTCGACCGGGTGCCCGCACGTGGTGCGCTACAATGGGCAGTCGTACTCGGGCAGCTCGCCGGCACGGAGCCTGACGATGTATCGCAAGGCGGGGTGCACCGTGGCGATCGGTACTGCTGCGCAGAACACGACGGTCTTGCCGTACGACGTGGTGGTCAACAGCTACCAGCTCACGGCCAACATGAACGTCATCGCCGGCTCGGTGGCAGACCTCGAGCCCCAGAGCGTGATGGTGGCGTTCTTGGCCGATGGCACGCCACTGACGGTGTCTGAGACCGGGGGCACGACCACCAACCGCGGCACCGGGGCTCAGCAGCTGACGATCAAGGCCAAGTCGACCGAGGTGTACTCGCGCGTGGTGATCTTAAACGCCTCGGGAGACGTCTATGTTCAGTAGCCGCTTCGAGCGCTTGCTTCGGCGGTTGCGCGGGTCGAGCCTGATCGAGGTGATGATCGCTGGCGCGCTGCTGGCGATTGGTATGACGGCCATCGCCGCGATGCTCAACGAGTCGGTGTTCTCGAGCCGCATGGCCTCTCGCAAGACCGAGGCCTCCGAGGTCGGCGTGAGCACGCTCGAGCGCTTGGCATCGCAGGGCTACGCGTCGCTGGCGACCATCCCATTCGGCACGGTCGACGGAGGCGGTTTCACGTTCGACGGAGGGCGCTACACCGACGACGCTGGCATCTTGTTGTACGAGACCACCTATTCGCTGACCAGCGTTGGGGTACCCGCTCAATCCCGCTACATCGAAGTGAAAGTCACGTACTGGGACAACCTTCGCAACCCCCGCGTTCAAACCTATGGCACCGTTGTCTCGAACCCCAACCCGTAAGCGCGGCTTCACACTGCTCGAGATTCTGGTGGTCAGTGCGATCGCCGCGATTCTCGTCGTCACCGCCGCCAGCTTGCTGGTGACGATGTCGTCGCAGCGCGCGGCCAACCGAAAGCGGCTCGACCGTCTGACGCAGTCGTTCACGGCGATGACCTTGCTCGAGCGCAGCCTTCTCAACGGCGGCTACCACTTTCCTTCTGCGCGGTTCGGCTTTCGCGTGTACGACAACGTGAGCTCGGGCACGCGGTACGGCGGTTTCCCGGTCGCTCCCTCTTGCGGTTCGGGCCTGTGCGTGACCGCTCAGACCGATGTGCTCGAGCTGGTCGAAGGCTTGCCCGAGACGGCGGGGCGGTTGGTCTCGATCAAACCCGACGGGGGCCCGACGCTCTCCAACCCCGGTGGCCCGATCTTCTACGACGCTGGTACAGAGCAATTCTTGCTGATGATTGGCACGAGTGACGGGGGCAACTGCCTTGGCATCGGCTTCGTCGACAACAACTTCGGCATTCAGTACCGACCGGTCGATCGCGACCTGAACACCCAGTCGATGAGCTACTACACGGTGGCGACGGCTCCGGCGAACTACCAGTGCCCGCCCGTGCCCTCTGCCCCGAATGCCACCGACTTCACCGTCTCAGTCGCGGCCGTTCGCCACCTGTACATGGTGTTGGCTTTCGGCGACGGTGGGTCGCGGGCGCTCTACCAGGTCGACATACCCGCGCTGTCAATTGCCACCACGGGTGACGCCGGCGCGATGACGGTCTTGGCCCGTGGCATCGACAACTTTCAGGTCATGCCGCTGGTCACCCAAGGCGGCACGGGCTTTTCGGCGGGGTGCGCGAATGGCATCTGCGAATGCAACTCGGGTGGCGACTGCACCTTGGCGGGCGCTAACTCGACGGCGGAGTTTCAGAACACCTCTCGGGTCATCGGGGTGAAGATCGGCTTGAGCTCGCGCGGCGAGACCGATGACCGAATTCCGCTCCCGGCGGTGGTGCCGCCGCGGCTGGGCAACGAGACGATGCCCGCAGACCTGGTGAAGCGAACGAGCCAGACGCAGACCTACATGTTGAGAAACTTTGCCCAGGTGCAGCCATGACGTTGAAACCCCGACAGGCCCGCGGCTACGTACTGATCATGGTCTTGATGGTGCTGTTGGTGCTGACCCTGCTCGTGGCGGGGTTGTACTCGGCCTCTGAAGACGGTCGGTTCACCGCGCAGACCATGATGGCGCAGCGGGTCGCGGCGGCGAGGGCCGATCAAGCGGCTCAGCTGGCGTTGGCCACGGTGCGAGCAGGCCTGATCACGAACAGCGGCTACACCTTCTGCACCGGGCCAGTGGCGAAGCTGCGCACGGGCAACTGCGCGGGGTCGAACCTCGTGACCAGCGGGGTCGTCAACGGGCCGGCCATCGGGGGCGGCACCCAATATGAAAACGGAGCAGGTCAGCTCTACCAGTGGTGGATCTACAAGCAGGCGAACCCTGACGGCAGCAACCCAACCAACCGCGCCGACGACATTTTCAGCGTGTACGCCGAGGGCTACTTCGGCCAAGACGACACCTACCCCAGCTTCACCGTCGCGGCAGTGATCGCTGAGATCACCGTACCCGGCGTCACCGGTGGGCCGCCGAACTTCGACGGTGACTACGGCGTGATTCACTAAAGAAGAAATTCTCGGGCCTCACGGCGCGGGGTTGAGCTCGATCACAAGCCCGTCGAAGGCGATTTCCATCGGGCCATCGAACTCTTGCCGGGCTTGCTCGAAGAGCGGCCGCGGGTCGACGTCGTGACGCGATGACAGGTGGGTGAGCACCAGGCGCTTCACGTTGGCCTCGCGAGCGACCCGAGCGGCTTCACGCGCCGTAGAATGCCGGGTCTCGAGCGCGCGGGCCTGCTCTTCGTCACTGAAGGTCGCCTCGTGCACCAGCAGGTCGGCGTTCTTGGCAGCTTCGATCAACGCCGCGCAGGGCCTGGTGTCGCCCGAGATGACCACCTTGCGGCCGGGCCGTGACGGGCCCATCACCTGCTCGGGCAGCACGGTGGCCCCCGAGGTCGAGGTGACGGCTTGCCCCTTTTGCAGCCTGCCGAAGTCGGGCCCAGGGGCGACTCCGAGCGCGCGCGCGGCGTCGGGGTCGAAGCGGCCCGGGCGCAGGTCTTCTTCGAGCACGTACCCGAGCGCGTTGACGCGGTGGTCGACCCGTATCGGCTTCACCGAGTAGCCGTTGCGCGGCAGCGACTCACCGCCACGCAACTCTTGAATGTCGATGGGAAACGCGAGGCGGTCGACGCCCAAGTGAATGGCGGCGTCGAGAATGCGGCGGGCGGGGCTCGGGCCCCAGAGCGTGAATGACTCGCTGCGACCACCCATGCCCAAGGTGCGCAAGAAGCCGATGATGCCCAGGTAGTGGTCGGCGTGAAAGTGGGTGAAGAACGCCGCGTCGACCGAGAACCCGGTGCCGAAGCGAATCATCTGCCGCTGGCTGCCCTCGCCACAGTCGAAGAGCAGCAGGTCGGTGTTGGCTTTGACCGCCAGGCCCGACACGTTTCGGTGCAGCGTGGGCGCCGCGGCCGAGGTGCCGAGAAACGTCAGCCGCAGTATCGACATGCCGCTCGAGCTCACTCTTTGACGTCTCCTTTTCTGTGCTTCTCGACTGCTCCAAAAAACAAAGGCCACTTCGGTTTCCCAAAGTGGCCCTGTTCATTCGCTTTGGCGTTTCAGCGAGGTGTTACGCGGTCGCCTTGGCGGTAACCGTGGCTGCCGGCTCGCCTTCGCTCTTGATGTTGGTCTCGATGCGCATGCCGTAGAACGAGCGGTAGACGAAGAAGGCCGAGATGGCGAAGAACACCGCCGCCAAGCCGAGCGTCACCGGAGTCGCCACGAACCAGCCAGTCGACGACTTGCCGCCCAGCGAGATCGCCACTTCGACGGCCAGCAGGCCGAAGAGGGTGGTGAACTTGATCACCGGGTTGAGCGCCACCGACGAGGTGTCTTTGAAGGGGTCGCCGACGGTGTCTCCGACCACGCAGGCGTCGTGCAGCGGAGTGCCCTTCTGGCGCAGCTCGGTCTCGACCAGCTTCTTCGCGTTGTCCCACGCGCCGCCGGCGTTGGCCATGAACACGGCCTGAAAGAGGCCGAACAGGGCGATCGAGATGAGGTAGCCGATGAAGAACGAGGGCTCGTAGCAAGCGAACGAGAGGGTCGCGAAGAAGATGGCGATGAAGATGTTGAGCATGCCGCGCTGGGCGTACTGGGTGCAGATCTCAACGACCTTCTTCGAGTCTTCGGTCGAGGCCTTGGCCGCTCCGTCGAGCTTCATGTTGCGCTTGATGAACTCGACCGCGCGGTAGGCGCCGGTCGAGACGGCCTGCATCGAGGCGCCGGTGAACCAGTAGATCATCGCTCCGCCCATGATCATGCCGAGCAAGAAGGGCGCGTTGACCAACGAGAGGTACTCGAGGCCGGTGGTGAGGCGATTGGTCAAGCTGTACAGAATGGAGAAGATCATCGTGGTCGAGCCGACGACCGCGGTGCCGATGAGCACCGGCTTCGCGGTGGCCTTGAAGGTGTTGCCCGCGCCGTCGTTCTCTTCGAGGTACATCTTGCCCTTCTCGAAGTTGGGCGAGAACCCGAAGTCTTTCTGCACCTCCGCCTCGATACCGGGAATGGTCTCGATCAGCGACAGCTCGTACACCGACTGCGCGTTGTCGGTGACCGGGCCGTACGAATCGACCGCGATGGTCACCGGGCCCATGCCCAAGAAACCAAATGCGACCAGACCGAAGGCGAAGACCGGGGCCGGGTCGATGCCGCCGTTGGCGACGCCGAAGAGCAGGTGGCCCATCATGCCGCCGTCCATGATCGCGACCGAATAGGCGATGCCCATCAAGAAGACGATGGCGACGCCGAGCCAGTAGGCCGAGAAGTTACCGGCGACCAGGCCCGAGATGACGTTGAGTGACGCGCCGCCCTCTTGGCTCGACTTGACGACCTCGCGCACGTGCCGCGAATCGGTCGAGGTGAACGCCTTGACCAGCTCGGGGATGATCGCTCCCGCCGCGGTGCCGCAGGTGATGATGAGCGACAAGCGCCACCACATCGAGTCGCTGCCGGCCAGGTCGGGCAAGAGCAACTTCGAGACGACGAAGGTGACGACCACCGACAGCACCGAGGTCAGAATCACCAGGGTGGTGAGCGGGTGCTCGAAGTTCATCTTGTCGACGTTGAGGTACTTGCTCTTCTGGTACGCGTGGTTGAGCAGGTACGACACGAAGCTGGTGACGACCATCATCACGCGCATCGCAAAGATCCACACCAGCAGCTGCACTTGCACGGCGGGGCTGTTCGCGGCGGCGAGCAAGATGAAGGTGATCAACGCGACGCCGGTGACGCCGTAGGTCTCGAAGCCGTCGGCCGAGGGGCCGACCGAGTCGCCGGCGTTGTCGCCCACGCAGTCAGCGATGACGCCCGGGTTGCGCGCGTCGTCTTCTTTGATCTTGAAGACGATCTTCATCAGGTCTGAGCCGATGTCGGCGATCTTGGTGAAGATGCCGCCCGCGATGCGAAGCACCGAGGCGCCCAGCGACTCACCGATGGCAAAGCCGATGAAGCAGGGCCCGGCCAGGTAGCCCGGCACGATGGTGAGAATGAAGAGCATCAGAATCAGCTCGGTGGCGATGAGCATCATGCCAATCGACATGCCCGCCTTGAGCGGAATGTCGTAGGTCGGAAAGGGCTTGCCGCGGAGCGACGCGAAGGCCGAGCGCGAGTTGGCGAAGGTGTTCACCCGAATGCCGAACCAGGCCACGCCGAAGCTGCCGGCGATGCCGACGAGCGAGGCGAGCAAGATGGCTCCGACGCGAATGACGACCGAGACGTTGGCCGCTTCACCCTCGGCGTGCGAGAGAAAGCCGAAGTACCAGACCATCACCGCGCCGATCAGCACCTCGAGGTACAAGATGAACTTGCCCTGGGTGATGAGGTACGTCTTGCAGGTCTCGTAGATCAGCTCCGAGACTTCGAGCATCGACTTGTGCACCGGCAAGTTCTTCAGCTGGGCGTACTGCACCAGGCCGAAGATCAGACCGACCACCGAGATGGCGATGCCGATCAGCAGCAGGTTGCGGCCGTTGATCGCGCCGTTAAAGAAAGATTGGGTGGCAAGGTCCGGGAGGACCAGGTTGGCTTCGTTGGCGAAGGCGAGGACGGGGCTGAGCAGCGCCGCCAGACCCGCAAATCGGTAAATTTTCATGGTTTTTGTCCTTAAGGGAGACGGGCGCGGCGCTTAGCACACCTCGCCTCAGGAGGAAGAATGATCTGCTTCCTCCGCGCTTCTCACCTGTTCGTGAAGCAGGGGTTCTGCCCCGCGAGCACTACTGCAATTTCAAGGGGTTGAGCCCACTCCCGACGGTCGCGGCATTGCGCGCGAACACGTAGCCCGACCCGGTGCGCTTGGCCTCGTACATCGCGGCGTCGGCGCACTTGATGAGCTGATCGACCGAGTTGCCGTCGCGGGGAAAAACGGCAATGCCGATGCTGGCGCCGACCCGGCGGGTGACCGTGGCACCATCGACCACCAGCTCGCATGGGGCGCGAATGGCGTTGACGATCTTGGTCGCGATCATCGCGATGTTCTGGTCGTCATGGAGGTCGCTGAGCAGGTACAAAAACTCGTCACCGCCGTAGCGGCTGACGGTGTCTTCGGCGCGGCAGCTCTTGTTCAAGCGTGTGGCGATGGTGTGCAGCACCGTGTCTCCGGCGCTGTGGCCCAGCACGTCGTTGATCTCCTTGAAGTTGTCGAGGTCTGCGAACAGTACGGCGACCGGCCAGCGTTTTCTGCGGGCCTGCGCCAAGGCCTGCTCGAGGCGGTCTCTGAACAGGGCCCGGTTGGGCAGCCCGGTGAGCGAGTCGTGGAGGGCCGCGTAGTGGTCGGCGCGGGCGTGCTCCTCGACGCTCAACAGTCGATCTTCGAGTTGGTGTCGGGCCCGAACCTCAGCGCTGAGCGCTCGATTCACCTCGGAGAGCGTGTTCGCCGCCTCGGTCACGTTCTCTTCGACGGTCTCGCTCTTCGCCAACGCTGGCGCGAGCCGAGGCTCGGTGAGCTCCTCTTTGAGAATGGCGTTGACCGAAGACAAGTCGGTGGCCGCCGACTGAACCAGCGCCTTCGCCTGTTTGGTCTGCCCCAACACTTCGGTCAGCGAGGTCGCGGGCTTACGAGAGGAGATTGGCTCAGTCATGGCCGCCGCCACCGTGCACCGATCGTACCCGCGCGCGTCGAGCCGAGCCCGCGCTCGATCGACCTTTCGGTGCGCCACCACGCCACACTCGCAGCGTTCTGAGGCCCCGATGTCCCATACACCTTCGGGTGATGGGCAAACGTGGTAGGCATGCGCGGCCATGACTGGGCCCAAACCAGACCCTGCTGAGCGCGCGGAGCGAGACCAAACCGACGAAAGCTTGCAGGCCGAACGCGACAACACCGACGCCACGGTTGCCCACAAAGAAGAGACCGCCGAGGCGTTGGCGCGTCAGGTGCTTCAGCTGGCCCGCGAACGGGCTGATCAGCTGCTCGAGACGACTCGGAGCGGAGCCCCAGCCGGGTCGAAAGAGGCAGCGGCCGTGGCGGCTCGTGGCGACGCCTCGGTGCAACGTGAGCGCTCGCAAGCTGACCGCCTGCTCGAGCGCGAGCGAGAAGAACGCAAGCGATCGCACGCAGACTTTCTGGCGGTCGAGCGTGACGCGACCGATCGAGATCTGGTCGACGAGCGCAAATACGCCGACACCATCGTGGCTGCCCGTGACGAGTTCTTGGCAGTCGTCAGTCACGATCTTCGGGGCTACCTGAGCGCCTTGTCGCTCAACACCCAGGCGATGGGCCGAGAGGCGGCCGCCGGCGCACTGGGAGACATGGTGCGGCGCGCGGTCGACACCAATCGACGGCTGGTCACGCGAATGAACCGATTGATCAACGACTTGCTCGATGTGTCGAGCATCGAGGCCGGTACCCTGTCGATGGTGCCCGGGCAGGTCGACATCGCCGTGGTGTTGCGCGAGACCCTCGACGCCTTCGAACCGATCGCCGCGGCCAAGCCGGTGACGCTGGTGCACAAGGCCGAGACGCTCCACGCCAACGTCGATTCAGACCGCCTGCTCCAGGTCTTGGCCAACCTGGTCAGCAACGCGATCAAGTTCACCCCACCCGGGGGCACCATCGTGGTTGGCAGCCGTCGAGAGGGCGACCTGCTCCACCTCGAGGTGGCCGATACCGGCCTCGGCGTGCCCCCCGACCAGCTGCACAGCATCTTCGAGCGCTTTCGCCAGGTGAGCCCTGATCGCCGCGGCGTGGGGTTGGGGCTCTACATTTCGAAGAAAATCGTGGAGGCGCATCGCGGCAGGCTGTGGGTCGAGAGCACGCTCGGCTCGGGGAGCACCTTTCATGTGACGCTCCCCGCGGTGTTCTAAATCGGGCTCCACCTCGATGTAGGGGTCGGCACCACACCGCGAGCTTCTCCGAGTTCGCATTGGCGTGGGTGGGCAACGCTGACTACCTTCTCGAGGGCCGATGCCGAACGAGCCCCGCGTACTCATCGTCGATGTCGACACCGACTCCGCGCAGCGCATGGGCCTGGCCCTCGATGGTGCGGGCATGCAGGTCTCGTGGTGCACCTTCAGCCCCCAAGAATTCAGTGAGCTGCAGCGCGAGTTTCAACCGACCTTGCTGTTGGTGCACGCCGAGGTCGGCAGCCCTCAGTTGACCACCCTGCTGGCACGGGCCGATGTGCCAGGCGCGGCGACGTTGGCGGTGGCGCTGTTGTGCCGCGACACCGGTGACGAGGTCTTCGTGCGGCCCTTTCGCACTGGCATCGTCGACATGTGGCAGGAGCCTTTCTCGGCGAGGCTGCATCTGGGGCGGCTGCGAACGTTGTTGGCCGAGCTGCCCGAGCGCTCGGGTAAGCTGCGTGGGCACGGCGGGCCGAACGAGATCAACGGGCTGCTGCAGCACATCATGCGAACCCGGCGCACCGGGGGCCTGGCGCTCGCCGAAGACTCGAATCAGGAGGGCCGCGCCTTCTTCGTGCGCGGCGTGCTCAAGAGCGCGCGCTACGAGGCAGAGACGATGCAGGCTGCGCTCGCGGCGATGTCTCGCGCGCGACGGGCCTGGTCATTCACCGAGGGCCCCGAGGGTGGGGCCGGCCTGGTCGAGCTGCAGGCAGATGCTGCGGTGGCCACGCGCGAGCCACCAATGGCCGAGGTGGCGGTCTCGCCAGACGCGGGCCAGATACCGGTGCTCTTCGTCGACGACGACCCGACGGTGGTGACGATGCTCTCGAGCTACCTGTCGAAAAAGGGGTACCCGGTGGCGACGGCGCGCGACGGCGTCGAGGCGCTCAATGTGTTGGTCTCGGGCAAGTTCGAAGTGGTGATCGCCGACCTGAACATGCCGCGGCTCGATGGCTGGGGCCTGCTGCGCATGATTCGCGAAGACTTTCGCACCCATGAGGTGCCGGTCGCGCTGTTTTCGGCGCAAGACGACTACCGCGAGTCGCTGCGACTGCTGCACGCGGGAGCGCAGGCCTATTTCCCCAAGACGTTGAAGCTCTCGGCGCTCGAGGCGCAGGTCAAGGAGCTCGCCGAGCCCCGGCGTCGCTTCTTGCGGTTGCTGGCGGCCGAGGGCGGCATGCAGCACGACTTCGGAGCGCTCGGGCCTCAATGGACCTTGCGTGCGCTGGCAGAGCAGAAATTTTCTGGGCAGCTCGACGCACGCGATGCGTGGGGCATTTGGCGCGCCTGGTTCGAGCGGGGCCGGTTGGTGCAGATGACCGCGCGGGTGGGCAACTCGGTGCTGACCGGTGACCGGGCGCTGGCGGTGTTCTTGAGCTCCAAGCAGGTGGTCGGGTCGCTGTCGAGCCAGGGGCGAGCGCCCGAAGATGGGTTTGGCCAGCACCCGACCGAGAGCACGTTGAATCGGCTCGTGCCCTGGCTCAACGACGAGCAGCGAAAGGCCCGTGAAGACGCGTTGCAGAAGGCGAAGGGGCTGACCGTGAACGAAGAACTGTTTCGCCTGTACGTGTCGGTCGGGCCCCCAGCGTGGGTGCCGATGGCGCGGATGTTGTGCGAGCAGAAGCTGACTCCGGCGGAGGTGATTGCGCGGTTGAAGTGCACGCCGTTGGAGGTCGCGGCGGTCGTGAAAGACCTGCTGCGGCGGGGTGTTGCGACGGTCGCGTAGGTGAGTGCAGGTGAACGCGACCGATGCCGGCGACGAAGGCTGAGACCTTGGCGTCGGAGTGTTGCGACGGGCCCCGGCCATTGAATGCGGGGTCCTTCGATTCCCTCAGGACGAACGGGATTGGGGCTACTGTTCTGGCAACGCGTGAACTGCCCCGATCACAACCGCGCTTTGGTGCCTCGAGCCGAAGGAGCCCTGCGCTGCCCGTTTTGCGATGGCGCGCTGATGACTGGCGGCCAGCTCGAGGAGCAGCTCCCAGGAGCCGGAGCCTTGCTCGAGGTCGAACGGTCGCCGCCTCGAGGGCCAACGCGGGTGTGCCCCGAGTGTGTCAAACCGATGCGGTGCCTGCGCATCGGGTCATCGGCGGCGTGGCTCGAAGAGTGCCCATCGTGCGAACGGCTCTGGGTTGAGAAGGCCGACGTGCGCACGTTGCAAGCGCTGCTCAAGCGCTCGGCACGCCAGACCGCATACGCCGGGCTGCCGGCCGATGAGCGGGCTGCGATGGCGGGAGAGCTCGCCGAAGCGGTCACGCAAGCGCAACCTCAGACGCTGGCCATCGAAGATCAAGCGCTCGCGGTGCTCGGCGTACCCGTGCTGCGCGGCGCAACGGGAGCTCGCGCTCCGTGGTTGACGAGGGCCTTGGCGGTTGGGTTGGTGCTCATTCAATGCGCTGACGCCGCCGACTCGCTCGCGTACCAGGTCGGCAGCGGCTCGATCTCGAGCCTGTTCACCGCTGGCCTCGCTCATTTCGGGTGGTGGCATCTCATCGGCAACGTGCTGACGCTCTTGGTCTTCGGCTCGAGCGCCGAGCGGGCGTTGCCACGCTGGGTCTTCGCACTCGTCGTGTTGCTCCTCACACCGATGACGATTTTCGCCGAAGCCCTCGTCTCGAGGGAAGGCACGCTGGTCGGTGGCGCGAGCGGTCTGGTCGCCGCGTGCATCGGCATCTGCCTGCTGATTCACCCACGCGCGAAGGTGACGCTCTACGCGCTGCGATTGGTCACCATACCCCTTTGGGTGTACGGCGCAGGCTGGGTTTTGTTTCAGATTTCGTTGTGGTCGCTCGGTTTCGAAGGCGTGGCGTGGCTCGCCCACCTGGTCGGCTTCGCCGCAGGCCTCTGCCTCGGGTTTTTCGGTCGCGAAAAGAAGGTCACCGCGGTGTTTTCGCGTTAACTGGGGCGTCTGATGGCTGATGACGATTCATACAAACCCTCGACCGGGCGGTTCGCACGTCTCGCGAAGCTCGCGTCGCTCTCTGCGAAGTTGTCGACCGATGTTGTCAGCCGTGGCGTGAAACGCTTCGCGGGCAAATCTTCAGACGACCCGATCTCGATTCTGGGCAACGGCGCGGCCGAGAAGTTGGTCGCGACCCTGGGCGACTTGAAGGGCCTGGCGATGAAGATCGGCCAGTCGCTGGCGATGGACCCTGACTTGCTCACGCCTGAGATTCGGGCCGTGGTGGCGAGGCTGCAGAACCAGGCGCCTCCGATGCCGTGGGCGACGGTGCGGGAGGTGGTCTCGTCACAGCTGGGTAAGAGCGTCGAAGAGGCCTACGCCAGCTTCGAAGAGACCGCGTTGGCGTCGGCCAGCTTGGGCCAGGTGCACCGCGCGGTGCTGCACGATGGCACGAAGGTCGCCGTGAAAGTGCAGTACCCCGACATCGCCAAGGCGCTCGCGGCCGACCTCGACAACATCGGTGCGATGGTCACCGTGGTCTCGGCGTCGACCCGGTTGCCGCAGGGCAAGGCGTATTACGCCGAGATGCGTGAAGCGTTGCTCGATGAGCTCGATTACCGCACCGAGGCGAGCCGGTTGAAGCTCTTCGAGCACGCGGTGCACGGGCTGCCCGAGCTGCGCATACCTCGGGTGTTCGACGCGCTGACGACCGAGAAGGTGCTGACCCTCGAGCTGCTCGAGGGCATGACGGTCAAAGAATTTTTGCAAGACATCGACACCCGTAGCGCCGAAGAGAAATTCAAGGCGTCACGGCTGCTGATTCTGGCCATCTGGGTGCCGTTCTTGAGCGAGGGCGTGGTGCATGCCGACCCGCACCCCGGTAACTTCATGTTGCTGCCCGATGGCCGCCTGGGCGTGTTCGACTTCGGAGCGGTCAAG
>JANLPS010000090.1:0-68653 GCA_031367385.1 Archangium sp. | reverse complement strand
CGGCGTCAGCGGGTGGGTGCTGCAGGGGTTCGCGCTGCTGGGCCAGGCGGTGGTGTCGATGATCGCTCCGGTACAGCTCAACGCGTATCACCTGATGGCGAAGGTCGATGAGTCGCTGTGGCCCGCGGTGGTTGGCGGGGTGATGGCGTTTGGAGCGCTCGTCGCAGCGTGCAAGTGGGCGTGGCCGACGGTGTTTCGACTGCCGGTGGTGCTGCTGTTCGCGAGCTTGCTGCCGGCGATGATCGTGCCGCGCCTGGGGCCGAACGCGTTTGCCGAGCGGTATTTGTATCTGCCGTCAGTCGGGCTCACGCTGATCATCGGGGGCGCGATGGTGGGGCTCGAGAAGCGGGCGCGCCTGGCGGCGATGATCGCGGTGGCGCTGGCGGTGATCTTCGGAGCCAGGGCCACCATCGAGCGAAATCGGGTGTGGGCGAGCGACTTGACGCTGTTCACCGACATCGCGAGGCAGAGCCCGGAGTGCCCGATTTTGACTGAGAATTTGAGTCAGGCGTACCTCGAGGCGGGGCGGCCGCGTGACGCGCTGGCGTTGCTCTCTGGGCGAGCGCACTTGAAGGTGACGGAGGAGCTGAATCTGGGCATCGCTCAGGCAGCGACGAAGCATCTGCCCGAGGCGGCGGCGACGTTTCATGATGCGCTGGCGCGGCTCGAGGCGAAGGGCGCGAACGCCGCGGTCACGCAGGGGTTGTTGCTGACGAATTTGTGTCTGGTCGAGCAGAACCTCGGGCAGCTCGAGGCGGCCGTGGCGACGTGTGGTCGGGCGGTGGCGAAGGTGCCGTTCATTGCACAGGCGGCGGCGGTGCACTCGCGGGCGTTGATGCTCGCGGGGCGGCGTGATGAGGCGCGGAGCGAGGCGAATCGTGCCTTCGAGCTCGACCCGGCGAATGGGCCGGCGAAGACCATGCGCGAGCGGCTTCGGTAGCCCTCGCTCCAATTCTGGAGTTGCGTTTTTGTAACATCAGTTGCCCCGCCGCCGAGACGTCAGGTACGGCTGTTTTTTCGAGGGAAAAGGTCGCCGACTCCAGAGACTGAACCTGTGCGTTGGCTTTCTGTAACCTGAGCAGGGTGCCCCTCAGCGCCCGCCCGTACGACCTCGGGAGCGCCGCTTGGCTTCACCGAATGCATCGGCCACCGGTTCAGGCTCACTCGCCGGGCTCACCTCTGGCGGCGTCGGAACAGTCGCGGGAACGACCGCTCTCACCACCCTGCCCGTCCAAAATCTCCGCGTCACCACCTCGACCACCACCAGCACCGCCGCGAGCGCAATCAGCGGCACGCCGAGCGGCACCGACCCCTCTGACTCGGAAGCCTCGCGAAACACGCCAGTCATCGAGAGCCGCTCGACGCCATTGCCCGCCTTGGCGATCGCCGCGAGCGTCGCCCTGCCCTCCTTCGACGAGCCGGGCTCGAACTCAGGCGCCCACGACAGCGTCGCCGGCGGCGCCCGATACACCCGCGCCCCCACCTTCACCACCGGGTGCCACGTCCCGCTCCCTGGCAGCACGAGGTGTATGCCTAGGCGATCTTCGTCCTCCCACCGCAGCGGCAGCTCGACCGGCTTGACCCGCGCGTCGCCCGACAGCAACACCACCGTCGCGTTGCTCATCGTCGAGATCACCTCCTGCGACACATCGAGGGTCACGTGCAGATCATTGCCTTGCACACTCGTGCGCGCGACCGCGTCGAGGCCGTTCATCTGCGCCGGCATCGCCCACCGCACGCTTTCTTCCAACAAGGGCCGCGTCGAGCTCCAACCGCGCAGGCCGCCGGTCGCCGCGCCATCGACCTCCGCCATCAGCGCCACCACCCGCCCCGCGCCATGAGGCCAGAACGCGAGAATCGGCGCCTTGTTCTCATCGACCGTCACCAGCCCGGTGCTGGTGCTCGGCCTGCGAAACGTCAAATTGTACCCGCCGATGCTCGGCACAGAGGCACCCGACGTTCGACCCAACAGCGCCCAATCACCCGCGATCGCCAAGGGCGTCTGGGTGTCGACGAAGCTCGCGCGCGCGACCGCGATGGTTTCTTGGCTGAAGATGCGAGGCAGGCTGGTCACGTCTTCGGCGAAGTACATTCGCCCATTGCCCCAGCTCGCAATGTCTCGAAGCAGCTGCGCATCTGAATCGGTCGGCCGGCCCATGCCGATGACCGACACCGTCACGCCCTGCGCCACCAGCGAAGCCACGGTGTCTTTCGCGTCTTCGGGCGCCTCGGAGTCAGCAGCGTCAGCGAACAGCAGCACATGCCGCGTCGGCTTGGTCGACTTGAGAATCTCCCGCTTCGCGACCCGCAGCCCCTCGCCGATGTAGATGCCGCCGCCACCCGAAAAGCCGCGCCGCACCTTGTCGAGCGGCAACCCGTCAGCCACCGGGCTGAGCCCGAACAGCTCGTGATCGCCCGTATCGACCATGTGCACCGACGCCTCGTCTCTCGGGTTGAGCAGCTGCAGCGCGCCGACCACGCCCTCCGCGGCGAGCTCCATCTTGGTACGCCCATCGGGTATCTGAACGCCCATCGAACAGCTGCAGTCCATGATGATGCTCAGGGCGATCGACGCCTTGCGCTGCTCTTCGCGCATCTCGAGCGACACCGGCAGCACCTCTTCGATCGCCGACTTGCGGTAGCCCCCTTCGCCGAACGAATGACGCCCACCCGTCATCACCAGCCCTCCACCCGCCTCGCTCACGAACTGCGCGAGCACGCCCAGGCCCAGCTCACTGAGCCGGCCGGCCTCGACGTCTTCCAACACGACCACCCCGATGCCCTCGAGCGCGCCCATGCTCACCGCCCCTGGAGCCTGCACGAGCACCTCGAGCTTCGAGCCGCGCAGCGTCTGGGCCAACGCACCCTCGGGCTTATCAGTCAGCAGCAGCACCCGTGGTGCTTGCTCGACGCGCACCACGCCCTTGACCACGTCATTCTCGGGCACGCGATCGCCCTCGACGGTGACCCGCGCCTCGTACGCGATCAGGCCCGGCTGATCAGCCACCTCGGGAAAAGTGACGATTGACGAGCCCTCTGAAATCGCTCGAGTCACCCGGCTCACCACCTGGCCGTTGCGAGAGAGGGTGAACACCCCGCTGGTCACTGCGCTCGACTTCACGGTGGCGGTGATCAAAAACGGCTCCTTCGAGGGCACCGACGGAGGGCTGCGCAGCTCGATCATCGCCACGTCGAGGCCCGTCTGATCGCGCCCGAGAAACCGGTAGTCGACCCCGATGCCGCGCGCCGCCAACCGCCGAGCTGCCGCCCGCGCATCGAGCCCGGTCGCCCGACCATCGGAGATGACCAGCACCCGCCCCGCGCGCTCCAAGGGGAGGAGATCGAACGCGCTCTCGAGCGCCCCTGCCAGGTTCGAGGCCTCGCCATCGATCGTCGCCGAGAACCCACTGAAGCTCGCGTCGTTCGAGAACCCGCGCTCGAGCCTGGCCTCGCGACCGAAGCCGATCACCGCCACCCGATCTCCAGCGCGGCGCTGCGACTCGAGCAGCCTGATCAACTCAATCGCCGAAGCCTCGCTCTGATCAGGCATCGATCTCGAGCGATCGACCACCACCACCAGATCAGAGCCGGCACTGTGGAGCCGCCAAGACGGCCGTGCCAGCGCCACGGTGATCAGCACCAGCAGCGCGACCCGCACCGCCATCGCGGGCCCCCGCACCCGCCCTCGGCGCCAGAGCACCACCGCCAGCGGTACCAGCAGTAACAAGACCTGGGGCAGCGCGAAGCTCAATGAAGCCTCCGCTCGGTCGAGGTGAGCGCGAAATCGGCCAGCAGCAACAGCAACAGGGCCGCCAAGGCCCACCACGGGCGCTCGTGCGCGACCCCCAGCGACGCCAACATCGGCGCCGCCCGGTTGGGCGCGAGCTCGAAGGGCCCCCGCGTGCGGAGATCAGACTCCATCGGGTCGAGCGCCAACACCTCGAGCCCATCGAGGGGCGTACCGTCTTGCAGCAACGCCCAATGCCCGGCCTTGGGCAACGGGCTGAGCGTGACCGCGCCGACTCCGAGAATGGTCTGCACGGTACCGTCGTCGTGCCGCAGCGCCCAGCTCGCTCCTGGCGTGGTGACCACCGTCACCTCTTC
Source organism: Archangium sp. (assembly GCA_031367385.1). Lineage (GTDB taxonomy): Bacteria > Myxococcota > Myxococcia > Myxococcales > Myxococcaceae > JAEUJT01. Next base: position 64,549 of record JANLPS010000090.1, on the reverse strand, counting down.
ACCCAGCATGAGCTGCTTGCGCGGCAACCCCGGCGCGCTCGCCCGGGTCAGCCGAACGAAGTTGCTCAGCAGCACGGGCCAGGCCTCGGTCTTCTGCACGTTCGAGCGTGCGAGATCGAGGTTCAGGTGAAAGGCGCCGTCATCACCCTCGCTCATCAGCACCGCCTCGCCAGCGCTGATCAACACTCGGCCCTCGGGGTTGGGGCCAGCGGTCCACACCGCTCCGGCGAGATGCACGTCATCGAGCGCTGGGTGCGCGTGCTGGCTGAAGAATGGGCCGACGAACGACCGCTTCGCGCCCGCCTCGGTGACGCCAATGGTCACCTTCGCGGCAGACCCCGGAGGCCCGAACCGGAGCGTCGAGTGCGCATCGACTGGCACATCGGTGGTCGCGATGAACCGCTCGACCGCGGAGACGGCAGCCGGGTCGAGCCCGCCCAGCAGCTCGAGCTCCACCTCGGCCCGAGGTGCGGGCAGCAGTGAAATCGCGCCGTCGGCCTCGAGCGCATCGGGCGGCAGTCGCACCCACACCGCGCCGCGCGTCGTGAAGCCCGCTCTGAGCGCGATGGAGCCGCCGGCCGGCACCTCGACCTCTTGCGTCTGGGTGACAACGCCGTCGCCGCCGAACCGCACTGGTACCCGGCGCGTGGAGTCTCCGAAGTTCGACACCCGCACGGTGACCATCGCGCGACCCGCTTCATCGCTTCGCCGCGCCGAGGTCAGCGCCAGGTTTTCGGCCCGAAGCCCCACCGAGCGCACCTGTGTCTGCGCAGGCAGCTCGCCGACCACTGGCCCATCGGTGATGAGCTCGAGCTGCTCATCGGAGCCCGCGAGCTCTTTGGCCATCTGCATCGCGGGAGCGAGATCATGCGCCGGCTGCGAGGGCACCCAGCGCTCGAGCTGTGCCATCACGCGCGCCGCTTCGAGCCTCGGCCCTGCCAAGACGGTCGGGCGGGTGCCCGACTCGATCACCGACACCACCGCCGGTCGTGACTCGCCAATCAAGCGGGTCAGCAGCTCGAGCGCGCGGTCTCGGCTCGAGTGCCCATCGACGCTCGCTTGCATCGAGAGGCTGCCGTCGAGCACCACTACCAGCTGCGTTTGGGTCGCCGTTTGCGCGCAGCCCAGGTCGCTCAAGAACGCGGTGGCTGCGAGCACCGCCAGCAGCTCGAGAATCAGCGAGCGTTCGCGGCTCAGCCGCTCGAGCCGGGGGCCGGCATCGGCGCGGTGCTGTGGGGTTCTCCACAAGAACAGCGCGCTCACCACGCGCACCGGTTGCCGGCGCCGTAAGAAGTAGGCGGCCAACACCGCTGGCACGGCCAGAAGAGTGAGAAGCCCGAGTGGCGCGCCCAAGCTCAGCATTCGTCGTTTTTGGGGGTTTTCATCGGCGGTGAGCGCATGAAAGGTGCGACTCCAGAACGAGTCCTTGTGTCCTACACCCGGGGGCATGACATCGTACCCGACCCTCGGAGACGACATGGACAATTGGTACCTCAAAGATTCTCGCGGCGGCCAGGTCGGGCCAATTTCTCGAGAAGTCGCAGTCGATCTCATTCGCGCGAGACCGGGCTTCTTTCTGCACGTCTCGGGCGACAACCTCACGTGGAAGCCGATCGCCCGGCAGCCGCAGGTGCAAGCGATGGTCGGCGCCGAATTGCCCGACGTGCGGCGGCGGCGTGAAACCGAAGAGGCCCAGCGCTTGATGTTCGAGCTCGACCGCTTCAAAGACCTGCGGCCGCACCAATTGTTCGGCGTGCCAGCCAACGCCACCGCCAAAGATTTTCGGGCCGGCTTCGCGGCTCGAGCGAAGCACGTTCACCCGGGTCGCTTGCCCAAAGACGTCGCGCCTGAGCTGTTGCGGGCGCAGATGGCGGTGTACCAATACCTGACCGAGGTCATCACCACCGTCGAGAAGCGCTTCACGAGCGCGGCCGCGGCGGCGTCGACTCCGAGCCCTGCGCCGAGCCGTGAAGACACCTGGGCGCTGGCCAGATTGCGGCTGCAGCAGACCGATGCGCGCATGAAGGGCTCGCTCGAGATCAACGGCTCGACCGCCCACGTGTTTTCGGTACACCGGCTGATGAACCTGCAGAACGCGTCGGTCTTCTTCCCCTGTCTGCCGACGCTGGGCCTGGGTACGCGCATGCTGCTCACGTTTCAGTTCGTCGAAGCGCAGCGCAACATCGAGGCGCTGGGCGCGGTTGCGCTCGAGTCGGGCACGGTCGACAGCCGCAACCACCTGCGCGGCTTCGGCGTGCGCCTCGACGGCGTCGACATGGAGACCCGCGGCTTCATGATGCGAGAAGTGCAGCGCCTGACCCGGTAAGCGGTAAGGTGCCGCGCGCATGGCTGACGACGCGCCGCTCCCTGGAGTCGACATCTTCACCGACGGCGCCTGTAAGGGGAACCCGGGCCCCGGGGGCTGGGGAGCGTTGTTGCGGTGGCGCGGCCAAGAACGCGAGCTCTTCGGCGGCACCCTGCAAACGACCAACAACCGCATGGAGCTCACCGCGGTCATCGAGTCGCTCAACGCGCTGACCCGGCCAATGCAAGTGCGGGTGCACACCGACTCGACCTACGTGCAGCAGGGCATCACCAAGTGGATCTTCGGGTGGCAGAAGAATGGCTGGCGCACCTCGGCGAAGCAGGCGGTGAAGAACGCCGACCTCTGGCAGGCGCTCGACCTGGCGACCAAGCGGCACCAGATCGAGTGGCGGTGGGTGAAGGGCCACGCGGGGCACGTCGAGAACGAGCGGGCCGATGCGTTGGCGAACCGCGGTATCCCCGCTGAGGTTGGGTGAGCTTCGCCTTGGGCCGTGTCGCGAAGGTTCGCGTGGCCGCTGGTGCGGTGCTCCGGAGTTGCGCCATGGCCGTTGAACCTGACGGCGGAGCACGTCGAGACCGAGCGCCCCGACGGGTTGGCGAACGGCGGTATCCCGTCAGCTCGCGTGCCGCACTCCTGCGCGCGGCCGTGTTCGTGATTCTGTGTGCCTGCCCTCCCGCTGTCGAAACCGACGGCGGCGTTGCACTCGATGGCGGACGGCGCGGTGACAGCGGCATGCCGTTCGACGCGGGCACAACCGCCGACGCGGGGTTGATCAGCGACGCCGGGGTTATCGCCGACGCCGGATTAATCGGCGACGCAGGCCCCGCCGACTCAGGCACCGCGCGTGACGCCGGCTGGCTCACCCAAGACCCCTGCTCCTGGCGGTGGTCAGTGGGCGCGCAGCCAGTCGTGCGGGGGTTTCGAAATGTAGCCTCCGACCCGACGGTGCTCTGGGCTCAGGGCCGTTATGAGATGATCTTCTCGAGCCTCGACGAGACGAGCGGCGACAACCTGTTGGCGAGCGCGACGTCACCCGACGGCCTGCACTGGAGTGACGCAGGGGTGGTGCTGCGGGGCCACGCCGGCAGTTGGGCCGAAGAGCTCGAGAGCGCCGAGCTGGTGCTCAGCGACGCCGGGAGCCAGCTGTACTTCGCCGGCTACCGCACCGAGATCAACGCCGCGCTGTGCACGATGTACGGCATCTGCAGCGACGGGTTTCCCGCGTCGGTGGGGCTGGCCAGCCACCGCGATGCAGGCCTCGACTTCGGCGACGACAGCATCGTGCTCTCGGGCACCGACGGCGGCTTCGACGGCGAAGCGACCTACAGCCCGACCATCGCCCGCGATGGAGCCCGCTGGATGATGCTGTACTCAGGCTGGTGCCTGCGAAACTGCAACCCCGCCGCGAAGGGCTTTCTCGCGCTGTTGGGCGCTTCGAGCACCGATGGCGTTCATTGGGTCAAAGAACCAACGCCCGTGCTCGAGCGCGCGGCCGCGACTTCATGGCGAAACCGCGCGGTGGGTGAAGCCTCATTCGTTCAGCTGCCCAATGGGCGCTGGCTGCTGGCGTTCACCGCCTTTACCGACGACCGGTTGCCAGACACCTCGCTCGCGTTGGCCTGGGCCGATCAGCCGTTCGGCCCGTACACCGTCTGCCCCGCGCCGTTTTACCTGCCGACGCCGCCCGCTGATGGCGGAGGGCTGGAGTCGGGCGGGGTCATCGCTCCTGAAATTCGAGTGGTGAACGATACCGTGCAGCTCTGGTTCACCAGCCGAAACCTCAGCGCGACCACCGACTTCGGGTACTTCATTCGCCACGCGAACGCCGAGCCCTGATTTAGCGAGACGCGTCGATGCTGCGGAGCACCCGAATGGCGGCGCAGGCGGCGCCGTACCCGTTGTCGATGTTGAGCACGACGATGCCCGGTGCACAGCTGGCGAGCATCGAGTGGAGCGCGGTGCTGCCACCCTCCGCGACGCCGTAGCCGTTCGAGGTGGGCACGCCGATGACGACGCTGCCGATCAGCCCGCCGACGACGGTGGGCAACGCCGCATCCATCCCCGCGACGACGACGACGACGGGGTGACTCTTGAGCACGTCGACTTTCTCGAGCAAGCGCCAGAGGCCGGCGACGCCGACGTCCATCACGAGGGTCGAGCCTTCGCCGTAGTAACGCAGCGAGCGAACGATTTCGCGAGTGACATGGGCATCGCTGGTGCCAGCGCCGACGACCGCGACGCGAGAGGGTGCCTCGGGGCGGGGCCAGGGGCCGAAGACGGCGGTGCGAGAATGGGGCTCATAGTCGAGCGCCTCGCGGTGGGCTTTGGTGAGCCCCTCGTGCTGGGCCACGCTGAGCCGGGTCAGCAGCAGCGAAGCGCCGCGGGCCTTGGCGGTGTCGAGAATCTCGCAGAGCTGATCAACAGTCTTGCCCTGGCAGAAGATGGCCTCTTCGAAGCCGATGCGCGCGGTGCGCTGAAAGTCGAGGGTAATTTCGTTCGCAACCATGCCGACGCCTTTAACGAAAAACCCTCCGTTCGTCCTGAGGGACTCGAAGGACCCGTCCTTCCCCAGTCCGCTTTCAGTGAACGCAGCTCACCTGTGCCGAGGTCGACGCCGGGCTGAACACCGCGGCCGGAGCCAGCGAGCAGCCCTGGCTCGCGTTGACTCGAATTCTGCCCATGCCGCCACCCCCGCCTCCGCCACCACCGGTGGCGCCACACCCTGTCCCTCCCCCCGCCTCCCCCGCCGCGGCTGCCCCGAGAATCGCCGCGCCCTGCCCACCAGCCCCGCCGCAGGCTGGCCCCGTCCCTCCCAGCGCCGGAGTGCCCGTCGCCGTGCCACCTTCACCCGAGCCCCCGCTGCGATTCGTCGCGCCCGCACCGCCACCACCCCCATTCGCCGTGATTCGCGCCGCCGCGCCGACGGTCACCCGAGGTGACTCGAGCAGAATTCCGCCACCGCTGCCGCCTCCGCCGCCGCCGGCTTGAAACCCGAACCCGCCGAGCCCGGGTGAGCCCGAAGACGCGAGCTGCCCGTTGAGGCTGAGCACGCCGAACGCGGTGATCTGCAGTGCTCCGCCGGCGCGCCCGAGAAACCCACCCGCCAGGCTGCCGCCGTTGCCACCCGCGCACCCGCCGCGCAGTGGAATGAGCTCGTCATTGCCGTTGGCGCTCGCCCCGACGCCCGCGTTGGTGGTCGAGCCAGTGCCGACGCCTCCCGACGCACCCGAGGTGCCGTACGCGCCGCCGCCCCCTCCGCCCGTCGGTGCGTTGCTGCCCGACCCCGGCGTGCCCCGATTGCTCAGACAGAAGTTGTCGGTGTTGCCCCCCGGCCCCGAGCTCGATGAGTCGACTGCGCTGACGTTGATGTTGCCCTCGAGCGTCGCAGTGCCCAGCACCGCGAAGATGACCGGCCGCGTGCCGACGACCCGCACGGTGACTCCGGGGTTGATGACCAGGCTGCTCATCGCCAACAAGGCTGCGGTGGTGCCCCCCGCCTGCGGCACCGCTGCGGTGGGTATCGTCGGAGGCGTACACCCACGCTTCGCGCCCGCGATGGTGACCGTGGTGTCACCAATCGTGACGGTGGCATCGCAGGTGAACACCGCATTGACCGAGGTCACCGGCACCTGGCTCGGGTCGAAGTTCGAGGGCACGAAGCCGGCGTCGGCCCGGGAGGTGCCGGCGTCGGTGCCTCCGTCGATGATGGCCATGCACTGCCCCTGCGAATCGCACACCCCGAGGCTGCAGGGTTGACCGGTCTTCGGCGTGTAGGTGCACCCGCCCGTCGCTTCGGCGCACGCGCCGTTCATCTGGCACTCGTTGGGCACGCAGACCACGTCGATGCCGCCACAGCCCCCGTCAGGGTTGCAGGCGTCGCTGGAGGTACACGCCTTGCCGTCATCGCACAGCCCGCGAAGCACCTCGTACGTGCAGCCGCCATCGAGTGACTCCTGGCAGGTGCCGACCGGGGCGAAGCAAATGCCCGGTGGTTGGTCGCAGGTGACCGGCGAGCCGGCGCAGCCGCCGTCACCCGCGCACACGTCGTTGGTCGTGCAGGCTTTGAAGTCGTCGCACGGGCCGGCGGTGACGACCGAGAAGGTGCAGCCTCCGCTGCCGTTGGGCCCTTCGCGGCAGACGCCATTCGCAAAGCACGCCGAAGGAGCCACGCAGCCGACCGTGGTGCCCGAGCCGCAGGTCTTGTCGGCCAGGCAGACCTCGTGCTCGCTGCAGGTGAGCTGATCATTGCATTGCTGCGCCAAGCAGTCGGAGTCGAGGCAGTCGACCAGCCCGTCGTTGTCGTTGTCGTCGCCATCGCCGCACAGGCCAACCTCACTGGTCGCGTTGAGACAGACCCGCGCAGCACAGTGACCACCGTTGAGGCACGCCTTACCGTCGCAATCGGCGTCTTCGCAGTCGAGCCGGGTGTCGCGATCGTCATCGAGGTGATTGTCACAGCGCTTCTCGGCGCAGCTGAAGACGACGCAGGCGGCCTGTTCAGCCGGCACTCCGGGCGCGCACGCCTTGGCCTCACAGACCGGGTCGACGCAGTCGATGAGCATGTTGCAGTCGTTGTCGACGCCGTCAGCGCAGTCTTCGGCTCGGCCTGGCGTGCGCATCGGGTTCTTGTCGTCGCAGTCGAGCTCGACGGGCGAGCCATCATTGTCGGCGTCGACGCCGGAGAGCTGGCGCACCAACACCGGGACCCAGCGAACGCTGTCGGTCACGAAGCGAGCAGCCACGGCCTCTGAACGCTCGCTGGGTGCCGTCAGCGCGGTGCAGGCCGCATCTGAAAAGCCGACCGCTTGCACGGTGACGTCATCGGGCAGCGCGCCTTGAAGCACGGCGACTTCGAACTGCGACGCTCCGTTGACTGGCACTGACACGCTTTGGTGCACCTGGGCTCCATCGACCATCACCTTCACGCAGGTGGAGCGCGTCGAGGCCGCGAGCGTCACCGTGACTCGAAGCCCCTGGCCCGCGGGAGGCTTCTCGCACGCGGCGACAAGACCCACACAGCCGAGGACACAGGCGATTCGACGCATGGGCCGAACGTTTCACACAATTTGCGCCAGAACGAGCCCACGGCATGCTGAACCTTCGGGTGTAGACGAGGGGTGTCATGAACGAGTCGAACGCGTTGATTTTAGGCGGCGGGGGCATCACCGGCATCGCGTGGGAAATCGGCCTGATGCTGGGGCTGCTCGAGCGCGGCGTCGATTTGACCCGGCCCGAGCTGACAGTCGGTACCTCGGCGGGCTCGGTGGTCGCGGCGCTGGTGCTTGGAGGCCGGCCATTGTCTGAGCTCTATGCGCGTCAGCTCGAGGCGTCTGAGGGTGAGCGCCATGTCACGCTGGGCCGGGTGATGCTGCTGCGGTACGCGTGGGCACTGTGGCGAGAGAAGACGCCGGTGGGGTTTGGCGCGCGCATCGGGCACCTGGCGCTGGGCAGCAAGACCGAGACCGAGGCCCAGCGGCGACCGGCGTTCGAGGCGTTGCTCGGGGGCTCTCCGCCATGGCCCGAAGCGACGTTGCAGATCAGCGCGGTGAATGCGGTGACCGGTGAGTTCAAAGTGTTCGACAAGAACAGCGGGGTGACCCTGCTCGACGCGGTCGGTGCGAGCGCCGCGGTGCCGGGGGTCTGGCCTCCGGTGACGATTGGGGGCCAGCGGTACATCGACGGCGGCATGCGCTCGGTCACCAATGCGCATTTGGCGCAGGGGCGAAAACACGTGGTGATTCTGGCGCCCCTGCCGTTCGGGGCCGGCGCGCTGCCGTCGGTGAGGGTCGAGAGTGAGGCGCTGCGGGCCGGCGGGGCGAACGTGGCGGTGGTCGTGCCTGATCAGGCCGCGCGGGCGCAGATGGGCAAAGACGCGCTCGACCCGAAGCGGCGCGCGATGGCGGCGAAGGCAGGGTACGCGCAGGCAGCGCTGGTGCGAGACAAGGTCGCGGCAGTGTGGGGTTGATTTGTTCACGGTGGTGAATCGAGATCTCGAGTTGAATCGAGGGGCCTTCGAGTCGCTCAAGACGAAGGGGCGCACACGTCGAATCTCAGCTCGAGCGTGGCCGACGAGCGCTCCGAGATCGCGTGTGCGGAGCGTTGCAACCATGGTCGACGCCGATGCGGGCGACATCGAGCACTGCAGCCCTGCCGAGCGCAAACCGACAACGGACGTGTAAGATTGGTCCAACGAGACCGAGGGGAGCGGGATGCGTGGTCTGCTGTGGTGTGTGATTTTGGCGGCCAGCTGCCGATGCTTGAAGCCCACTGACGAGAGTGGAAGCGTCCATACCGACGCTTCGGTTGCGGCTGACGCTTCAGTTGCGGTTGACGCTTCAGTTGCGGTTGACGCTTCAGTTGCGGCTGACGCCTCGGTTCCAGCCGACGCATCGGTTGCCAACGACTCCGGATCCAGCGGCGCGGACGCATCGACTGGCTCGCCCGAAGTATGTGACGGCATCGACAATGATCAAGACGGCTTGATCGATCGATTCGGCGATGGCGGAGTGCTGACCCGACCGTGTGGGTTGACATTTGGCGTGTGCGCCACCTCAACGCATACGGACGCGCTCTGTCTCGACGGAGGCTTCACACCCTGCAACTACGGCCCTGACTACGAAATGGTCGAGCTGAAGTGTGATGGCCTCGACAACGATTGCGACGGTCGAATCGACAAGTCGTCGCCACGGGTCTTCTTCGTAGGAGACGGTGGGCAATTGTTCGGCGAGATGTCCACGGGAACGATCTACAGGCAGACCCAGGGGTGGATGACCGCTTTCGACAACGAACTCATCTGGCTCGACGATCGGCTCAACGTCACCAACCAAGTGACCCTCGATGCTGACGCTGGTTTCTCATTCGTTTTGCCAGACGGAGACGAGTGGGTGCGGGTGTTCTCCGACGACTGGTTAAACCCCATTTTCAACGTCGACACGGTCCGCGCCGATGGCGGCGTGACTCGCGTCGCTCGGGTCGATGTTCCCATCAGGCCCGCATACCGATGGCTGCGCTTCAATGTGCTCGCAACGGCCAACGGTTGGGCGATCGCGACGACGCCAGGTTTCCAACCGACGCTGATCGACGTCTCTCGTGATGGGGGTGTGAACGTGCGCCACCCCGAGATCGGAACAGCATGGTTGAGCGGCATGAGCGCCGACTCCTTCTTCATTCAATCATTCAACTCTTGCCGACTGTTTCGGTGCTCTCCCGAAGCTGACGGGGGCTGCGAATTCATTTTCGAAGACCTGAACGCCGATCAATGCCGCGTCGTAAAGGACAACCCACTCGTGCTGGAAGTTCGTGACTTCGTGACCGCGCCGACTCCGAGGACAGCCCTTCGATATCGCGATGGAGGCCTCTATTGGCCTGAGAAATTGCCCTACGCGGTAGGGCTCACCAACACCATCGACGGTGAGGCGTTCCTCATTTCGACTCGAGACAACGGGGTCTTCGACCAAGACCTTTACGTCTTGCGGCCGACCCAAAAGGTCGTTTTTGAAACCGAGACGTTCGACCTCTTCACCGCGTACCCAGGCGCGATCAAGTTTCGAACGTTCGACCAAACCCACGGCATTCTGCTGCGAGCCCCTCATCCGCCGGTCCCTGTCCCTGCCACGGGCGGCGACTTCGAGCCGATCGGCGCGTACGAAGCCGAATATGTGTGTCTACCGCCGCCCTGAGATTCTCACTTCCGCGGTCGACCTGAAACTTCGGTCGTGGAGCGGGAGGCCAGAGACCGTTCGAGCGCACCCGTGCGAGTCAGAGCCCGCAACCAGCTGCCCTTACGGGTTCGGCTTCTTCGACTCAGCCCGGGTCTCTTTGACCGGCTGGTCGAACACCGCGTCAGGGCTCGCAGCGCTCGCCGCAGCCGCCGGAGCGGGCGCCTCGACAATCGGCGCCGACGCCGCGGGAGGCGCCACCAACTGCGCCGCCAGCTCAGTGGCCGACGGGCTCACCATCACCGGGAAAGCGGCCTTCACCGCTTTGGCGTGCTTGCCCTTCTGATTCGCCACCGGCGCAGCGCGCGGCGCAGCCACGGCCGCCTTCGCCTTCGCCAACGGCGCCAGCTCGTCGTCATTGCCGCCCATGTCGACCATCTCTTCAGTGCGCGGCTTGGCCGGCGAGAGCTTGGTCGACTCCGGCTTCGCGGCCGGGGCCACCTCATTCGCCGGAGCAGGCGCGACCGGCGCGGGCACCACGCCCGGAGCCGCTTCACCCGCGGGCGCAACCACCGCAGGCGCCGCTTCGACCTTCGCCGGCACCGGCGCGACCATCGCCGCGGGAGCCGCGTGCTCGGCCGTCGACCCACCGACCATGCTCAGCGCCAGCACCAGCATCGCGACGATCGCGACCACCAACCCGCCGGCGACCCACCACATCGTCATCGACTGCTTCGGGGGCTCGCTGAACATCGAGAACACCGCCGCGCCGTCACGCATCATCTCGGGTGACACCGAGACCGACTCGCTCAACGCGACCGATGAACGGGGCGCTGACGCCGGAGGCGGCACCACCATCGACTCCACGCGCAAGACCTTGGGCATCTCGATGGTCGGCAACTTGACCACGTCATTGGTCGCCGCCTCAGGCACCTCATCGACCTCGGCCGCCTTCACCTCAGGCTCGACCACGGCCGGCGCAACCATCGCCGGCGCGACCTCGACACTCGTCTCGACCGGCGCAGCCACGACCGGCGCGACCTCGACCGGCGCGACCTCGACCGCCGCAGCGGCCACCACCGGCGCGAGCTCGACCGGAGCGACCTCGACCGCGTGCACCGCCATCGGCTCGACGGGCGGCTCGGCCATCGCCGGCACTTCGACAGACATCGCCGCGGTCACGCTGATCTCTTCACGCTCGGGCTCACCCAACGGCAACGGGTCGAGCGCCAACGGCTCAGACAACGCCGGCATCACCGGTTTGGCCTTGAGCAGCGCATTCGCGCGCGCCTGAAGCTCGGGCGGCAGGCGAATCATCGGCATGTCGGGCACGGTAGGCAGCGAGCCCGTCTGCATCGGAGTCGCGAACAGCTTGGCCACGTCTTGCGCCGCCGGCCGCTCGGTCGCATCGGCCGAGATCATCTTCTCGATCATGCCGTGAAACGGTTGGGGAATGGTCGAGGGCACCCGCGGCACCCACTGGCCCTGGGCAATCGAATAGACCGTGCCCAACGTGGTGGAGTCGGCCGGCATCGGCGCTCCGGCGCAGATGCACAAGAGTGCGCCCAGCGAATACACGTCAGCCTCGCAGCTCGCGCCGGCACCCCGGGCACGCTCGGGCGCCAGGTAGGGCACCACGCGAACCAGGTTCTGCATCAAGCGGTTCTCGCCGCGGCGATCAGTCAACCGGTTGGCGATGACCAACGGCAAATCCCACAGGTATGACTTGTCGCCGACCATCAAGACCGAGTCGCTGCCGAACTCGCCGTGCACCACGCCCTGGTTGTGCACCGTGGCCAACGCGTCGGCCAGCTGCGAGGCCATCTGCAAGACCACGCCGGTATCGAGGCGGTCGCCCAGAATCGTCGACAGCAACGACCCTTCGGGAAAATCGAGCGCCAAGAACGCCATCGAGCCCATGCGGCCGGTCTGGCGAATGCGCGGCAACATCGGGTGCACCGGCAAGCGCTCGCAGGCCTTGACCGCGGCCTCGCCGTTCGCGTCGAGGGGCAGCCACCGCACCGCCAACCGCTGACCCGACTCGAGATCTTCGGCGCAATCGAGGCGGCCGATGCCGTCACAGCGCAGCGACGAGCGAAGCTTGATGCGGGGGTCGAGCTCATTCATTTGCATCGCGGCGGTGCCTTTCGGAGCCTTCGAAACCACTTGAGACGAAACCCCGTTCATCGCGGGAATTCCAAGCTGGCCGGGTGACGGAGTCTGCAATCGCATGCGTACAAGTCCTCTGGCTCAAAGGGGCAGCGAGCCGGCAAAGTCGCCAGCAGGTAGCATCTTTGCGCTGATCTGCACACCCCCCCACGGTCGCCGCAGCAACCCCCGAAAACGACTGCGGTTGATCTGCCAGGCCCGGGTCTATTGGCCCTCGACGAGCACGCCAGCGCTGCCGCCAAAGGTCAGCTTGGCGCTGGTTTGAACGGCTCCGCGGAGCATGCCTTTGACCTGAATCGCGCTGCGCCACGAGGTGCCGTCGAAGCGCTGCACGTCGGAGGTGCCGAGGCCAATCGTGAAGCCGTAGATGTCGTTCGGGGCTCGAATGAACAGCCCCCGCAGCCCGGCCCGGGCCGGCAGCACCGACCAGGTGGTGCCATTGGGGTCGAGCCGCGCGAAGGCGTTGTCACCCGAGGCCCAGACGGTGTCGCCGAGCAGCTTGCAGCCGGTCAGCCGCGCCGCGCTGGGAAAAGGGGTGGTGCTCGACCACGCGCCGCCCGAGAGTCGCAAGACCGTGCCGTTCTTGCCACAGGCGACCGCCCGGCCGGCAGCGCCGCAGTCGACCCAGAGCAGATCTTGGCTGGTGGTCGAGGGCATCTTGGTGGCGCTGAGCGTGGTGGTGTTGATCGAGAAGATCAGCCCGCCGGTGCCGACGGCGTAGGCTTCTGCGTCTGAGATTCGGCACACGCTGCTCAGCGCGGCGTTTGGCGTGTTGGTCGCGACCGCGCTGAAGCCGACTCCGGGGCTGAAGCGCTCGATCAGCGCCGCGCCGGTGACGCTGTTCGAGCCGACGATCAACACGCCGGTGCCGTTCTGTGCCGCCGCCGCGAGGGCGCTGACCTCGGCGGGGCCGCGAATGAAGTTGAACACCGGCGCGCCCGCTTTGCGTACCGCCGGGTCGCCAGAGGTGTTGATCAGCACCAGATCATCGGCGTTGGTCGCGGTGGTGGCGGCCCAGTCTTCGCCCAGGTCGAAGGCCTCATTCACGCTCGGGCTGCGGTGGAGCACGTTGTTCACGTCTTGGGTGCGCACCACGTCGGCCACCAGCACGCCTGCCGCGTCGTTGAGCGAGAGGTGCTCTTCGCCAAAGCTGGTGGTCAGCAGCTGATCAACCGGCACCGTCACGCCTGATCTCACCAATCGGTACAACACCCCGGTCGCCGAGAGGCCGCTCGACGAAGTCAGCACATATGACGCATGGCTGGCGCCCCCGGCGATACCGACCACGCCGTTGCCCGTCGACAGCATCGGCGTCGGGCCCAGCACCGACCCGGTGAAGCCGTAGGGGTTGTGGCGGCGCAGCTCGTTGGTGGGCTTGCCGCAGAGCACGTCGGGGCCTCCCAGCGAGGGCGGAGGGTCGACCCACGGCCCCAGCGCGTCGCAGCCCGAGCTGTCACTGGTGGCATCGAGATCGATGCCGAAGTCGAGGCCCGAGGTCGGGTCTCGGTAGGCGATGCAGGTGGCGTGAGCGCTCGAGCCACACTTGCCGCCGATGCGCTCGCGGTTGGTCTCGTCGATGAACACGCTGCTGATCAGATACGGCCCCTTCGCGCTGGGCAGGGCTCCAGAGGCCCACGAAGAGCCGTTCCACTTGTGCCAGTTGCCGACGTCGTCGACGATCAGCACGTCGGCATCGCCGCGGCCGTACACCCCGACGAAGTTCGAGCTGCCCGAGCCCGGCGGGTTGCTGACCGCGCTGATGACCCCGCTCCGATACGTCCACACGGTGCGCCTCTCACCGACCAGCCACGCCGCGTTGTTGCTGACGAAGTGCACCGCGTTGAGGTTCTCTTTCGTCGGGGTCGCGAGCACGGCCCACTCCGTCCCGTTCCACCGGGCGACGTTGCCGGCCTTGCCCACCGCCACCGCGAGCCCACCGCTCGAGCCAGGCGCCACGTCGAGCGCCGAGACGGCGAAGCGCAGCCGGGGGCCGGTTTGCTTGAAGACCGCCGCGGCCGAGACACAGGCGCCCGCCGAGCACGCGGTGTCGCAGGTCATCGTCGCCGAGGGGTAGCTGCAGGTGCCCGCGGCGCAGGTGCCCGCAGACAAGTAGGTGCGCAACACCTGGCCTTCGCACACGGGCGCTGGAGGCGTCGTGCACATCACTCCGGAGCAGGTGTCTTGGTTGACGCACGCGCCGGCGGTGCAGCCATTGGTGCAGACCGTGTCGACCGGCGTGTACGCGCAGACGCCGGTGGTGAGGCTGCAGGTGCCGTTGCCTTGAAACCCGTGCAGGGTCGAGCCCATGCACACCGGCGCGGGAGGCGTGGCGCAGGTGACGCCCTTGCACGCGTCGACGCAGGCGCCGTTCGCGCAGCCATTCACGCAGGCGGTCTCGGTGGGCACGTAGCTGCACACGCCGCTCCCGGTGTCGCAGCTGCCGGCGAAGGTCTTCACCTTGGTGCCGACGCACTGCGCGAGCTGCACGCAGCTGGTGACCGAGCACAGCGTGGTGGTACCGAGCTGGCAGAGTCCACCCACACAGGCGTACCCCGAGGGGCACACATTGCCCGGGTCACAGGCGTAGCCCGCCGGGTCGACCTTCACGTTCGTCGCGCAGCTGACGGTGACGAGCCCCGCGCACAGCAAAAACATCGAGCGGTTCATTTCAAGAACCTCCACTGGTCTTCATGCCGGGCTCGGGCATGGAGAAGATGAACAATACGATACCTCCGGCGACGCTGGCACCCCCGGCCCCGAAGAGCACGTTGGCGGCGACGCCTTTTCCGTTGGCACTGGCAGCGGCGGCCTGGGCGGTCGAGACGGTGAGGTTCTTGTTCTGTGATTGGGCGAGGTCGGCGTTGGCCGAGACGCCCAGAATGATGCCGGTGATCAGCGCGGCGACTCCGACTCCGGCCACCACGTAGGCGGCGACGCGGGTGCCCGAGGTGGTCGGGCCGTGGTCACGCTCGACTCCGGCGGCGACCAGGTCGGCGGTGAGCGCGTTCTCGACGGTCAGCATCGGAGGCTGCACCGGCTCGAAAGTGAGCGAGGTGGTGCGGCCGCTGCGAATCTGCACCACCATTTTCTTGGGGCCGGAGGGAAACTCGGCTTCGACGTCGTAATCACCTGCGGGCAAGAACAGCGCGACCGGCGGCTGGGCGAAGCGAAAGCCCTTCACGGTGACGCTCTTGGCGCGGGGGGCCCACAGCTCGAGAAAGCCACGGCCCTCGGCTTCGGCCTTGGCGAGTGCCTGCCCGACCTTTTCAGCGACCTGCAGGGTGTCGGTCGCCTCGGGCGCGCGGCGCATGTAAAGCCGGTAGTAGAGCAGCGTGAACGCAGCGTCGAAGAGCTTCTCGTGCGACTTGGCCAGGTCGTACGCCACCTCGGGCGTCACCCGCTGACTGTCGGCCAGCTCGAAGTTGTAGATGGCCGGGCCGTACTCGCCTGCCTGATAGAGGGCCTCGCCCTTCTCGAAGAAGGCCTTGAAGCGCTGCGACTCCGCCTCGCCCGGCATCGGAGCGGGCGTCGGCACGGCAACAAGGCACGAGGCGAGAATGGGCAGGAGCACGTGGAAGAGCTCTCCTTCTGGTGAACCGCCGCCTCTAGCGCCGTGTAGACCTACATACAACCACCCTCTGAGGCCCCAAATCGCACCTCCTCTCATGGTGAGCCTGTCGAACCATGGTGAAGACCTCACCCACCCTCAAAAGCGAACCTCTCATGGTGAGCCTGTCGAACCACGGTTAAGCAACGCCCCCAATGGCAGGCCGACGGGCGATGGTTGCAGCGAAAGACAAGAAGCTCCGAGAGCGGGTCAGCACGCGCGAGCTGCTCCACCAGTTGCCGCGAACCCTCCGCCTGGTGTGGGACGCGGACCGGATCAGCGCGGTGATTCTGGCGGTGCTGACGATGGTGCAAGCGTTGCTGCCGGCGACGCTGGCCTGGGTCGGCAAGCTGATCATCGACGCGGTGGTGCACGCCTCGCAGGCGCCGTCACCCGAGTCGCAGCGCCTGGTGCTGCAATACGTCGCCTGGGAGCTGGGCCTGGCAGGCGCCGCATTGCTGCTGGGCCGTGGGCAGGGCTTCGTTCGCGAGGTGCTCCGCGTCTCGCTGGGCAACCTCATCACCGAGCGCATCTTAGAAAAATCGCTCACGCTCGAGCTTTCGCACTTCGAAGACTCGAAGACCTACGACATCATGCAGAACGCGCGGCGCGAGTCGGCGAGCAGGCCGTTGTCGCTGGCGATGGCGGGCGTGACGGTGGTGAAGAACTTCATCACCCTGGCCACCTTCGGCGTGCTGCTGTGGAACGTGTCGTGGTGGGCGGTGCTGGTGTTGGTGGCCGCCGCGGTGCCGTCGTTCTTCGCCGAGACCCGGCTCTCGTCGATGGCGTTCAAGCTGTACTCCTGGCGGGCGCCCGAGGGCCGAAAGCTCAACTACCTCGAGTGGATTCTGACCCGAGACTCGCACGTCAAAGAGGTGAAGCTGTTCGACCTGGGGCCGCTGATTCTGGGCCGGTATCGAAAGCTGTACACCACGTTTCTGGGCGAAGACCGGGCGTTGGCGCGCAAGCGGCTGTGGCTGGGCACGGGCCTCGGCATGCTCTCGGCGGCGGCGTTCTACGGCTGCTACCTGGTGGTGGCGGGTCGCGCCGCGCGGGCCGAGATCAGCGTCGGCGATTTGACCCTTTCCCTGGCGGTGTTTCGGCAAGGGCAGGCGGCCTTCGAGTCGGTGCTCTCGTCGATTGCCGGCATGTACGAAGACGCGTTGTTCATGTCGAACCTGTTCTTGTTTCTCGAGCTGCCGACGACGGGCGAGGCGTCGCGGGTCAACCCACCGAAGCAGCTGGCGCGCGGGCAGCACACCATCGAGTTTCAGGGGGTGTCGTTTCGCTACCCCGGGCGCGATGGGTGGGCGCTGCGTGACTTCAGCTTGACGATTGCGCCGGGCGAGAAGCTGGCGCTGGTCGGCGAGAACGGAGCGGGCAAGTCGACGATGATCAAGCTGCTGCTGCGCCTGTACGAGCCTACCGAAGGGGCGATCATCTACGGCGGCATCGACATTCGCGACCTCGACGTCAAAGACCTGCGCCTTCGCTTCGGCGCGGTGTTTCAAGACTTCGTGCGCTACCAGTTCAGCGCGGGCGAGAACATCGGCTTGGGTGAGCCGACCAAGCTCGATTCTCCCGCGGCGATTGCGCTCGCTGCCGAAGCCGGTGGAGCGGCCGAGATGATCGACTCGCTGCCCGCGAAGTACGACACCGTGCTCGGCGCCTGGTTCGAAGACGCGCACGATTTGTCGGGTGGGCAGTGGCAAAAGTTGGCGGTGGCGCGGGCGTTCATGCGCGAGGCCGACGTGCTGGTGCTCGATGAGCCGACCGCATCGATTGACGCCGAGAGTGAAGTGGCCTTGTTCGAGCGCTTTCGCACGTTGGCGAAAGACCGTTCGGCGGTGATCATCTCGCACCGGTTCTCGACCGTGCGAATGGCAGACCGCATCGCGGTGCTCGAGGGCGGCAAGCTGACCGAGCTCGGTACGCACGAGGCGTTGGTGGCCCAAGGAGGCCGGTACGCGAGGCTCTTCGCGCTGCAGGCACAGGGCTACCGGTGAGGTTTCAATCTGTCCCATCGATGGGACAGATTGAGAACGTGAAAAGTGACAATCTTGTCGCAACGTTGCGACAGCGCCCAGCTGGCCCCGTACTACTTCTGCGGAGGAGCCGGGTGCGGCGGAATCTTGGGGGCGCCAGGGCCCTTCTTCGGAGGGGCGGGATGCGGCGGAATCTTCGGAGCGCCAGGGCCCTTCTTCGGAGGCGCCGGGTGCGGCGGAATCTTCGGAGCGTCGGTGCCCGTCTTTCGAGGAGCTGGGTGCGGCGGAATCTTCTTGAGCGTGGTCATGGGTTCGCGTCTCACAGGCGGTTTTGGGGGAGCGGAAGGTACCCAGACTTCGAGCCGAGTGCAAAGCTCCACCGCCAAATGGATGCTTTGTCGAAGGCATGGCTCGCCGAGGGTTGGTCGAGGGGTTTCACGGCGAAGCAGCTGATCGCGGCCAATCCCTTTCCCCTCGTGACGAGCCGTGCGCTCCGTTCTGAGCTTCGCGCCCTCGAAACTTCGCCCAACGCCGAGCTGATTCAGTCACTCTGTGCCCGCCTCGCAACCCTCGAATGGCAAGCTCGCCTGCGCCGTACCTTTGGCGATGCCTTGCCTGGCGCCCGACGAATACGCTCCGTGGCTCGCTTGGGGCGACGCTCGTTCTTCAAAGAGCACTACGCCACCATGCGACCGGTGCGAATCACGGCCATGATGAAAGACTGGCAGGCGCTGCGCCGGTGGTCGCCATCGGCACTTCGTCAGCGGTTCGGTGCGGTGCCGGTGAAGGTGGCCCAGAATCGAGACACCACCGCGTTCTACGATTTGAATGTTCACGAAATCAGTGGCGAGACGACCTTCGGCGCGTGGGTCGACTGGGTCGAGGCCACCCGGTTCTCGAATCACGCCTACCTCGTGGCCAACAACAACGGCTTGAGCGGGCCGCTGCGCGCGATGGTGAAAGACATCGGGTTCTTTCACGGGCTGATGAACCCACTTGAGATCGATGGGTTCGTCTACCTCTGGTACGGGCCGGGGGGCACGGTCACGCCGCTCCATCACGATACGACGAACATCCTCTTGTGCCAGGTGCGCGGTCAGAAGCGCATCACCCTCATCGACCCAGCGTGGGCCGAGCTGCTCCGAGACCGCGTCGCCTTCTATTCGCTCATCGACCTCGAAGCTCCCGACCTGCGTCGGTTCCCGTACTTCGCTGACATCCCGCTCCTGACCACCACGCTCTCTGAAGGTCAGGCGCTCTTCATACCCGCGGGGTGGTGGCACTTCGTGCGCGCACTGTCGGTGAGCGTCTCTATTTCGATGACCAATTTCGCTGTGCCCAATACCAACGATTCTGAAAACAACATGCCCGGTGGCCGAGTGCGCTGACCGATGTTTCGGTCACCTACGCCCCGCGAACAGAATCGCTGAGCGATTGGTACAACTTGGCTTTATCGAAATCACCCTTGAGCTTCAGCTCTCGAACGACCGTTCGCCAATTCGTTTCATACGCGCTGAGCGTTGAACGCCGAGCTGGTTTGCTGTGCGACTCACGCAAGACCGTGACGAGTCGCTCGCCGTATTTCGACACGAAGAACTGCTCCGTCTACACGTGATTGGCTGGCCAGCCGCTGCTGAGCCCGACGATCGTTCACTCGATTTCATAAACAGAAGAGGGGCGTTGTCCCAACGATGCGACAGGCTATGAACCTGAAAGTTCCAAAATCGTCCCAACGTTGGGACTGCGGGCTCACGAATTCGCGATTCGAATGACCGTTGCAGCCCTCGAGGTCGTGACCGACTCGGGCACGATGCCGGCCCGCTTCATCAGCTCGAGCAGCTTTTTGACCCGGGGCGGAGTCACTGGAGGTTTCAGCGTGCCCTTGCGCGCCGAGATCGCGCTGCGAACCTCAGCCACGCTCACTTCGCTCAACGGCTTCGACACCTCACCCTCGTCGCGCCGAATGAGAATTCGAAGCGTGTCGAAATCGATCGCTTTCTTCGAGGGGCCTTTCGTTGCCTCGAAATAGGTGATGGCCGCATCGAGCACGCTCAAGCCGTATTTCTCGAAATCAGCATCGCTCGCGTGTTTGGCGACCCGTATCAATCGGTAAACCGACTGTCGGCTCTCCTGAAGCACCTGCTTGAAGAACGCACCTTCGTTCGGAATGCTCCCGGCCAGGTACAACGGAGGCGTGCTCTCGATGATTCGAGACACGACTCGATACCGCGAAAGCCCGCTGGCCTTCTTCAGCTCGGCGAGCGCAATTTCGTACCGCTTCTTCAACTTCAGGTCGACTGTGATCATGACCATCGCTCCTCTCGGTGTGCCTTCGCGCGGGTGACCATCAGCCGAGCCACCCGCTGGCGGCCTTGGCGACGGCGGTACGCGCCCACTCGGGCTCGATGACCACCGCGTCGCCGCCGAACGAGAGCACCCACTGCATCAACCACCGCTCTGAATCGCCGGGCACCTGCACCTCGACGCGGCCCTCACCGACGGGCTTGGCCTCGTCACCGAAGTGCTCAGTCACATACGGCGCCGCGCTCGCCTCGAAGCGCACCCGCACCAGCGTCTCGGCCTGGCTGCTGGTCGGCAACCGCGCCTCGCTCGCATGCTCGGGCGGCGTGAACGTGGTCTCGGTCACCGCTGCATTCGACAACCGGTCGAAGCGAAACAACCGCGCCGAGCCCCTCGCCGTGTCGTGAGCGCTCAGGTACCACTGGCCGCGAAAGCTGAAGAGCTCGTGCGGCTGCACCCTGCGCCGCTCTGAAAGGGCCCGGTTCGCGGTGAGGTAATCGAACTCGACCTCGCGATGCTCGACGATGCCCTGCGCCAGCGTCGACAAGCCCTTCGGCCCCTCGACCGTTACGTCGAGCTGCTTGCTCATCGCCCGGTACTGCTGCACCGCCTGCGCCGGCAGCACCCGCTCGAGCTTCTGGAGCGCCGAGGCCAGGGCGTCACCCGCCGCCGGTCGCAGCAGCTCAGCCGCCGCAGCGAGGGCCACGCCTTCGGCCGCGGTCAACCGCGGTGGCGCCGACAACCGTTGATCTAAATCGACGTAGACCCGGTCGTCTTCGACGTAGATGTCGACGAAGTCATCGGGCTGAAACGGAGGCCGCCCGACCAAGGTCAGCAGCTCGAGGTCTTCGAGCAGCGCGCTGGTCGTCAGGCCCGCAGCGGTGGCGACTTCGTCGACGGTGAGGCCCTGATTCTTCGAGACGAAGGGCACCAAAAACAGCAGCCGGCGCAGCCGCTCGTAGACCAGGGGTCGGCCCTTGTCGGTGGTCGGGTTCACGGGGCCCCCACGGGTTGGTGCGCGGCCAGCACCCGCCTGGCCATCGCCTTGAGCTTGGCCTTCACCTCTGGCGGCCCGCGCACGCTCGCCTCGGGCCCGAGTGACATGACGTACTTGAGCAACCCGTCGACATCGGTGGCCTTCACCGTGACCACCTCGCCGCTCGGCTCACCGGGGAAGAGCTGCCGTGCGAGCGCGTTCAGGCTGCCGGTCAGCGCGACCTGCACCTCGAGCGGCGGGTGAAAGCGGTGCTGCCACGGCCAGTGCGCCACGTAGTCATGCAGCGCGAAACCCGCCGGCACCTCATAGTCGACGCTCTTGGGGCTCTTGGCGTTGACCGCGAGGGCGCGCACCCGGTGCACATGAAAGGTGCGAATCGAGGCGCGCAGGTGGCAATAGCCGACCAGGCTCCACAGGCCTCGGCGCAGGGCCAGGCCGTACGGGTCGACGCGCCGGTGGGTCAGCTGCCGTGAGTGAGGTGAAAAATAGTCGAGCTCGACCGCCTTGCGCGCGTTGATCGCCGCCCACAGCAGCTCGAGCCGGCCGGGCAATTCTTTGGTCTCTGCCAGCGCGCCCAGCTCGAGCCGAACTTTGGGCACCGGCAGCGGCCCCTCGCTGAAGAAGCCAATTTTTCGCAAGGCATGCGCGAGGTCTTGCCGGCCGGGGAAAGCGCCCGACGCGAGCGACGCCGAGCCCGCCGCGTAGAGCACGGCCAGCTCTTCAGGGGTGAAGCCCGGCTGCGGCAGGTAGTACTGCTCGCGGTCGATGACGTACCCCGCCTCGTGATCATCGGTGGCCTGCACGAACGCAATGGGGATGCCCAGCTCGAGCAGCTCGGCCTTGTCGCGCTCGAACTTGCGCTCAGCGGCCTCGGTGCTGCCGCCATAGTCGTCTGGAAACGAGTCGTAGATGCCCGACCAGGTCAGCGGCAGCTTCGCGTCGAGCAGGAGCGCGACCAAATCGAGCAGACGTTCGGTCCGTTCCATCGTCGTTATTGAATCGTGAACTCGGTGATGACGACGCCCGCGCCCGCACTGCCGCCGTTGGCCGCGTTCGGGTTGAACTTGCCGCAGTAGTAGCGGGTCTGCCCATTGGCCCGCACCTCGACCTCGTACGGCGTGGGCGAGGTGGCGCTGCAGTTTTGGTAGTAGTTGGCGCGCACGGTGTACTTGCCCGAGAGGGCCACTTCGCCGGTCGGCGTGACGATGTTCTCGACGTTGACGTGATCGATCTTGCACGCCGGGTTCGAGTCGCGGTCGAGGTACGCCTGCGCCCCGCACCCGACGGTGGGAAAGGTGTACCCACCGATGGTGACCGGAGGTGCGTTCGGTTGGCTGTAATAAATCTCGCACGGCCCGCCGCCGACCTTCTTCGGCGCCACCAGGTACAGGTCGAGGTCTTCGTCACGGTCCCACCGCAGGGTCACTTGCACCGGGCCGTTTCGCCCGTTGAGCACGCAGGCTCCGTTGGCGCAGGCGTACCCTTTGGGGCAGCTCTCGCCCTTGCACGTGGGAGCACTGCCGGTCACGTCTTGGCAGTGCGCGGTCAGGCCCGCATCGTCGAATGACACCGGGCTGCCACCGCTGCCCCCGCCGTACCCGGCGTCGTATCGGTAGCAGGTGTGGGTGCTGGTATCGCAGTCGACCCGCTCGCCCTCGCAGTCGGCAAAGGTGCGGCAGCCGTAGCAGGCACCGCTGGGCGCGACCTTCGTGTCGCAGAACGCCGTCGGCGCCGAGCACCCCGCCGTGGCGGTGCACACGACGCACTTCTGGGCAACGGGGTCACAGACCGGCGCGTCGACGCCGCAGGTGACCGGGCACTGCGGGCCAGCGTCACCCGGCTGCATCGACCCGGTGCCCCCCCCCATGCCCCCACCCGTGGCACCGCCGTCTGAGCCAGTCTGCCCTGCGCCGGCGACCGCGCACTTGCCAGTGGCAGGCACGCACACCAGACCCGAACCGCATTTGACCGAGTCACACAGCGAGGCGGGGCCGCACTGACAGCCAGCCCACATCGAGACGATGGCCGAAGCCAAAAACACACGGAGCTTCATGGGCTGCTTTCATAGACCAATCGCCCCTTCATTGGGCGGTTGAAGCCCCTTTTGCGAAGCCCTCGAGCGGGCCCTTGGCGGCAGCAAGCTGGTCGAACAACCGCTCGAGCGCCGGTTGATCTGCCGCGACGATGACGTACGTCCACTCCCCGGTGCCGCGGGGCTTGCCCAGCATCGCGCCCCCCTTCGCCTCGGTCAGGGCCTTCTGATCAGCCCCGGTGATGAGCTTCTTCTTCACCAGCTCGCCCAGGCCCTCAGGGGGCACGATGAACAGGCCGGTGCCATGCCCCGCCGCGTACCAGGGGTCGACCTCGGGCTCTTCGGGCAACCCGACCAGCGACGAGTTGTTGTTCACGTGAAATTTCGAGCTGAGCACCCTGTCGACGTCGAGCGTGAGCCGTTGATCAACGAACATCAGCAGCGTGAACATCGACAGCCTCGGCGCGGCCAGCGACTCGCCGTACTCCTTGCTGAGCACCTCGAGGTACCCGGCGGCAAATGTGGGGTCGCTGATTCGGGCGTTGAACGAGCCCACGCGCACCCAGGCGTAGAGGGCCTTGGCGGCCCGGTCGATGTCGGGGTCGTTGTAGAACCCCTGCACCCGCGCCAGCCGACGTGCCGAGTTTTCGCGATCGGCCGCGTACCCGACCAACCCATTGCCGAGCGCCGTCGCCATGGCTTCGTCGAAGAGCCGGTAGGCCCCGATCGCGCCAGGGACCTTCGAGGCGAGAATGGCTGCTTGAAACGCCGCGATGCTCTCGGGGCGGGCGGTGAAGTAGAAATAGTGACACAGCTCGTGCACCACGACGTCGAGGCGGTTGGTGGCCTTGTCTCCCGGGGGCACTTCGATGAGCGACACCCCGTCGACCTGCTCACCGAAGGTGTGCACGTGCGCATCGGCCGCGGGCCGGTCGAGCACCAGAAACGGCAGCGCCCGGTCACCGCGATTTGGCGCCTCGTAGAACGCCTGAAATTTCATAATCAGATCGCGCACGTCGAGCCGCATCAGCAACTTGCTCAGGTCGGCGGCGAAGGCATCACCGCTCTTCGACTGCGAGGCCCACCACACCCGAAATCGCGGCTCGAAGCGACGCACCACATCGGCCATGGCGTCACGGTCGTGCGGCAACGTCATCACGTCGAGCCGATTGATCAGGTCATCGACCGAAGTCGCCATCATGGTCGCCTTGCGGGCGCTCGCGAACAGCGACAGCGAATTGCCCCGCTCACCAAGGGGAAAGGTCACTCCCAGCGGCAGCTCGACTGACTGCGAGTACTTGGCCCGAATCGCCTTCCACACCTCGATGGCGGCGCGGTCTTCTGGGGAGCTCAAAAACTTCGACTCCCACAGCGGCTTGTACGCCTCGAGGCTGCACTGTGAAATCGCGCCGCTGACGCAGTCGAGCTCGTAGACCAGGTTCGGCAACGCTCGGTGCAGCACCTCGAACCTGGGCGGCGCCGCCTCTGCGGCACCCACCCCACTCACCACCAGCACCGCCAACAAAACCCGCATTGTGACCCCCGGCCGCCCCATACCATCGGGCACTGACACGTGACCTCTTGGCCTCTTTCAGTACACGCCGGGGACGAACCGCTTGGTCTTCGCCGTGTACGCCCGGTACGCCTCGCCGAAGCGGGCCTCGAGCAACTTCTCTTCGGCTCTGCCGCGCAGGTCGCTGCCGATGAACATCAACACGAAGCCCACCCAGGTGAACGCGGTCGGTACCCACACCGCCGAGCCCAACGCCAACAACGTGAGGCCCAAGTAAATCGGGTGGCGCACCCAGCGAAAGGGTCCTCCGGTGGCGAGCTGATGGCCTGCGTCGAGCTGGGCCCGAAATCGCCATGACTGAAAGTAAGCCAGCGACCAGCTCATGAAGAACGCACCGAGCGCGATGATCGCCGTGCCGACGATGCGTTGGCCTGCGAACCACTCCGGCACCCGGTTCGGTACCACCGTCTGGCCGATGCCCATGTACATCACGCCGAAGGCCACGGTGTGCAGCGCCAGCAGGCCTCGCGAGAACGGCGCAGTCGCTGGCTTCTCGGCAGTGACCTCAGGGGCGCCCGCGACCGGCCCGGCTTTGGGGCGCACCACCATTCGCGTCACGCCGAACGAGGCCCAGAACAGGGCGTGCACGGCGTAAATCAGCAGATCAGACATGCAGCATCCACCCGTCGAAGAGTGAATCGAACTCGTACCCCAGCGCGACCATGTCAGCCGACCAGTCGCGCAACGCAATCAGCGACATCGGTATCGGCGGAGTCACGCCCGTCACCATGAACTTCGCCCCATCACGCACCAGCACCACCGCGTACTCGTGCACCTCGAGCATCTCGACCAGCGCTTTGGCCTTGGCGAGCGAGTTGGTCGCGAAGAACAGCTCGAGCGACCGTGAGGCACGGGCCCCAATCTTCTGAGCCCGCAGCTGCTTGACGATTTTCGGCACCATCGCCGCATGCGCCGCCACGTTCTTCTGGTGGGCGGCGGCGGTGACGAAGCGAGCGACCACGCTTACCCGCCGAAGACCATGCCGGCGCGCGACAACCAGGCCGTAATCGGGCCCGGCATCAAGCCCAGGCCGACCACCGCGAGCGCCGAGAACACCAGCGCGACTTCGGTCGTCCAGTGTTTCACGGGCAGGGTCGCGTCAGCCGCGGCAGGCCGCATGAACATGTAAACCACCACCCGCAGGTAGTAGTACGCGCCCGCCACGCTCGAGAGAATGCCGACCACCGCGAGGCCCAACAGGCCAGCGTCGACGGCCGCTCCGAACAGGTACACCTTGCCCAAGAAGCCTGCCGTGGGGGGCACTCCGCCGAGCGACAGCATGAACGCCGCCATGGCAATCGCCCACCCGGGCCTTCGCTGCGCCAGGCCTGAGAGCTTGTCGAGGCTCCAGGTATTCTCGCGGGCCTCGTCTTCACGCCGCTCGAGCGCAGCCAGTACCCCGAACGCGCCAATCGCCGTGACCGTGTAGCCCAACAGGTAGAACAGCACGCCCTTGTACACCGCCGGGGCAATCGCGAACCCGACCGGCAACAGCGGTGACGCGCTCAGCACACCAACCGCCGCGCCCGTCGCCGAGCTCTTCGGCGCGAACAACGCCGCCACGCCAAGCAACAGGTACCCGGCATGGGCGATCGACGAATAGGCCAGCATGCGCTTCACGTTGCGCTGCGGCAGGGCGAGCAGGTTGCCGCCGACCATGGTCAGCAACGCCAGCGCGCTGAACAAGATGAAGGGAATGCTCGAGTCGACCTTCGAGACGAGTGACAAAAACACCCGAATCATCGCGATGAACGCCGCGGCCTTCACGCCGGCCGACATCAACGCGGTCACCGGAGTCGGGGCACCCTCGTACACATCGGGCGTCCACATGTGGAAGGGGACGGCGGCGACCTTGAACGCGAAGCCCGCCAGCACCAGGCCGAAGCCGGCGTACACCAGCATCTGCTTGTGGGCCAACGCGTCGGGCAGCGCACGGGCGATGGCGGTGAGGTTGGTGCTGCCGGTCGCTCCGTAGAGCAGCGCGGCGCCGTAGAGCAGCAGGGCAGCCGAGAAAGCACCCAAGATGAAGTACTTGAAGCCGGCCTCTGACGGGCGCGGGCCGCGGCGCAGGTACGCGGTGAGCGCGTAGGTGGCGACCGACATGATCTCCAAGTTGATGAACAGGGTGATGAACTCGTTCGAGAGCGCGAGCAGGCTCATGCCCGCGGCGGCGAAGAGCATCAGCGCGTAGAACTCGCCACGCTCGGCGTTGCGGTGCTTCAAAAACCCTGCAGAGAGCAGCGCAGCCAAGGCAGTGCCCATCGCGACCATCGCGGTCATGAAGCTCGAGAACGGGTCGAGCACGGCGAAGCCCTGCAGCACGGTGCGGGCGGGCTCGAAGGCGTTGTTCAGCGCGACACCCCCAGCGGCGAGCGAGACCAACACCGCAACGATGGCCTGGTAGGTGCGTGAGCCCGAACCCGAGCCGTCGGTCGCGGCCACGTGGCTCAAGAACACCTCTGACAACATCAGCGCAATCGCGCCGGCGGCGAAGATGGCCGCGGGCACCACCGCCATGAATTCATCGAGCGTGAAATGGGGAGTGTTCAGCACGGTAATCACCTGTCACGAGCCTGAAGAGACGGAAACGCAATCGCGCCGGGCACCAAGAGATGGGGCTGGGCGGCTTCGGCGACGGCCGGGCCCAAGGTGCGAACGGTGATGTGAACCTTCGAGGTGTCAGCGTCAGCGCCATAGGCCGCGCGCGCGATGTACTTCTGACTCGAGGGGTTGAGCACGTCGAGAATGAACTGGGGCTTGAGGCCCATCACCAGAATCAGCGCCAAGAAGGGCAGCGTGGCGAACACCTCGCGGCGGCCGAGGTCTTTGAGTGAGCGGTTCGCTTCGTGGGTGAGCTGGCCGAAGAAGACCTTCTGCACCATCCACAACATGTAGGCGGCGCCCAAGACGACGGCGGTGGTGGCGGCGATGCTCAAGGCGAGCGGCAGGTTCGACTTGAAGCTGCCCAGCAGCACCAAGAACTCACCGATGAACCCGTTCGTGCCTGGCACCGCGATGCTCGAGAAGGTCACGATGACGAAGAAGGCGGTGAACACCGGCATCACTTTGGCGATGCCTCCGAAGCTGCTCATCAGGCGGTCGTGGCGGCGCTCGTACAAGAAGCCGAAGAGCATGAAGAGCGCTCCGGTCGAGACGCCGTGGTTGAGCATCTGGTACGCCGAGCCCGTCGCGCCTTCGCCGGTGAAGGCGAACATGCCGAGCATGCAGTAGCCCAAGTGCGACACTGACGAGTACGCGATGAGCTTCTTGATGTCGGTCTGCGCCAGGCACATGAACGCGCCGTAGACGATGCCGATGACCGCCAGCGTGGCGATGAGCGGCTGGTACATGCGCGCCATCGCGGGGAAGAACGGCACCGCGAAGCGCCAGAAGCCAAAAGTACCCATCTTGAGCATCACCGCGGCCAGAATCATCGAGCCCGCCACCGGGGCCTGCACGTGCGCCAGCGGCAACCAGGTGTGCACGGGGAACATCGGCACCTTGATCGCAAAGGCCAACGCGAAGGCGAAGAACATCCACGGGCCGTAGCGCAGCAGGGCCACCGCCATCGGGCTCAGCTGCTCGTTGTGAAACGAGCCCGAGAAGATGCCGGTGTCGCAGGTCTTCGCCGCGAGGCACTGGGCAATCTCGTGATTCGCACCCAGCATGCCGTTGTAGATGCTCGCGTAATCGAAGCTGCGCGCGCCGCCCTGGCCGGCCAAGAAGTACACCGCCAGAATCGCGATCAGCATCAGCAGCGAACCGACCAACGTGTACAAAAAGAACTTCATCGCCGCGGCCTGGCGCTCGGTCGAGCCCCACACGCCGATGAGCAGATACATCGGTACCAACATCGCCTCGAAGAACACGTAGAAGAGCAGCAGGTCGATGCTGCAAATCGCGCCCAACATGGCGGTCTGCAAGAGCAGCAGGGCCACGTGAAATTCTTTGACCCGTTCGTCAATTGACGACCACGAGGCCAGCACCACCAGCGGGCCCAACACGCCGGTCAACATCACCAGGGTCATCGCCAGGCCGTCGACGCCGATGTGGTAGCCGAGGCCGATGTCCGCGATCCACGACATGCGGTACTCGAGCTGAAACTCGTACGGGTCTCCCGGCACGAACCGCAGCCATGCCCAGACGCAGGTCGCCAGGTTCACCAGCATGCCCACGAAGGTGATGCCGCGAATCTGGGTCTTCTCACTCTTGGGCAGAAAGGCCACCAGCGCGGCGAACAGCACCGGCACGAAGATGACCAGGTTCAGAATGCGCGAATCGAACACCGAGCTCATGTCATCACCTTCATCAGCGCCCAGATCAGCGCTCCGGCCAGGGCAACCACCATCACCGCCGCGTAGCTCTGCGCGTCACCACTCTGCACGTAGCGCAGCACCGCCGAGGTCTGCCGTGTCACCCACGCCGCTCCGCCGACGACCACGGTGTCGATGAACACGTCGTCGATGACCTTCCACGCTCCCTTGGCGACCAGCACCACCGGGCGAATCAGCACCGCGTTGTAGAATTCGTCGACGTAGAACTTGTTGAACGAGAACTGGCGCAGTGACTCGAGCGGCCCAGGCAACGGCTGGCCCTTGCGCGCGGGGAAGACGACTCGGTACAGCGCGAACGCCACGCCGCCGCCGATGAGCGCGATGATCCACGCTTGAACCCACACGCCGATCATCGACTCGTGCTCTTCGGGGCCGCGCACCGAGATGCCCATGTTGCGGTAAGTGGTGCGAAAGACCGGAGCGAGGAAATTCTCCATCAAGGTCTCGCCCGACTTCATCACCGGCACGCCGTGAATCAGGGCGACCACTGAGAGCGCCGCGAGCACCACCAGAGGCCCCGTGATGTACGGGCTCGACTCGTGCGCGTGCGGCACCTTGGCGTCTTTCGAGCGCTCACCCTCGAAGGCCACGAAGTACAAGCGCATCATGTAGAACGCGGTGCCCAACGCAGTCGCGGTGCCGATGAGATACGCCGCGTGCAGCACCCAGCCGTAGCCATGAATTTCGTTGCTGTGGGCCGCGTGCAGAATCGCGTCTTTCGAGAAGAAGCCCGACAACGGCACGATGCCGGTAATGGCGAGGGTCGCGACCAAGAAGGTGAACCAGGTGGTCGGCATCTCTTTGCGCAGGCCGCCCAGCTTGGTGATGTCTTCTTCGTCGGCGTTGCCGTGCATCACGCTGCCGGCACCAAGGAACAAGCAGGCCTTGAAGAACGCGTGGGTCACCACGTGCAGAAAAGCGGCCCAGAATGCGCCGGCGCCGATGCCCAAGAACATGAAGCCCAGCTGCGAGACCGTCGAGTAGGCCAAGATTTTCTTGAGGCCCTTCTGGCTGAAGGCGATCAGCGCGGCGACCAGCGCAGTGGTGGCTCCGATCAACGCCACCGTGGCCATCGCGGTCGGCGAGAGCACCAGCAAGTAGCTGATTCGGCAGAACAAATAGATGCCCGAGGTCACCATGGTCGCGGCGTGAATGAGCGCCGACACCGGAGTCGGCCCCGCCATCGCATCAGGCAGCCACACGTAGAGCGGTATCTGCGCCGACTTGCCCGCGGCACCCAAGAGAAACAGCAGCATGGTGACCGTCAGCCACCAACCGAAGGTGTGCCCTGCGAGCGGCCCGGTGACGATGGTCTGCTCGAGCACCTGCGGCAAGGTCTTCGCGGCGTTCTCCAAGACCGTGAAGGCCAGCGGGCCCTTGGCTTGAACCTGATCTCCGAACAGCTTGGCGGCGGTCTGCGCGTCGGCGTTCTCGAGCCGAAAATCGGTGGCCTTCACGTCGGTCTGCAGCGCGCCGATGATCGCTACCATCAAGAAGCTCGCGACCAAGAAGCCGAAGTCACCGATGCGGTTGGTGATGAACGCTTTTCGCCCGGCGTACGCCTTCTGCGGGTCGTCGTACCAGAAGCCGATCAGCAGGTAGCTGCACATGCCGACGCCCTCCCAGCCCACGAAGAGCAGGGGCAGCGAATCGGCGAGCACCAGGGTCAACATCGCCGCGACGAACAAGTTCAGGTAGGCGAAGAAGCGCCAGTACCCTGCGTCGTGGCTCATGTAATCGGTCGAGTAGATGTGAATCAGCAGGCCGACGCCGGTGATGACCAGCAGCATCGAGCCGTTCAAATGATCAGCGAACAGGCCCAGGTTCACCTTGAAGGTGCCGGCCGCGAACCAGGTGCCGAAGTCAGCGCCGACCGACCAGGTGCCGTTGGTCGAGATGCCGTCGACCGTGGCCCAGAAGCAGAGCAGCGAGAGCAAGAAGCTGCCACCGACTGCCGACACCGCGACCAGGTGGGTGTTGGCGCGGCCGATGATCTTGCCGAACACGCCGCAGACGAAGGCGCCCAGCAGCGGCAGCGCGATGATCAACCACAGCGACTGGCCGGCCGTCGTGACATCGACCGGGCTGCTCTGAAGAAAAGTTTGGAGTCGTTCCATGTCGGTGATGTCCGGGTCAGTGCTTCATCGACTGAATTTCTTCGATGTTGACCGTGCCGCGAGCTCTGAACACGGAGATGACGATCGCCAAGCCCACCGCGGCCTCGGCGGCGGCGACGGCGATGATGAAGAAGGCGCTCATGTGGCCCAGCGAGTCGCCGGTCTCTCGCGCGAAGGCCAAGAAGGTCAGGTTGGCGGCGTTGAGCATCAGCTCGATGCACATGAAGACAATCAGCGCGTTGCGCCGAATGAGCACGCCGATCATGCCGATGCAGAACAGCGCTGCGGCCAGAATCAGAAAATGGGCTGTAGGCACGGCCATGGCGAACCCCTGAGGCAGACTTAGATGCGCGACTTCGCGACGACGACCGCGCCGACGATGGCGACCAGCAACAGCAGCGAGACCGACTCGAACGGTAAGAGCCACTGCGTGTACATCACGCCGCCCAGGTACTTGATGGTGCCGAACTGCGCGACCTGGCCCATGTCATTCGTCCACGTGCTGGTCGAGACCGGCAGCTTCAAGAACGCGACGGTGAGAATCGCGAACATGCCGAGCACGCCCGCGACGCCCAAGACCCGCGAGAAGGTGACACGCGCGATCGGCCCGGTGTCGGTGAGCGAGAGCAGCATGATCACGAACAAGAACAGCACCATGATCGCGCCGGCGTAGACGAGAATCTGCAGCACCGCGATGGTGTGTGCCCACAGCAGCACATAGGTGCCGGCCAAGAAGAAGAAGCAGGCCACCAGCGACATCGCGCTCGCCACCGGGTTGCGCAGCACGATGACCCCCAGCGAGGTGGTCACGATGCCGACCGCGAACAAATAGAAGAGCACCTGTTCAATCACTGAAAGTCACCGAAAGCGCCCCAGGGCCGGTCACCGAACGTGCACCGCTTCTGAGTGATGTGGTCTTCGAACTCTTTGCGAAACTTCTGCACGAAGCTCTGCACCGGCAGCGCGCCCGAGTCGCCCAACGCGCAGATGGTCGTGCCCAGGCCCATCGGAGGCCACGGCGCAATCGACACCGCCACGTTCATCAGCTGCTCCAGGTCGGCCATCTCACCGCGGCCTTCTTCGATTTTGCGCAGGAGCCGCGTCATCCACGGTTGGCCTTCGCGGCAGGGCGTGCACTGGCCGCACGACTCTTCGGCGTAGAACCGAATGATGCGCCACAGCGAGCGCACCAGGCAGGTCTTGTCGTCCATCACCATGATGCCGCCCGAGCCGGCCATCGACTGCAGCGGCTTGAAGGCGTCGAACTCGAGCTTCACGTCGATTTCGGCCTCGGTGAGCACCGGCGCCGAGCTCCCCCCGGGGATGACGGCCTTCACCGAGCGACCCTCGGGCAACCCCTGGCCGTAGGCCTGGTCGAAGATGAGCTCTCGCAGCGAGGTCTCCATCGCGACTTCGTAGGTGCCGGGGCGAATCACCGAGCCTGAGAGCGTGACCAAGCGGGTGCCGCCCGACTTGCCCATGCCCAACTTCATGAACCACTCTGCGCCTTTTTCGAAGATGCGAGGCAGCGAGGCGATGGTCTCGACGTTGTTCACCACCGTGGGGCAGCCGAACAGGCCGACGACGGCGGGAAACGGGGGCTTGAGGCGAGGCCAGCCTTTTTTGCCCTCGAGCGACTCGAGCAAGGCGGTTTCTTCGCCGCAGATGTACGCCCCGGCGCCGCGCACCTGGTAGACGTTCAATTCGAAGTCTTTGCCCAGGGTGGTCTTGCCGAAGACCCCGTCGGCGTAGGCGTCTTCGATGGCTTTTTCGAGCACGCTGCTCGGGTATTTGAACTCGCCGCGCGAGTAGATGTAGCACGTGTGCGCGCCCAGGGCGTAGCAGGCGATCGCGATGCCCTCGAGCAGCAGGTGCGGGTCGTTCTCGAGAATGAAGCGGTCTTTCGCGGTGCCCGGCTCAGACTCGTCGGCGTTGATGGCGAGGTAGCGGGGCTTGGTGTTCTTCTCGAGCGACGGCACGAACGACCACTTGAGCCCCGTGGGGAAGCCTGCGCCCCCGCGGCCGCGCAGCCCCGACTTCTTGACCACGTCGGTGATCTCAGCCGGAGCCATCGCCAACGCCTTGCGGGCCTGGGCGTAGCCGCCGCTGGCCTTGTACCCGGCGAGGGTGTTCTGCCCGGCGCGCTCCCAATCGCGGGTGATGACCTTTTCGGTGAGCACGCTCATGAGAGCTTCTCCAGAATGGCGTCGACCTTGGCGCGGGTGAGGTTCTCGTAGTGGTCTTCGTTGATTTGAAAGCACGGAGCGGTGCCGCAGCTCGCCAAGCACTCGGTTTCACGCAAGAAATACCGGTCGCCGTTGGTGCCGGCCTTGATGCCCATTTTGTTTTCGAGGTAGTGCAGCAGGCCTTCGGCGCCGCGCAGGGCACACGAGAGGTTGGTGCAGACATCGACCACGTATTTGCCCGGTTTTTGCGTGTGGTACATCACGTAAAACGTCGCGACCTCGTAGCACTTGGCCACGGTGGTCGAGAGCTTCTCAGACAC
Organism: Archangium sp.; assembly: GCA_031367385.1. Taxonomy (GTDB): domain Bacteria; phylum Myxococcota; class Myxococcia; order Myxococcales; family Myxococcaceae; genus JAEUJT01. The sequence continues at coordinate 30,944 of JANLPS010000090.1, read as the reverse complement.
CAGCTTCATGCCCTCGGGCGGCAACCAGCCCTTGAGCTCTTGCAACAGGCGCAACGCCGGTAACATCGCGGCACTTTTACGATCTGGCGGGTAGTGCGAGAGCAGCTGCGAAATGCCTGCGTCGAACTTTTTCTGCTCTTCTGGGGTGAACAGGGGCTCCGACATGGCGGCCGGTTCGTAGAGCCAGCACCCCCTCGCGTCAATGAAAACCTATGAATTGCGGCGGTCTGGTTCGACCTTCGGCGCCCGCCGCAGTCGCGAAACCAGCGCGAGGCCCAGACACGTGACTGCGTAGTAGTAGAGAAACGCAATCGCCGCGGCGATCGCTGGAGTGCCAAACCGGGAGAAGGCGCCGAGCGCTTCGCTGCGAGAGAGCCGCTTGTCGAGCTCGACCGCGGGCCCCATGAACGAGAGCGGGCGCACCACCTGTCGCTCGAACACGGTCATCGCGCTCACCGGGCCTTCGCGCACGCTGCCCTCAAAAGGCCCGAAGGTCGACAGGCCCCAGGCGCCGCCGATGATCAGCAGCCCGAGGGCGAGGCTCAGCTTGAGTGCGGTGGGTCTGAAGAGCACGCGAGGGGTGAGCCTATCAGGCATCTCTCACGCAACCCCGCCACCAGCGCTCCAGACGCGTTCGCATCGGGTGAACCGAGGCCGCTGCGGGTGCGGTCACCGTTCGATGATCAGTCGCTCCGGCGAGCGAACGCCAGCGATTCGCGAGCCTCGTGCCCTCGAAAAGAGAAACGGCTAAGAGGGTCGCGTGTTGACCCGCTGCCTCATCGTGCTGTGCGTGTCGGGCTGCGGGGCGCTCTCGTTGCCGTCAAACGTCGATGCGGGCACCCACGCCGAGGGGGCGCGCGATGCCAGTGTCGGAGGAGCGGGCTCCGACTCGGGCACCGTCGATGGCGGCGAGGCACCAGACGGGGGGAGCTTCGTTCGCGACGCAGGCGAAGTGCCCACAGTCGACGCGGGCGGTGTCGCTCCAGCCGATGCGGGGGCATTGCCGACCGCCGATTCGGGCATGAACGGGGTCGATGCTGGCGCCTGGCTGGCCCTCAACGTCAGCCTGCCTGCGACCCAAGGAAACACGGTGTTGGGCCTCTCGGGCCGCGCGGGAGAAATCTACGCAGTCACCGACTACGAGCTCTTTCGCTCGAGTGGAGGCGGGTTCGGCCACGTGCCGTTGACCTCGCTGGGAGCGGGTTACCCCTCGATGAACAGCGTCTCTGTCGCCCCCGACGGAGCGGTCTTCGTGTTGGCACAGAAAGAGCTCTTCACCTGCCGCACCGGGTGCGCTGCCGGCGGCGCCGCATTCACCTCGTTTCTGCCCTCGAGCACCGATGACGGCGTCGCGCTCTGCGGCCAATCATCGTCGCTGGTGTACGCGGTGTTCGTGAACCGCTCGACGAGTGGCAACAGCTCGCTGCGCAAGTACGACGGCACCGGGTGGGCCGTCGTTGCGACCGATTTGAACCTCGACGAGCCTCGCCGGTGCGCGGTTACCGCCAGCGGCGCCGTGGCCATCACCGGCCGAGGTGGCGTGGTGGTCTTCGACCAGGGCACAGGCGTGCTCAATCACCCAGACGATGGCGTTTTGCCGAGCGGCGACTCGACCACGATGAACTGGTACGGCATCGCGGCGGTCGGTGAAGAGCTCTGGGCTGGCGGCGTGTTTCTGCGCTCGTCGCATCGGTCTGCGGGCGGGAGCTGGGCCTTCATCAACGACACCGCCTCTGCGATTTTCTTCGGCATCTCGGCGGCGAGCACGACCGAGGTGTACGCCGTCGGAGGCCAGGGCAAGGTGCTGAAGCACTTCGAAGGCAGCGCGTGGTCGGTGGTGCAGGCGAGCGGCAACGTGCAGCTCGGTCGCTCGGTATTCGTGGTGAGCCCGACGTTGATCTACGTCGGCGGCTCGAACGGCAACACGCCAGCCATCGACCGGTTCACTCGGCCGTAAAAACGGCGTCAGCCGCCCCGAGCGCGCTTGGCGAGCATGGCATCAACGGAGGGTTTGAGCGGGCCTCGGTAGTCGTTCGGGTCGCCGCACGAGCCGCCGAGGTCGGAGCCGCGGTTGATCGCCGCGTTGATCTGCGACACCGGCCCCGAGAGCAGTTGCCAGTGAATGCCGTTGAGACCCTTCATGGTGACCATCTGCACCAGGTAGCTCGGCACAGAGCAAGGCGTCTGGAGGCATCGCTATGAGGTTTCATGGTTCTGACCTGACCCGGCCGCCTGCCCAACGTCCCCCCGTGAATGCACCAGCGGGGTACTGCCAAAGTGACGTTACAAGAATGAAACGCAGAAAGCGGCGGGCCCGAATGCCGCGCCGACCATCGCGCTGAATGTCGAGAAGTCAGGCAACGGTCAGAACCGACCTGTGACGACGAACCCACCGCCGCCGCCGGGCGTGAAGGTCGGCGAAATCGACACCGTTCTCGACGTCGCGATCAGCACGATGCCCGCGGTCAATGCCGCCACGCCGACGCCGACGCCCGTCCACGACACGCCGGGCACCCAGCGCAGCCGGTCGAAGTCCTCCAGGCTCACTCGAATGCGGGGGTCAGCCGAACCGGTGCGCTGGGCCTGCAGCAAGTCATATGTGCTGTAGCTCCAGGCCAGCCCCACCACGCCGCCCAAAGTCACGACCGAGCCAAGAATGATCAGCGCGACCCCTCCCGTGAGCCGGGCTCCGTGCTGTGCGCTCACCGCGCTCAGGTCACTGGCGCGCGCTGGAGAAACGACCGCCGGAGCCGCCGCGACGAGCCGCTTGAGCGCCGGCACCACCACAGCGACCGCTTGACCCGCAGCCTCGACATTCACTTTCTGCGACCAGGGCTCGTACCCGTCTCTTTCCACCGAGAGCTCATGCGCTCCGAGCTCGACCGGCAACGAGACGGGCACCGCCGAGACGTGCACTGGTTTCCCATCAACCCGCGCTTCGAGATCACTCGCCGAGCTGACCGATAGCCACGACACCGAGGGCCGCAAGGCCTTGGCGTGCTCGCGCGCGAACTGCTCGCGCTCGGCTTCATGCGTGCGGCCCGCCCACTCGATGGCGTCGTTGAAGCGCAGCCACGCCGTGGCGATGTGGCCTTGCTTCTCGAGACAGGTGGCCCAGTTGAGCAACGTGCCGAGCACCGGCTCGAGCTGGTAGCTCTTGGCAAACGCGGGGCAGGCGGTATCGAAGTCTCCGGCCTTGAACGCCGCGCGGCCACTGTCGAACAGCGTCGCGGCCTCGGTCAACGGCGCCGCCAGCGCGGGCCCGGCGACCACCGCGAAGAGAATGACGGTGCGACCCAGCGCGGTCACGAGCGCCCCCCGGCCTGGCTCAAGAACAACCCTGCCGACACATCGAGCCGCGACCCGACCACGCGCATGATGCTGTCGACGTCGAGCCGGCCGATGCCCAGCCGCTGGCTCACCTCGTCGCGCATCAGCTCGAGCACCGAGGTTCGCGCGTCGGCGAGCCACCGGGCCACCGTCGACCGATGGGTGCGGTACAGCAACCCCATCTCCTCGAGCGACAACGTGTCGAGGTAGTACTGCCGCAGCAGGTTGCGCTGGCGCGGCGTCAACCGGCCAATCGCGGCGCGAAAAGACTCACTGAACGAGCCGCGAAACTGTTCTCGAACCAGCTCGAGCTCGGGCGCGCTGTCGGTGCCCATCGTGCCCAGCAGCACGTCGTCGAGCTCGACGTGCGAGGTCGACTCCGCCTTCAGGTCGAGCACTTGCCGCGTCATCACCACGTGCAGCCAGCCGGCGAGCGACCCCCGCGCCGAATACCGCGCCAGCTTGGGCCCGGCCTCGCCCGACACCAGCCGGCTCAAGGTATCGCGCGACAGGGTCTCGAGCTCACCGTCGCTGAGCCCATAGCTGCGCAGCTGCGGCAACACGTTGCTGATCAGCCGCTGGAGCTGGCCCAGCGCAGCCCGGTCACCCTCGAGGCACGCCGCGACCAAGAACAAGTCGCCGGCAAACTCGGTCGATGGGCCGTCGCTGGTGTCTGACAACCGGGCCCACGCCGACTCGAAGCGCTCCGCAGAAAGCCGCACCCCGGGCCACCGCGAGTTCGCCGAGTCGTACAACGTCGCGCTGTCGTCAGTCATGGCCAGAGCGTCGAGTCATCGGAGTGGGCAGCACGTACAAGGCAATCGCGCTCGGCGGCAAGGGGGGCTGGCATGCCTTGCAGACGGGCGCCGGCGCCAGATGTCGCAATTCTCTTGCGAACGACAGAGCAACGCCCTGAATTCACTGCCGTCTGAACGCGCAGAATCGCTGGTTCGCCACGCTCGAGACCGCCTCAGCCGGAGCGACCCTAAAGGCCCACCAAAAATGCGCAATTTCACCGGGCTGCCCGTCGACTGCACATGACTCGATGTGCGAAGTGGCGCCCGATGCGTCGCCTGACCCTGATGCTCGCCGTCTGCACCCTGTCGACGGGGTGCCTCGACCTCAACCCGGCGGCGTACACCTTCGACGCGGGGCACCCGGTCATCGACGCCGGCGTGAGCGGCACCGACTGCTCGCATGCGTGCACCACCCCGCCCGCCCGCCGCTGTCCTGTACATACAGACGGTCGGCTACGCCGGGTTTCTCTTCGTGTCTGATCAGCTGACGCCACCGGTCGTCGTGGTCGCCGCCGGAGATTTTCCCTCGCTGACCACCGCGCCAATCATCGACGTCGTGGTGAAATGACGCGGCTTCTTCGGTAGACACTCCGCGCCACAGTCACCTAGATCTTCGGCATGTCCCCCGTCTTCTGGCTGGAGTCACGCCAATGGAAAGTCAGCGTCTCAAGCGCTTCGGCACCACGACGATCTTCAGCGAGATGTCGCGGTTGGCGCACTCGCTGGCCGCGGTCAACTTAGGTCAGGGCTTCCCCGACTTCGATGGGCCCGAGGAGGTTCGTGAAGCGGCGATTCACGCCATTCGAAACGGGGTCAATCAGTATGCCATTACGACCGGCGCCCTGGCGCTCAGACAAGCGGTCGCCGCGCACGCCAAGCGCTTCTACGGGCAGGTCGTCGACCCTGCGAACCAGGTGGTCGTGACCTCTGGAGCGACCGAGGCGCTGTTCGATTCGATCATGGCCTTCGTCGACCCGGGTGATGAGGTCGTGCTCTTCGAGCCCTTTTACGACTCGTATCACGCCGGGGTGCTGATGGCCGGCGGGGTGCCGAAGTACGTTCGGCTCCAACCGCCCGATGCCAGCCACCAGACCTGGTGGTTCGATGAAGCTGCCCTCGCCGCCGCGTTCTCGTCTCGCACCGCGCTGGTCATCGTGAACACCCCTCACAACCCGACCGGCAAGGTCTTTACGACCGACGAGCTGAACCTGATCGGCTCGCTCGCCAAGCGCGCCGACGCCGTCATCGTGTGCGACGAGGTCTACGAGCACCTGGTGTACCCGCCCGCGAAGCACGTGCGTCTCGCCACGCTCGGAGATCTGGGCGAACGCACGGTCACCATCTCGAGTGGGGGCAAGAGCTTCTCATTCACGGGGTGGAAAATCGGGTGGGCGCTGGGGCCGGCGGCGCTGGTCGCGTCGGTGCAAAAGTCACATCAGTGGGTCACCTTCGCGAGCGCAGCCCCGTTTCAAGCGGCGATGGCCGTCGCGCTGCAGCTGCCCGATGCCTACTTCACCGGTTTTCAGAGCGACTATCTTCGCAAGCGCGACTTCTTGAGCAACGCCTTGCGCGAAGCCAAGCTGCCCACGTTTCGGTGTGACGGTGCCTACTTCTTGATGGCCGACACCTCTGCGCTCTCGCCCGAGCCTGAAGACGACGTGGCGTTTTGTCGTTGGCTCGTCACCGAGGGCGGAGTGGCGGCGATCCCTCCCTCGCTCTTCTTTTCAGACGAGGGGCGCTCGCACGCTCGAAAGCTCGCGCGCTTTGCGTTTTGCAAGACCGACCCGGTGCTGGCCGAGGGCGCTCGGCGCCTCGAGGCCGCAAAGCGGTAGACGCTCGGGCGCTACAGCCGTTCGTCGAGCACGTCGTGCGGCGGGGCCACGGGAGCCTCCATCTTGGGCTCCGGCGGCTTCGGCGGCCCCCGCTTCACTGGCACCGGCACCGGTTGAGGCATCGCGGCTTTGAACGCGACTGCGAGCCCCGCATCGACCACCACGACTGGCTCCGCCACCACCGGCTCAGCGACCGGGGCTCGCACGGGCTCGGGCTTGACCCCCTGGGTCGGCGCGACCGGCCGCACTGGCGCTGGCGTCACCTGGGCGCTCTGCCACCGAAAGCCGACTGCACCCGCGGCCACCAGCCCGAGGGCAATCAATACGAAGGCTGCGAATCGCCACCCCGTGCGAGCGGGCGCTGGAGGGGCCGGTGCGCCCATCGACGCCTCGGCGTCATCGAGCAACCGCCGCAGCAGCACCACCGACGCCACCCGTTGATCAGGGTCTTTCTCGAGGCACGCGTCGATCACCGCCGACAGCGCGCGCACGCTCGGCGCCCGCACCGCCAGACTCTGATGGGGCCGCGCCTGAATCGCGTACATCAGCTCGACCAGGTCGTTGCCCCGAAACGGAGTTTCTCCGCACAGCAGCTGGTAGAGCGTGCACCCCAACGCCCACACGTCGACCCGGGCGTCGATGTCTTTGCCCGAGAGCTGCTCAGGGGCCATGTAGAGCGGAGAGCCCAGCAATGTTCTGCGCGAGGTGTTGCCCAGCCCCTTCTCGATGTCGGGGTCGATCGACTTGGCGATGCCGAAGTCGAGCACCTTGACCACCTCGACCCCATTCGAGCGCCGCGCCAGAAACAGGTTCGCCGGCTTCAGGTCACGGTGCACGATGCCCAGCGCATGCGCCTCTTCGAGGGCCGTGATCACGTCTCGCACCAGCTTCACCGCCACCGTCTTCTGAAAAGGCCCCTCGCGGCTCAGGCGCTGCTCGACGGTCTCGCCTTGCAGAAACTCCATCACCAGGTACGGCGTGCCTGATGTCGGCAGCACGCCGAGGTCGAGCACCCGGCCCACGTGCTCGGTCACCAGCCGCACCGCCGCGCGCGCCTCGCGGGTGAAGCGGTCGACCGCGTTGGGGTCGCGAACCAGGTCGGGCAGCATGAACTTGAGCGCCATGCGCTGATTCAAGTGGGTGTGGTGCGCCTCGAACACGCACCCCATGCCCCCGATGCCAAGCAGCTTCTCGATGCGGTAGCGCCCATCGACCACATCGCCGACCACCACCGGCAGCTTCGAGGCCTGTGCGTTGATCATCGTCGGAGCGAACGCCACCTGGTTCGCGTGCCGCAGCCGCACCGTCTCGCTGATCAACTGGCGACACACCTCGCACGCATCGATGTGTGCCTCGATGGCGCTGGCGGTTGAGCCGGTCAGCTCTCCAGCCAGAAAGAGCCCGACTTGATCAGGCGTGAGGTGGTCGACCACGGGCCCGAGCCCTAGCACAGCTCAGTACCCTTGCTCCGCGAGCGCGATATCGACCAGGGCGCCTTCTTCGAACCAGAGCTGGTGCTGCTCTTTGCTGAACCAGGTCGAGCCCGGCTTGGCCTCGCGAACCTCGAGCAGTACCCGGTTGGTCGCGGTGTCGACCACGGCCGCTCGGGCCAGGCACGCCCCCGTGGGAGGCTCTCCGAGGCCGCCTTCGAGGCAGAGCTGATCTCCGGTCGCGAGGCGGCGCACGTAGCCTTCGGCGAGGTACTTCGCGTTTTCGCAGCCCACCTTCTTGGCCACGCAGCGCGAGGTCGCCGGCGCCTCGTAGAGCGGCACGTTCTCAACCAGACCGGAGGCGCCTCGGTCGCGAGGCAGGCGGTGGTCGAGCGCGCAGGCGGCCAGGGCGAATGCCATCAGCAGATGGAGCTTCATGGCGCACTGGTACCACAGTCTGTCGTGGCCTCGCTCACCGCAACGTTCAGCCTGAGGGCCTCGAAGGCGAGCGTGCACTGAGTTGCTTCAGGCGAGCTTGCATTCACGAAGACCGGGCAGATGGTTCGAGCCCCTCACCATGAACCGCCATCTCAGCGCGACACGACCCTGCTGATGATGACCTGCTCGATGGTGCCGTCGGGCCGCCGGTACATCGTCACCCGCAGCGAGCCCACCTCGTAGTGCAGCTCGACGACAGCCACCTCGAGCCCACCCCGCTCGCTTCGCCTGATCAGCGCCGCCTCGCTCGGCAACCCCCACGGCGCCAGCGCGGCCTTGGCGTTCGCGAGCCGCTCCGTGGTCAAGAACCGCGCGAACTCCTCGGTGAACACGCGCCGGTCGACCGACCCCGCCTGAAACTGCGCCACGACCGTTCTCGCCACCTCAACCGGCCCAGGCCCCGTCACCACGGGTACATCGCCCACCGGGCGAACAGCCCCGAACAACCCCTCGGCCACCGCCCCCACGTCGAAGTCATCGAAGTTCGCCAGCACCGCCACCGAGGTGCCAGCCGCGTCGAGCGTCAGCACCGCTCGAAACCCATTCACCGCACCCGAATGCGACCAGATCGCCACATTGTCTTTCGAGGTACCAACGAGGACGCCGGCGTATCGAAGCGTGGCCCCGTTGCTCAGCCGCACTGGAGTCGTCATCACCCGAAGCGACGCCGCCGTGAGCACCTTGCCCGTCAGCAGCGCCTGGCCCCAGGTTGAGAGATCAGCCGCGGTCGACCACATCGCTGCCGCGCCCCCGAGCCACCCGCCCGCCTCGGTCACCGCCGCCTGCGTCGGCCCCAGCGCGAACCGGGTGTACCCCCGCGCGACCTCGCCGCCCGAAGGAGCCCCATCGGGGTGAACCGACGTGTGCGTCAACCCCAGTGGCCCGAAGAGCCGGCGCTGCTCGAACGCGGCGAGCGGCTCTCCACTGACGAGCTCGATGACCCGGCCCAGAATCAAATACCCGGTGTTGCTGTACGAGTACCGGCTGCGCGGCTCGAACTCGAGCGCACGCCCCGCGTACCGCGCAATCACCGCGTCGGTCGGCACCGCCTCGAGCATTCGCCGGTCGAGGTAATCGAGCGGGTAATAATCAGAATACCCCGACACGTGATGCATCAGGTCGAGCAGCGTGATGCCACTCGCCCGCGTCAACGAAGGAAACCACTTCGAGACCGGGTCATCGACCGAGAGCTTGCCCTCTTCGGCCAGCAGCAACAGCGCGGCCACCGTGAACTGCTTGCTCACCGAGCCAATCGCGAACGGCGTGTTCAGCTCGACCGGCGCGTCAGGCTCGAGCGCGCGCCGCCCGTACCCCTTCTGCAGCACCACCACGCCCCCTTTGAGCACCGAGACCGACAGCCCCACGCCGTCGCCCGCCTGAAGCGAGGCCTGCACGAAGGCATCGAGCGACGCGGCGTCGTCACCCACCGGCGCCGGCACCACGCCCCGCACCGGCACGGTCGCGCAGCCGCACAGCACCAGCGCGAAGAGCAGGCGAGTCATTGGCACAGCCCGTCTTTGCACATCTGCCCGTCAGCGCAGGTCAGACAGTCTTGCCCCCCGATGCCGCACGTCATCGTCGACGGGGTGACGCAGCGTTGTGCGAGGTTGCAACACCCCGTCGCACACGTCGCTACGTTGCAAGCCGCGTCGACACAAATGCCGTTGCTGCAGCGCTTGCCCGCTGAGCAGCCCAGGCACAAGGCGCCTCCGGTGCCGCAGGCTGAATCGGTGGTGCCGTTGACGCAGACATCGGTCAGGTCGATGCACCCGGTGCACGCCGCCGAAGTGCACACCGCCATCTCGCAACGCTCGGCTTCGGTGCAGGCCGAGCACACCGTTCGGGCCACGCCGCAGGCCTCTCGCTGGGTGCCCGCGGTGCACCCGCCATCGGCGCCACAGCAGCCGGTCAGACAGTTACAGACGAACTGCCCGCTGTCGGGGTCGATGCGGGGGTCGCGAACGCACTGCCCTCCGCTGCAGAGGTCGGCCACCGGGCATTCGCTGCACTCGGCTCCGCCGCGGCCGCAGGTGAACCGCGAGGTGCCGGCGACACATTCACCCGCCGTGCAGCAGCCCTCACAGCTCTGGTCGCAGGTCGATGTGTGGCAGCTCGCCACGCTCAGCAGCACCAGCCACAGACCCAACCAACGCGCGCCATTCATGAGTAAGAAACCGCCGACACTCTCTCGTACTGCGGCAGCATGAGCCACTGTTGAGTGCGCGAGGATCAAAGGGCAACATGGCGCGAATGCCTCGAGGCCTGCTCATCGCTTTCGCTGCCGTGGCGATGAGCGGGTGTACCTGCAATCGAAACAACGCCTTGACCAACCGCTTCGGCGACGTGGTCATCGTGGTGCCCAGCAATGGCACCGAGGTGCTAACCCGCGAAGGCAGCCTCACCTTGGGCCCGGTGGTGATGACTGGCACCGGCAATGCCACCGCCACCGTGCGCAACGTAGGCGACACCTCGGTCACCCTGCTTCGAGTCACCCCGCTGGCCGGCAGCCCGGCCTTCACGCTGACCCTGCCCGAAGCCACCGTCATCAAAGCCCAGGCCGAGGTCGCCTTGGCCATCAGCTTCTCGCCTCCGCAAGACGACGACGCGACCAAGGCGCTGGTCGAGCACCGGGCCAGCTTTCAAATCGACGCCTCGGGCACCCGCGACGGCGAAGGCACCCTCACCCTCGAGCTCGTCGCGAACGCGGTCGGCCGCGACTGCCTGGTGCCCGCCCTGCTCGACTTCGGCGTGGTGCCGCTCAACCGGCACTCGAGCGCGACGCTCCACCTGGTCAACGGCTCGCAGCTGCCCCAAACGCCCACCTTCGGTGCGGTGCAGGGCGACGACGCCACCTTCTTCGCGCCATCGGGCGCAGCCCCAGAGACCATCGCTGCCGGAGCCGCGGCCGACGTACCCTTCATCTTCACGCCGAGCGCCGAGCGCCCCTATCGCGCCGAAGTGCTGCTGCGCCGCTCGGCCACCTGCCCCGAGGCGCGCACCGTGCTGACCGGGTCTGGCTCGAACGACACCATCGAGTGGAACCCCAAGCTGCTCGACTTCGGCCACGTGCCCCCCGGAGAGACGGTCGCTCGCTCAGTCACCTTCACCAACCGCAGCTCGGTGCCCGCCACCTTGAGCGCGCTGACCGTCAACGGCGATTGGTTCGCAGGCGCCAACCGAACGAACCGAACCCTGGGCCCTCACGACTCCGTCAGCGTCGAGCTCACCTGCCACGCCACCGCCATCGGGCAACACCTGGGCGAGCTGACCCTCAACGTCGACACCGACCCGGTTCACGCGCTGCGCGTGCCGTTGGCCTGCATCGGTGGAGGCCCCCGCATTCGGCTCACCCCCACTCCGTCGATCGAGTTCGGGTTGGTGCCCCTGGTGCCAGGCGCGCCGTTGCCCAGCACCCGCCGCCTCGCCATTCAAAACGTGGGCACCCTGCCCAGCGGGCCCGATGACACCAGCTCGAACCTGTTTCTGGGCCAAAACGGCAAGCCGCCCTTCGTTTTCATTGAGCCTGCGAACACCCAGACCCAGGCCAGAGACTTTCAAGTCTCGTTGCTCTCGTGGGACACGGTGAAAGGCCTGCCCGCGACGCCCGGTAAGAACACCGTCGATCTCGATGTGCACTTCACCCCGAGCTCCGTCGGCACCAAGCGCGCCACCCTGAAGGTGTACTCGAACGACGCCATCACCCCGGTGGCCACCGTCGCCCTCAACGCCGACGTCATACAAGAGAAGCTGTGCACGCTCGCCATCGAGCCAGGCTCGGTCTCGTTCGGCGATTTGCCCTCGGGCGCGGTGCTCACCCGCACGGTCAACCTCACCAACACCAGCGACAACAACTGCCTGCTCAGCGGCATCGAGCTGGCCCCGGGCAGCGACCCCGTTTTTCACCCCGTCGGCGCGGCCAACCTGCTGGTCGCCGCTCGAACGACGGGCAGCCTCAACGTGCAAGTCACCGTGCCGCCCGGCTCGAATGAGGGCGACGAGCTCACCGGGTTCTTGCGCTTCTCGCTCAACTCCGGGTCGACGCCCCAGGTGCTGGTGCCGCTGGGAGTGCGCGTCTCGCCCTGCCTGGTCGCCACCCCCCAAGACTTGGACTTCGGCACCGTGAAGGTCGGCTGCAAGTCGGCCTCGAAGGCCGTCACCATCTACAACGCCTGCTCGAACCCGATTCTCATCAAAAGCCTGGCGATTGACCCTTCACCGAGCGGCTTTCGAATTACCGCGGCTCCAGTGGTGCCGGCGGGTGGGTTGACCCTGGCTCCAGGCGTGCCCCAGCCGGTGCAGGTCGCCTTCGTACCCACCGACTACACCGCGCAGAGCGCCGCGCTGGTCATCGGCGTCTCAGAAGCGGGCGTCTCCAAGACCGACCGGGTGCCGATGAAGGGCGTCGGCTCGACCACCAGCACCAACAGCGACACCTTCACCCAGCCCGCCCAGACGCCGGCCGACATCTTGTTCGTAGTCGACAACAGCTGCTCGATGTTCGACGAGCAGACCTCGCTCGCGGCGAATTTTTCGTCGTTCATCAAGTACGCCAATCAGCTCAAGGTGCCCTACCAAATCGGAGTCACCACCACCGACGACTCTCCGCTGGGCGCTCAGGGCAAGCTGCTGCGCACCGTCTCAAACCCGATGGTGCTCACCCCCTCGACGCCGAACGTCGAGGCGCGGTTCTCAGAGAAGGTGAACGTGGGCACCAATGGCAGCGGCATCGAGCAGCCCCTCTCGGCCGCGCTCAAGGCAGTGACCTCTCCGCTCACCGGCACCGCCAATAAGGGGTTTCTGCGCGCGGGGGCCTCGCTGAGCATCGTCGTCGTCTCTGACGCGCCTGATCAGTCGCCCTCGCCGTCGGCCTACTACCAGAACCGCTTCTTGAGCCTGGTCAGCCGGCAGCAGGCGTGGCTGTTCACCTTCAGCACCATCGGGCCCTTCACGTCCCCCACTCCGGCGGGCTGCAGCATCGACAGCTTCGTCGACCCGGGCCGCTACGCGCCAATCATCGCCGCCACCAGCGGAGTGCAGGTCGACATCTGCACCAAAGACTGGGCCACCGACCTCGAGAAAATCGGCAAGAACGCGCTCGGGCCGCGCAGCGTCATCTACCTCACCTCGGCGCCCGACCTGACCCAGCCCGTCACCGTGACCGTCAACGGCACCGCGGTGACCGCGTGGGCGATCGACCCCGTGAGCAACGCGGTGGTGTTTCAAGACGTCACCACCACGCCGCCTGGCGCGATGGTCAAGGTCACCTACCAGACCAGCTGTTACTGACGAGCGCCGCGGTTACGGTTTCTCAGCGAGCCAGCCCAGGTCGACGTAGCCACCCGCGGGAGGCACGAAGCCCAGGGCCTTGAAGCGCTGGGCGAACAGCTCGAGCACCGCTTGCACATCGTGGGCGGTCGCGCCGCGCTCCATCATGGTGTGCACCCACTGCGCTGAGTTGGCCGCCTCGGCCGCCGCGTAGAGCTCAGCGGGGTCGGCCTCGAGCTCTTTGATGAAGCTCTTCCACTCAGAGAGCGGTTTGAGCTCGCTCACGGCATGGCCCGCGCCTGGCCCACGTTCGCCGGAGTCGGCGACGCGCCCAGCGCGAACGAGCCGAGATCATTCTGCGCCGGCAGCGGCGCGTTGACGTCGAACGCCGTCGATGGGCGAGCCCTCTTGAGCCCTTCGCCCAGCTTGATGTCTTGCGCCGCGACCAGCGTCTGCTGCAGCAACCCCCGGTCGTTCTTCGCTTGAAGCTCGCGCACCTGGTCGAGCGTGCGGTCGAGCGTGCTCTGCGGCTTGGCGAAGGTGTAGTCGGCGTGCATCACCGTCACAGGGCGGGTCTGCCCCCGACGCAGGGAGCGGGCCTCGCGCTGGCGCATGTTGAAGTCGCTCCAGGTGTCGCGGTCGAGGTGCACCACCGTGCTGGCCCACTGCAGGTTTTGGCCGGTCTGGTAGGTCGGCCCGAACAGCGTGGTGGTGGAGACCTCGGGGTGCTGGCCCAGCACGTTGTTGAGCACGAAGGTGCGCCATTGATCAGCCGGCACCTCGCGGTTGGTCGTGCTGTTCGCGGGCATCGAGGGGTCGGGCCGGTAGGCCTTCTCTTTGAACGGCAACTTGTAGGGCCCCAGACTGCTGAGCTTCTCGCCGTTCTGGTACACGTCGATGCGATCGCCCATGCAGGCCGCGTGCAGCTTGCCGGGTATGCGCAACGACATCACCCGGGCCGATTCTTGAACGTACTTGGGGTCGTCGGTGAAGAGCAGCGAGCGGCTCGCAGGCAGGCCACCGACCTCGTCTTCGTGCATCTTCTCGAGCAACGCCTTGCCCACCTGGGTCAGCTTCTCTTCGGTGTTGGTCAGCTTCGAGAGCTCGGCGATCGGCGTCTTGAGCGACTTGCGCACTTCACGCACCCGCTCGTCGCGCGCTTGAGGCGTCAGCTTCGGCCGCCCCGAGGTCACCGGCTCAGTGGGGTTCGCCAGACCCTGATCTCGGTAGATGCTGACCAGGCCTTCGAGCGCGGTCTTCACCGGCACCGCGAGCTTTCGATAGGTATCTTCGAAAACGGTGCTCATCGGCAAGGTCAAGTGCACGTCGGTGCGCTTGGGCAAGGCGACGTCGTCTTTCAAATTGTCGGCGTAGATGAAGCGGCTGCGAATCCACTCCAGCATGTCGCGGGTCGGGTCGATCTTCAGGCCGCGACGCAGCTCGAAGGGGCCCTTGACGCCGGTGGTGACGCCGTTCACCTCGGTGAAGAGCAGCTCGCGCCACTTTCGCGCCTTGCGGCGGTCGGCCTTCGCTTCGGGTGAGTTCAAGTCGAGGCCGCGAACACCCGCGTCCATCGCCTGGAGCCGCTCGGGCTCGGGCTGCGGCGTGCCGGTCATCTCGATGGTGTGCTCGTGACCGAACTTCAAAATCGCCGCGCCGTTGGCCGTGCGACGGTCGGTCGCGATGTGCACCTCGTCGTAGATCACCGCGCCGAACGTGCTCTTGTCGAAGGGCTGCCCGTCGAGTTCGCCCTTCTTCACCGCCCGGCGAAACTCGGTGTAGGTCATCACCTTGAGCTGATCAGCCAACCGCTGCGCCGTCTCGGGCGTGCGCTTGGCGTAGATCTCAGCGGGGAAATTGCCTTCGAGGCCGTCGGGCACGACCACCAAGAACGGCCGCTTCTCGCCGCCCTTCGCCATCATCTCCATCGCCGTGATGCCGACCAGGGTCTTGCCCATGCCGGTGCCCAGGGTGACCGCGCCGCGCCAGCCGTCCATCTCCAGGCGGGCCAGCGTGCTGCGTTGAATCGAGCTCAGCTCGAAGGGTTGAATGCGGCCCTGGTTGTCGACGGTGGTTTCGCGAAAGCCGCCAATCGCACGGGCAGAAAATTTTCGCAGCGCCTCGGGGGTGAGCGCCTTCTCGAACTTCAGCAGCTCGTCGACGTGGCCATCGACCAGCAGCTGCGCCTCCTTGGTGCTCGCGAAGGCCGGCGCCACTTTCTTGATGAACGCGAAGTTCGTCGGGTCGAACACGAACATCGTGCTCTTGGAGTCGTCTATCTGCTTCACGTCGGGCAGCGCCTTGGCCAGCTGCGCTTGCGATTGGCGCACCGCCGTCCAATCGGGCGTGCTGGGTATTCGAACCCGCAGCTTGGTCTTCACCTCGCCCGCCTCGCGCACCTGCACGGTCGAGATGACCGGCTGCACGTTCGATTTTTTCGGTGAGAGCCACAGCAAGCGCGACTCTTGGGTCGCCTTCGAGAGCGACGCCTCATCGACCTTGCTGGCGACGTCATCGAGGTAGCTGCCGCGAAAGGGCCCTTCGATGACCATGCGCCGCGCGAACAAGTCGCTCGGTTTTTTGAACCAACGCGTGGGGTACGTGAAGGTCTGATCAGTGCCGTCGGCGCCCGTGAGCGTCACGTACTCAATCGGCCCGTCGGGCTTGCGCAGGTCGGCCTTGTCGAGCTCAGCGTCGCTCAGAGTGCGCATGCTCTGAACGGCGGCCTTATCGGTCGCCAGAATCTTCGCCTCGGCGCCCCGGTTGCTTCGCTCGCCGTGCAGCTCGGCAAAACGGGTCAGCGGCAGGTCTTCGACCACCCGCCCCATCGGCTGCAGCACCACGCGCTCACCGGTGATCGGGTCGACCGCCACCGCTGCGGCCGTCGCGACTTTCGCAGATCGCCGGCCGGCGCCCTGCGCGTCATCTGCCACCGCACCCGCTTGCTTCGCCGCCGTTTCGGGCGCCACCAGGTCGACCCGCGCGTCATTCTTCGAGAGAAAGACGCCCTTCTGCCCCGCCAACCGGGAGGTCAGCCCCTTGGCCACCTTGCGCATCTCTTCTTCGAGCTGCGTGGTGTCGGCGCCGGGCTGCGCGTCGGTCAGCTCTTTGTACAACCTCACCAAGCGATGCGTCTCTTGCCCGACCCGCTCGATGGTCGCCGGCTTCGCGGCATCGGTCAGCACGATGCGCATCTCGTTGATGTCTGAGAGGCCCACGCCCAGATCGAGGCTGGCCAACGCTTCGAGACCACGCGTCGGGCGGGCCAACGCCTCGGCCTTCGGCGCCCACGCCGGTATCACGCTCGCTTCGCCCGCTGGCTTCGCGTGCTCGACGGCGGTGTGGAGAGTTGCCCCTATCGTCCCGAACGCTGGAAATTTGATCAACGCCATCGTCGCGCGTGTCTAGCAAACGATGCGGCCCTCGTGACCACCGGGGTCTTCTTTTCCATTTCTTGAGAAAAATGGCCCGTGGGTTAGCCGATGTCGGCCCACCTCGGCGAGGCGGCGAAGGCCGCGTGAATCATGCCGACGTGCGAGTACGCCTGTGGGAAATTACCCCACATTTCGCCGGTTTCGGGCACCAAGTCTTCGGCCAGCAGGCCCAGCGGCGAGCGTATCTTCGAGAACCGGCTCATCAGCGCACGCGCCTCGTCGTAGCGGCCCAGGCTGGCCAGCGCCTCGACCAACCAGAAGGTGCACAGCATGAAGGCCACCGTCGGCACGCCGAACCCGTCGTCGACCCGATAGCGGCGCAGCCACCCATTTTGTTCGAGGTCGGCGCGCACCGCGTCGACGGTTGAATGCATGCGCGGGTCGTTGCCAGGCAACAACCGCAGCGACACCGCTTGGAGCAACGCCGCATCGAGCTCGGTGCCTCCGTAGTCGGCGACCAGCGAGCCACGCTTCAGGTCGACGGCCTTGGTGAGCAGCTCTTCGCGAATGCGGGCGGCGGCCTTGATGAACTCGTCGGCGTCGGCGGGCCGGTGGGTCTGTGCGATGCGGCCCATGCGGTCGGCGGCGGCCCAGCACATCACCGAGCTGAAGGTCTGCGGGCGCCACTCGGTGCGTATCTCCCAGATGCCGGCGTCGGGTTGCCCTGCCACGCTGACCGCTTTGCGCGCGAGCCGGGTCACCAGGTAGCACCGGCGGCGTCACCTGCTCCCTGAACCGCGCGTCGAGAAACATCGGCGTCAGCGCGAGCACCAGCTCACCGAAGACGTCATTCTGCCGGTGGGTCGCGGCGCCGTTGCCCACCCGAACCGGGCCTTCACCACGGTACCCCTTCCAGCCCGTCTCGATGCGCTCGTCGAGGTCAGACCGGCCGTCGATGCGGTAGAGCGGCGCGAGGTCGAGCTCGGGTGACGAGGCGGCGATGTTCAGCAGGTACGACAGAAACTGCTCTCGCTCTTCGAATTGGCCCAGGTGCCGAAAGGCGCCCAGCGCGTAGAACGAGTCTCGCAGCCAGCAGTAGCGGTAGTCCCACGTGCGGCCCGAGCCGGTCGACTCGGGTATCGAGGTGGTCAACGCCGCGACGATCGCTCCGGTGTCTTCGTAGCAGTGCATCTTCAAGGTCAGCGCCGAGCGAATGACCTCTTCTTGGTAGAGCGGAGGAATGTCGCAGTGCTTGACCCACTGCTGCCAGTACTTGATCGTTTCGCGCAGAAAGCGATCGCACAACGGGGCGAGCGACTCCTCGACCGGAGCGCCGTAGGCCAACGCGAAGTGCCGGCGCTCGGTCAACGCGAAGGGCTCTCCATGCAGATATGAGAGCGGGGCGTCGGTCGTCAGCCGCAGCTCGGCGTCGTAGCCGCGAAACGACACGTGGTGCGAACCCTGCTCACGGGGCGCGGGCCGCTTGGCCCACCCGAGCACCGGGTCACACGACACTCTGATCAGCGGTGCCCCAGAGAGCGGCTCGACGATTCTGATCAGCTTGGTGGGGCGAAAGCTGCGGTCGAATTGAAAGAAGCGCGGCGCGAAGTCGAGCACCCGAAACGCGCCCTCTTTAGTCTCGAAGCGCGTCTCGAGCACGTTGGTGTTCGTCAGGTACCGCTGCGTGCCGACGATCGAGCGGTCGGCGGGCCCGATGATGAAGCTGCCACCTTCGGGGTCGAGCAAAGCGCCGAAGATCGGCGGAGAATCGAACCGCGGCATGCACGACCAGACGATCGCGCCGTCATTTCGAACGTGCGCGGCGACTTGGCAATTTCCAATCAGGCCGAGCTCTTCGAGCATCATCGTCATCAAATACCATCCCCTCGGTTGGATATCCAACCAGTGTCGAGTATGAGCGGCTCAATGCGTCGCGCCGCCCGATTTCTGTTGGTGCTGGTTGCCGCCCTGGCGCTGCTCGCGTTCGTTGGCAACACCGCGCTCTCACGCACTGCGCGCGCCTGGTTCGAGCACGACGTGGCATCGAGGTCTCGGCTGGCGGTGGCCTCGGCGCACAAGAGCCTCACCTCGACCTGGGGCGATGAAGAGCGGCTGACCGACGTGCTCTCTGACATCACCCATGACGAGCGCATCATGGCGGCAGCGGCGTGCTCACCCACCGAACAGAAGGTCGCGGCCACCGAGGCATACCCCGCCAGCTTCCCGTGCCAGACTATTTTGCGCCAGCTTCGAGAGGCGGGCATCGCGGCTGATGGCATGAAGGGCATCGTCGTTGAACTGCCCTCTGGGCCGGTTCATTTCAGCGCCACCACGCTCGAAGACGATTTGGGCACCGTGGTGCTGGTGCATGACATGAGCTACCTCGGGCTGCGCGAGGCCTCGACCCGAAACATCTTGTTGATCGGCTTCTTCGTGCTCGCCCTGGGCGCGTCAATCGTCACCCTGCTCGCGGTGCGCTTCGCCTGGCGCGGGTGGACGATGGAGCTGCGGCGCGCCCTGACCGGTGACGCTCCGCTCGAGTTTCGCCCCCTGGTCAAAGACGTTCGTGACCTGGTCGAGCGCCTCACCCGCGAAGGAGACCAGGACGGTCGCAGCGGCCCCTGGAGCGCCGCTCGGCTCAAGTCGACCCTGATTCAGCACCTGCAAGGTGAGCGGGTGGTGCTGCTGGCGAACCGGGAGCCCTACATTCACGAGAAGACCGGCACCGGCATTCGGGTGGTGCACCCGGCCAGCGGGCTGGTCACCGCCCTCGAGCCGGTGATGAAGGCCTGCTCCGGGGTGTGGGTGGCGCACGGCAGCGGCGATGCCGACCGCGAGACCGTCGACACGCATGACCGGGTTCGCGTGCCGCCAGGTGAAGAGTCGTACGCGATTCGCCGCGTCTGGCTGACGCCTCAAGAAGAGCAGGGGTACTACTACGGGTTCTCGAACGAGGGCCTCTGGCCGCTCTGCCACGTGGCGCACAACCGCCCCAACTTTCGCACCGAAGACTGGGCCGCGTACCAGGCGGTGAATCGCCGCTTCGCCGATGCGGTGTGCCAAGAGGTCGATTCAGACGACCCCATCGTGCTCGTGCAGGACTATCACTTCGCCCTCGCCCCTCGAATGATTCGCGAGCGGTTACCGAAGGCGACGATTCTCACGTTCTGGCACATCCCCTGGCCGAACGCCGAGCGCTTCGGCATCTGCCCCTGGGCCGAAGAGCTGATCAGCGGCCTGCTCGGCTCGAGCATCGTCGGGTTTCACACCCAGCAGCACTGCAACAACTTCTTCGACTCGGTCGACGCCTTCGTCGAGAGCCGCATCGACCGTGAGCGCCGCGCCGTCGTGCAGCATTCGCGCAGCACGCTGGTGCGGCCGTACCCCATTTCAATCGAGTGGCCGGTGCACTGGCTGCGCGGGGCTCCGAGCATCGCCGACTGCCGCGCCTCGATACGGCACGAGCTCGGCCTGGCCCCTGACTCGTTGCTGGGCGTTGGCATCGACCGGCTCGACTACACCAAAGGCATCGAAGAGCGGCTGATGGCGGTCGATGAGCTGTTGACCCACCACCCCGAATTTCGCGGGCGGTTCACCTTCGTGCAGCTCGCGGCGCCGAGTCGAACGAAGATCGAGCGGTACCAGCAGCTCAATGAGCGCGTCGAAGCGGTCGCGGCGCAGATCAACGTCAAGTGGGGCACTGAGACCTACAAGCCCATCGTGCTGCTGCGGGCGCACCACGAGCCACCGCTGGTCTTCAAGTATTTTCGCGCCGCTGACCTCTGCTACGTGAGCAGCTTGCATGACGGCATGAACCTCGTCGCCAAAGAATTCGTCGCGGCTCATGACGACGAGCAAGGAGTGCTGATCTTGAGCCAATTCACCGGCGCCGCGCGCGACCTCACCGAGGCGTTGATCGTCAACCCGTATGACTTGCGGCAGGCGAGTGAGGCGCTGGCAACCGCGCTGACGATGTCGAAGGCCGAACAGCGCGAGCGCATGCAGTCGATGCGGAGAATGGTCTCTGAATTCAACGTGTACCGCTGGGCGGGCCGAATGCTGGTCGACGCGGCCGAGCTGCGGCGGCGAGAGCGAATGACGGGGCGCTGGTCAGCCGCGGGAGCTCTTCGGCGGTTCGTATGAAGCACCTCTTGGCGGCTCGACACCGCGGAGTCATCGAACGGTTGGCGGCCTCGAAGACCCTGTTGGCGTTCGACTTCGATGGCACGCTCTCACCCATCGTGAGCGACCGTGACGCGGCCGGCATGCGGGCCAAGACCCGGGCTCACTTCGCGGCGCTGTGCCGTCTGTACCCGACCGCCGTCATCTCAGGGCGGGGCCGGAGCGATGCGCAGGCGCGGCTGCTGGGGCTCAAGGTGAAGTACGTCATCGGCAATCACGGGCTCGAGCCCGGCACGAACTTGAAGAAGGCCAAGGCCGCGCTCGACGAGGCCCGGCTCGCGTTCAAGCAGCTGGCCGCTCGAGACCCGGGCATCGACCTCGAAGACAAGGTGTATTCGCTTGCGGTGCACTACCGGCGCTCGACCCATCGGCCCAAGGCGTTGCGAGCGATTCGGCGGGTGATTCGGGCGTTGGTGGTGACGATGCGAGTCATCTCCGGCAAGTCGGTCATCAACCTGGTGCCCGCTGGCGCCCCCACGAAGGGTGACGCGCTGTTGCTGCTGCGTGCAAGGGCCAGAGCCGAGGTCTCGCTCTACGTCGGCGATGACGTGACCGATGAAGACGTGTTTCGAATCGCTGAGCCTTCTGGGTTGATCAGCGTGCGGGTCGGTCGAGCGAAGCGCTCGGCTGCCCAGTACTTCTTGCGGAGCCAGCGCGAAGTCGATGCGCTGATCACCCGCCTCTGCGACTTGCGCCGCCCCCGTTCACCCTGAGAGCCTCGAAGGGCCCGCTCATTTGCTTCGGTGGCCAACGCTGTGCGACAACCCGAGTCATGGGAAAGAACGGAATCGGACCCCTCGTTGCAAACCTTGAAGCCCGTGCCGGGAAAGCCTGGGACTCGGCGGTCGACTCGCTCGATCGAGTGTCTGCTCGTTACCCCGGTGTCGCATCGAGCTATCAAGACCCCGAGACCCTGAGCACGCCGGTCAAGCTTGGCGGCAAGACCTACTACGTCGAGCCCGCCGCGCTGGCCCGAGTGCAGTACCTGCAAAAGAAGGGTTACTCCGTCGGCTTCATCACTCGAGACTAGCGTGGCCTTTCTTCGACCCAACGCACCGGGCGCTGTGCTGACCGCCCAGTTCAATACCGAGTCTGGCTCGTTCGAAGCCGAACAGGCCCAATTCGCTTCGATGGTGGCCGAGCTCCAATCGAAGCTGAGCTTCGATGGTTACCTGCGGTGCGAGCGACGCGAGGCGAAGATGTTGCTGGTTGAAATCATCCCCGCCAGGGCGGGTGAACCGGCTCCGGCTGCCCGCGTTGGGTGGTCAGCGCAGAACAAGAAATAGCGAACCCTACGCTCACCGCACGATTCGCAAATTCGTAGGCGGCGCGGGAGCTGCCTGGGTGCGGCCAAGCACCACGCCCACATCTTGCCCGTCGTGGCCGGCGCCTTTGCCAAGCGAGCCAGCGGTCAGCGTTGCTTCGATGGCTCACGTTCGTCGATGGCTCGGTATTGAAGCAAAATACATCGGTCAGGTCGTAGACGGTGTGGCCTGCAGGCTCAAGGTCCACTGTCGGTGCGCCACGTGGGGCAGCACCGACTCCAGCTGCACGCCTCGCAGCTCACCTCCACGAAGCCGTACCGCAGGTCGCCACACCGCAGGTACTGCTCCACTTCACGCTGCACCCGCGACGGCATCGATGAAGACACCGGTGGCCAGCCTCGTCGAAAGACTTCGTGCAGCACCGACATCTGAAGGCGCCCGTCGCCGGCCCTCCCCGCCACCAGCCACCCTCTCGTCTTACTGCCCGCCTCCGACATGCCGGTCGGTCGAGCGCACTGGCTGCCGGGTCGGTGTTTTGCAGGTGCGGTCATCGCGCGCCAGCCGCCCTCGATGACCTCGTTTGAGTGCAGAGCGCGGTGCTCGCGAAGCGCGCTGGGGGTGTTGACCGCGATCGTGGTGACCGATGGGCTCGCCGAGCTGCAGCACCCGATTTTTCCCGAGGCGCTGACGGCGCAGCGGGTGCGCGAGCTGGCGCGGTGTCGAATACCGGTCGAGGTGAAAGACGAGCAACTGGTGCGGCACCCGCTGCCCTGCGTCGCGCAGTGAAGGGGTGACGGTCGCACGCGGCTGCCACGGCACGACTTTCCCGACGAAGTGTGCTTTGAGCGCGCCGCATGGCGACCCGAGTGTTGTTATTGCTTTTGGCTTTGGGCGCGGCGCCGACGACGACGACGACGAACGAGTGCCCGGCGCCCGTGGTTTGTGCGAAGTGCGTCGAATGCCCTGATGCAGGGGCGCCACCTGCCGCACGTTCGCGCGGCAAACCGAGCAACCCTGAATTCTCAGTGCGCGTGCTGGCCCGTGACCTTGGCCCAGAGCTGATGACGCAGAAGCCAACGCTGCGCTTCGCCAACGCGATCGACGAGTCTGAGACCGCGCGACGCTTGCTCGTGCAGGTCCTGGTCGCTCCAGAGCTCGACAGTGCCGATCGCAAGGTCACGTTGACGACGCACCAAGGCAAACACGTCACCAAGCAAAGCGTCGTGGCTGGCGAGGAAGATACCGACCTGGTCGCCTACATCGTCGAGCGAGTCGGCTGCGAGCCGATGACCTTCACCGTCACCCTCGGTCACCAGCGCAAGGCGGCTCGCCTCGACTTCGTCTGCCCGTAGCACTCGAGCATGACTCGAATCTGTGTCGACCCGTTCTCGTCAGTTCTGCGGGTACTGGGTCCAGCCCGTTGTCCAGTCAGTCGCTCCGATGGCGCCGCGGAAGGTGGCGTTCGTGCCGAAGAAGCCATCGGGCCGCGGAGTGGCGCCACCCGTGAGCGCCGCTGCCCCGGTGGTGGGCTTGAAGTGAGCGATTCGAGAAATGCCACCACGTCACACGTTCACCCTCTCCGCTTCGCCCCGCTCACCTCCGGTGAGGTGACTCCGACTTTGCCGTGAGCGCGATGAGCCCGTCGGCGATGGTGTGCCGCCACATCGCGTAGTCGTGCCCACCACCGAACTCGGCATACGTCAGCGGGTAGCCCTTCGCTTCGAGCACGTCGCGGAGCCGTCGGTTGCTGTCGCGCAAGTCGCCCTCGAACACGCCTGTGTCGACATAGAAACGCAGGGGCAGCTTCGGTGACTTTGCGAACTCGCGAATCATGGCACCGCCCTCGATGTAGTCCGACACGTCACGAGTCATTTGATTGGGTCGGGCCCAGAGCGCCGCCGAGTTCGACAGCACGTTGCCCACGGCGTCGGAGTGATGCAACCCGATGAAGATCGCCTCAGTGCCGCCGAGGCTCGACCCGGTCACGATGGTGTCGGCCGCCACAAGCCCAGCCGAGTAGTCCCTTCGCAACTTGGCCAACACCTCTTCGACGATGAAGGCCGCGAACGGTGCCGACTCTGACAGCTCGAGTTCGCGTTGATGGCTCGGGACCAGCGCTGCAACCACTGGAGGGATCTTCTTCGCCGCGATGAGGTTGTCGAGCACGCGCGGCAGCGGAATTCGTGCGTCGGGCTCGAGGCCATAGACCTCTCCGTCGAACGCGATGATCGCCGGATAGCGCCGCTTCGGGTCGTGACCCGCCGGGAGATACACGCCGATGGTGCGTTTCTCTCCGAGCTTCAGGCTGTCGAGCTCAATCGGTGTGACCGTGCCCATCGGAGTCGACGGGTTCTCAACCATGTAGGGCTCGGTCGGGGGGCCGGGAATCTCGACGCGCGACATATTCATGCTCATGCGTGGGTTATTGGGGTCGGGCACGAGACCTTGAAAGCGGTCGCCACCACCGCCCTGGGCGCGATACGGCCGATGGAGCGCCGGAGGACCACTGGCTGTCAGGAATGCGTAATCGAAGCTCGCCACAGCGGGGACGCGAGCGGTCGCATACCAGAGGTCGGAGTCGCCTATTCGCAGCATGGGCGCCTCGCGCACCCCAGCGGGGCCACCGAGAAGCCCGACGTACGAGGCACCCGAGCGCATCACGAACGTGACGAGCACGCTGTCGCTGTCTGCTGGGTACGGTTCGATGAGCGGGGCGTTGCCCTTGAGGTCAGCCCAGAGTCTGTCGAGGGCGTCGCGCTGATGGGTGCGCGCGGCTCGCAAGAAGTCGCGAATGCGCGGGCTGTCAACCTGCTCTGTTTCGAGCTGCTCCGCATACGCCTCGGCCGTCACGATTCGGTCGATGCGCACTTCGTAGCCTCCTGTTGTCGCAGATGTTCGGTCAGCTCCAGGGGGCTGGAAGGGCTGCACCTCGAGGTCATACGCACCGGCAGCGGTCGCCTCGATCACGAATGGCTCAGGCCCATTCTGACCGCTCGGGCTATCGAATTGGGAGAGTCGCTGATCCTGGGGGCCGTACGTTTGGAGTGCGACATCGACTCCGTGCTGGTTCACCACGCCAACGACGACCATCGCAGCGCCAACGTCGATTCGGTATCGATGCGACTCGCCCGGGTCGAACGACTTCTGAACGGGCTTGCCGAGCTGGAGCGTCTGCGCCGTGACCCTCGTGCGTACCGGCTTCTCGTCGGGCGTCGACGAGGGTGAGCACGCCGCGAGCACCAAAAGGAGGTATCGATGCATCGGCCAACGCTCTCATGATTTGAGCCCGAAATTCAAAGAACGTGCATCGTCGCCTGGCTGGCCCTGTCTTGCCCACCATGATGACCAAAACCAAGACTCCTGCACGCCTCTCGCTCTCCCTCGACAAGCTCAAGACCCTGAGCGCAGAGGAGGCCGCCGTGCCACGCGGTCGCGATTGCCTACCGATTGCCTCAGGGAGCAACAAGGGCGGTGGCGGCGATGGGCTGGTGGCGGGCTGATTCACTACTGACCGCCCGGCAGACGTGTTTCGAATCGCTGAGCCTTCTGGGTTGATCAGCGGGCGGGTGGGTCGAGCGGCAGCCGAGCAGGGCCAATTTTCATCGAAGCGAGGTGTCACTGAATCTTCGATTCAGAGATTCTGGTTGTCGCAACGTTGCGACTGCGGGCGCGGTGAACCGACCCTCACCGCACGATTCGCAAATTCGTAGGCGGCGCGGGAGCTGCCGGGGCGCGGCCAAGCACCACGCCCACATCTTGCCCGTCGTGACCGGCGCCTTTGCCAAGCGAGCCAGCGGTCAGCTGCCAGCCAGCGAGGGTCGAGATGGTCGAAGGTGAGCCTCCAACGAAGCTCGGTGTGCCGATGATTGCACTGGTGCCGTTGCAGAGGCCGGTGGTGCCGCACAGGTTGTAGCTCGACGTCGAGGTGCCTCCAGGCGGCGCGGCGGTGTTGCCGATGATGACGTTGCTTCGATAGCTCACGTTCGTCGACGGCTCGGTATTGAAGCGAAACACATCGGTCAGGTTGTAGACGGTGTTGTGCTCGAACACGAAGTCAGGCGAGTTGCCCACCTGAAACTGCGCCACGTTCGAGATGACGTTGTTGGTGAACTGCGTGTGCGTCGGTTCACTGCCTGACGCTTGATGCTGCAGCGCCACCGATGAATTCTTGAACCAGTTGCCAGTGACGATGTTGTCGCGACCTTCGGAGTAGAACTGAATCGAGTCGCAATGCACCGGGCCAGACTGCACGATGTTCTCGAAGACATTGCCAGGCCCGAAGACGACACCGCTCACCGTACCGACCACCTGTACTCCGTCTGACTGGCACCCCGGGCCGAAGTGGTTGTTGCTGACCGTCACGCCGATGGTCTTGGCCATGCTGTCGCCACGAATCGAGAGCCTGCCTTCGTAGAGCGCATTGGCGATGTCGCCGAACTGATTGCCGTCGATGACGACGTTCAGCGGAGCGCCGCAGCCGAGCGACATCACCAAGAGGCCATCGGTGAACACGCTGTCATGCACCTCGATGTTCTGGGCGCACCCGACGATTTGGGCCCCATTGACCGTCAGGCTCTGAAACGTGATGTGGCTCGAATAATTGATGTTGAAGCGCAGCTTCGCGTCGGTGCCGCTCACCGAGCGCACGGTCACAGACTCCGTTCGCCGAATGCTGTTGAGGTCGACCACTCCATAGTCGCCGCTGTTGAGGCAGAGGGTCGAACCATTCGGCGCGTTGTCGATCGCGCTCGCCAGATTGGCTCCGACGCTCAAGGTCTGCGTGCACGGCGACGGTGCCGCTGCGACCGTGCCCGCTGCGGCGATGGCGGTCAGACAGGCGAAGCGTACGAGCGAGTGGAGGGGTCGAACCATGGCGAGCGGAGCCTCGTGAAAGACGGGTGCAACGCCCTGACACCGCGAGTCGCCCAAATGCAATTGCCTTCGAATCTTGCATGGTTCTGCATGGCACTTCACTGGAGGTCAGGGGGCACCAGCATTGGCCTGAGCGTGTGCAGCGGCGGCAGGCGCGGCTGCGGTCGAGTCCGATGCTGCGGAATGGTTCAAGACGATGGCCGGACTCTGGGCGAACGGCGATCACCCGGCGCAAGCCGACTACTGGGGTCAAGTGCTTCGGCGTGCAGACGCGGCGCCCGAGTTGAGAAAATCGGTGCTCGTAATGACGATAGGGAACAACCATCTGGTTGAGGAGATTGCTTTCGTTCTGGGGATGGAACCCGCGGCTGTTGATGCGGAGATCGAACGCAGATACCCATGGCTAGCCGAGCTCCTGCCTCCCAAGCTCAAGTGAAGTGAGTGTCGTCGGTCAACGACTACCGTTCGGGTTTGGTCTTGAGGGCGCGGTAGCAGACGATTGCCGAGGGCGTCCGGTGGCGAATGAGGCGAGGGCGGCGCGACGAAAATGGTTTGCCTCGAGCAAGGCAATCACTTCGGGTCGCTTTGACGTCGTTGCCCAGTTCGCGGGGGCGAGCTCGAGCAGGTCTGCCTTCTTCGCCCGCCAGCTGGGCAGCAAACAGAAGACGTCGCGCAGGTAGGCGAGCGGCGGCACCTTGGGCATTTCGCAGCTCGCCAGCAGGCTCGAGAAGGTGGCGTTGAAATTCTTCCGGCCGAGCGCTTGGCGCCTCAGCTCGCACTTCGGCGACGGAAGAAGCGGTTCGCTGTCGCGCTGAACGGGCAGTCGACTCGGCCTCGTCCGCTGGAGGGTCGCCCCGTCACTCCCCGCCGCGCTCCGCCGCCCGCGCGCCCCGCGAGGGCGCCCGCTCGTCGAGCACCTGCCGGACCTTGCGCAGAAGCGTGTCCGGCATGATCGGCTTGGGCAGGAACGAGATCCCCGCGTCCAGCACGCCGTGGTGCACGATCGTGTTCTCCGTGTAGCCCGACACGTAGAGCACCTTCATATCCGGCCTGACCGAGGCGAGCCGCTCCGCCAGTTGCCGGCCGCTCATTCGGGGCATCACCACGTCGGTGAGCAGCAGGTGAATCTTCGCGGTGAACTGCTCGCAGACGAGAAACGCCTCACCGCCGTTCTGCGCCTCGAGCACGTGGTAGCCGCGCTTGCGCAGCGTCGCGCGCATCACGTTGCGCACCTGGTCCTCGTCCTCCACGAGCAGAATGGTCTCGGTGCCGCGGAGCGTCTCGGGATCGAGCGCCGAACCAGCCTCGTCGCTCGCCGTGCGATCGGTCCGCGGCAGGTAGACCTTGAACGTTGTCCCCTTTCCCACCTCGCTGTAGACCCAGATGTGACCGCCGCTCTGCTTGACGATGCCATAGACCGTCGAAAGGCCGAGACCGGTGCCCTTGCCAACGCCCTTCGTGGTGAAGAACGGGTCGAAGATGCGGGCGAGCGTCGCGCGGTCCATGCCGCTGCCGGTGTCGGTCACCGCGAGCATGGCGTAGCGCCCCGGGAGCACGCCCGCATGCGTGCTGGCGTAGCTGGCGTCGAGCTCGGCTTCGGTGGTCTCGATGGTCAGGTTTCCGCCGACGGGCATGGCGTCGCGCGCGTTGACTACCAGGTTCATGATCACCTGCTCGAGCTGCCCGGCGTCCGCGAAGATCATCTGCGCGTCTCGCGAGGGGAGCACCGTGAGCTGGATGTCCTCGCCGAGCAGGCGCGTGAGCATCTTCTCAAGGCCAGAGACGACGTCGGTCAGGTTGATCACCTTGGGCTGCAAGATCTGCTGGCGGCTGAAGGCGAGCAGCTGCCGGGTGAGCCCCGCCGCCCGCTGGCCGGCCTTGAAGACCTCTTCTAGATCTGCCCTGAGCGGGTCGCCGGGCTTGAGGTCGTCGATGGTGCTGGCCGTGAAGCTCAAGATGACCGAGAGCACGTTGTTGAAGTCGTGGGCTACGCCGCCGGCCAGCACTCCCACCGCTTCCATCTTCTGTGCCTGGCGGAGCTGGTCCTCGGTCTGCTGCAAGGCGCGCTCGGCCTTCTTGCGCTCGGTGAGGTCCCGCGCGGTCTTGGCAAAGCCGATGATGTTGCCGCCGGCGTCATGCAGCGGCGACACCGAGAGTGAGACGTCGACGGTCGTCCTGTCCTTGCGGAGGCGTGTGGTCTCGTAGTGCTCCACCAACCCGCCCTCGTGAATCTTCTTCTCGATGACCTTCCTCTCCGGCTCGAGCTGCGGGGGCACGATCATCGCCAAGGTCTGCCCGATCACCTCGGCGGCGGCCCACTGGTACAGCCTCTCGGCGGCGCGGTTCCAGCTCGTGATCCGCCACTCCCGGTCGGTGGCGACGATGGCGTCGTTGGACGACTCGACGATGGCCACCAGCCGGCTGCGCGACTCCTCGGCCTTCCGGCGATCGGTGTAGTCGGTCACCAGCGCAATGGCGCCCGTGAAGCGGCCGTCTTCGAACAGTGGATCGGCGCTGGTCGACACCCAGAGCTCGCTCCCGTCCTTGCGACGCAGCCGGAACTCGCCGCGCTCGGCCTTGCCCTCGCGGCGGCGCGCGACGCGCTCATGCGCCTCGGCGATGGCTGCCTCGTCCATGAAGTCGAAGATGGGCTTGCCCACTGCGTCCGCCACCGTGGCGCCCAGCATCGCCGCCATCTGCTCGTTCATGAACGTGGTGATGCCGTTGGCGTCGTAGACCCAGACGCCCTCGGAGGTGTTCTCGACGATGCGGCGGTAGTCGCTCTCGGTCTTGTGAAGGGCCACCTCGGCGAGCTTGCGCGTGGTGATGTCGTGCACGACCCCGACCACGCGGTAAGGCGTGCCAACCGCATCGGAGGAGACGCTGGCAGCGCCATCACGCCAGCTAAGACTGCCCTCGATGACCGCCCGAGCGTGGACCCAGCGCACCTCGCCGTTGGGCCGCAGCACGCGGTGCTCGGTCTCGCAGACGCCGCCCGCACTGCTCGCGCGCTCGCTGGCCGCGACGACCATGTCCCGGTCGTCGGGGTGCACCCACGCCATGAAGGCG
Organism: Archangium sp.; assembly: GCA_031367385.1. GTDB lineage: Bacteria > Myxococcota > Myxococcia > Myxococcales > Myxococcaceae > JAEUJT01. Next base: position 1,030 of record JANLPS010000090.1, on the reverse strand, counting down.
AGCACGTTCGGCGCGCCGGCGTGGTCGCGCCCGAAGATGCGCGCGCACTCCTCGGACCAGGTGATGGGGTCTTCGAGCGTTCGGCCCGAGCTCCAGCTCCCCAGCTCGGCGACGCGCTGCGCCTCCTTCATCAGCCGCTGGCTCTCGCTCAGCTCGGACTCGGCGGCTTTGCGCGCGGTGACGTCGCGGAAGTTGGAGACCAGCGCGGCCACCGCGGGGTCGGCCAGCATGTTGGAGCCCATCGACTCGATCCACCGGACGGACCCGTCGCGGTGCCTGACGCGGAACTCGAGCGTGCGGCCCAGCGACGGGTCGGCCACCAGGGCTCGCGTCTCCTGCGCGACGAACGCGGCGTCCTCCGGCATGATCCACCGACCGACGTTGGTCCCCACGATCTCCTGCGGCTCGTAGCCGAGGACCCGGCGCGTCGACGGGCTGGCCCAGGTGACCACGCCGTCTGCGCCGATGAGCCAGATGCCCTCGATGCCGCTCTCGATCATCGTGCGGTAGCGCGCCTCAGCCGCGCGGGCGACCTTGCGCGACGTCACGTCGATGGCCACGCCGGTGATGCCGGTGACGACGCCGTGCTCGTCGCGAACGGGCACCACGGTACAGTCGAAGGTGACGCCGGCCTGCTCGAACTCGGCCAGAACATCTTCGCCGGCCAGCGCCCGGAGGATTGCCGCCTCGGCGCCCGGCTTGGACTGCTGGCGTGTCAGCACCGACTGCCCGACGACCTGGCCGGGCTTGAGGCCCACGCTCGCCAGCCCCTTTCCCTCGTGGAGTGTGTAGACGCCGTCGCGGTCGGTCGCGAAGAGAATGATCGGCGCGTGCGAGATCACCGTATTGAGCTGCTGGGCGGTCTTGCGGTGGACGCGCTCGGCGTCGACCCGCTCGGTCACATCGCGCAGAGTGGACAGGTGGTAAGCGTTCAGCGATCACCGTCGGGTTTGGTGGCGGCGGCGTGATAGCAGGCGGCCGCCGACCTCGGGCGACTGGGGCTCAGCCGAGCGCCGCGCGGCGAAACTCA
>JANLPS010000080.1:0-49057 GCA_031367385.1 Archangium sp. | reverse complement strand
GGCCGCAACTGCACGGTGACCAGACCACCGAGGCCACGCCCGTACGTCGGGCCGTACCCGCCTGGTATCAGCTCGACCGAGCGCACCAGGTCAGAGTGAATGACCGAGCGAAAACCACCGTCGTGGTACAGCCGAGGCAATCGCACGCCGCCCAGGTACACGCGCGTGTCCTCCGGAGCCGCACCCCACACCACCAGCTGCCCCGACCCTGCCGCAGCGCGCGCCACCCCGGGCAGGTTCTCGACGACCTTGAGCACGTCGCCCTGCGTGCCTGGCACCTTGCGGGCTTGCTCGGTCTTGACCTCGGTCACCAGCACCTGCCGGGTGATGCGCGGCGCGGTCACGACGATCTCATCGTCTTCACTCGCCGGCTTCTTCGGCTTCTCGGTCGTCAGCTCATAGGTCGCGTCGACCTTCTTGCCGGCCTCGAACTTTTCGCGCGTCTTCACGCCGGGCAGCGACTTCAACTTCACGCTCACTTGGTGATCTCCCGGCACGATGTCGGAGATCGAGAATCTGCCCTCGGCATCGGTCGTGGCGGTCTGGCCAGAGTCGAGCTTCACCACGGCTCCGGCGAGTGGGGCCTTCGAGGTGCCATCGCGAACCAGACCGACGAAGTCAGCGGTGGCCTTTTGCACGAGCACCATCTCCTGCTTCCACACGAAGTCGTATCGGTACGACAGTTTCACCGCCAAGGGCACTCCGCCCCGCGTGGCTGGCAAAAAGACGAATTGCTGCGCGGCCTTGACCGCCGCTTCATCGAACGCCGGGCTGACCGCCGGAGTGAGCACCGTCGCCGACGTCACTGCGCCCTTCTCATCAATCGAGAGCTGCAGCACGACGCTCGCGCCCCGCCCCGACGCCTTCTCTGCTTCAGGAAACGGCGCCTCGACGAACTTGGTCAAGACGGGCGGCGTGACCGCGGCAGCCTCGACTGGGGCCTCGGTCTGCGCGAACGCGGCGAACCCGGTCAGCAACACCGATGTGACCAGAGCGCGCACGATCACGAATCCAACTTGAAGCGAAACGGCAAGGTCGATGACCCCGCGATGGCCTTGCCGCACCGGGTGGCCGCCTCGAACTGCCATTCTCTAGCCGCCTCGAGCGCCGCTTCATCGAGCCCATGCCCGAGGCTCACGACGATCTTCGCCGAGACCACCTTGCCGCTCTCGTCGATGGTGACCTCGATCTTCACCACGCCTTCGACCTCGGCCTCCCGCGCCTCTTGCGTGTAGGTCGGCTGTGGCCCCTCGACGCGCTTGGCCTTGGTCGGCCCTTCAGCGCACTCGTCATGAGGCGCCGGAGGCTTGCTTGAATCGGCCTCTCGGGTCGGCCCACCCGCGGCAGGGAGCACCGGCCCGTTGCCGCCGGGCCCGCCACCCACCATGCCGAGATCAGGCACCGCCGACGCGACCGCTGCCGGCGCCGCGGCCGGAGCCGCCTTGGGAGGTGCCAGAGCCTTCGGAGCCGCCGCCTTCGGAGCGGGCGGTGGAGGCGGCTCGGCCTTCGGAGGCTCGGGCGGCTTCACCGGTTCAGGCGGCTTCGCCTTTTTGGTCTCGTGAATCGCGACCGCCACCTTCTCGAATTTCTTCGGCTTGTGAACCGGGTACGCGAAGATCAGCACCGCCAACGCAACGTGGGCGATCGCGCTGACCGCGTACAGCACCCATCTCGGAGTGCTCGTTGTCTTCGGTGCATGAAGTGACGCAGCCGCGGCCATGGGGTCACTCCCGTTCGATGTTGATGGCGAACTTGGTGATGCCCTCGCGCTTCGACAGGTCGATCACGTGCACCACGGCGCCATGTTGCGCGGCAGCGTCAGCGGCGATCACCAGGCTCAAGTCGGGGTTGCCGGCGATGGCGGTCTTCAGCTGCGAGACCAGCCCGGCTTCGTCGATCGGCGTGCCGTTGAACCCCAGCTTGCCGTCTTTCGCAATCGACACCTGCGTCACCGTCGAGACCGGCTCGTCAGATGACTGACTCTTCGGCAGCTCGACCTGCAGGTTCTGCGAGACGATGTAGGTGGCCGACACCATCATGATCACGAGCAACACCAGCACCACGTCGACCATCGGGGTGACGTTGATGCCGACGATGCCACCGCGACGGCCTTTGCCACTCGAGAGCGCAGCAGCCATGACTTAGCCCTCCGTTCGGGCCGAGAGCATCGGCGCTGAAGGTGAAGGGGCCTTGACCACTTTGATCTTGGCCGGCAGCACCGGCAAGGCGCGCTCTTTGGTCTGGAAGGTTCGAATCAACGCGCCGAGCTGACGGGCGAGCACTTCGATGTTGCCTTCGACGTCTCCGACCTTCTTCTGCACCACGTTGTACGCAACCACCGCGGGAATCGCGACGAACAGGCCGACGCCGGTCGCCACGAGCGCCTCGGCGATGCCGCCCATGACGCCGCCCATCGCGCCCTTGTCGCTGCCAGCAGCCAGCTGGTGAAAGGCGACGATCACGCCGATGACGGTGCCGAAGAGGCCGATGAAGGGGGCGTTGTTGCCCAGCGTGCCGAGCAGGTTCATGCCGCGCTCGAGGTCTTTGCGCAGGCGCGCGGTCTCGGAGGCGATCGAGTCGGCCAGCGCGTCGGCGCCGCCGTCGAGGCGAACCAGCGCTCTTCGGAGCACTCCGGCTTCGAGTGAGCCGTGCCCATCGAGCAACGCGGCGGCTTTGTCGACTTCGTTTTCGTCGAGCAGCTCGACCAGGTCATCGCCCAGCGTGCCCACCGCGCGAAACCGGCGAAAATAGACGAAGCGCTCGACCATCGCGCCGAAGGAGACCACGGAGAGGCCGATCAACAACCACATGACCCACTCGCTGCCAAACAGCGCGACCTTGAGAAGATTTTCGATGAGCATGTCGTTCAGCTCCCTTGTTGAATCAAAACGTCCAGGTGGTGATGAGAACCGGAGCGGTGAGGCCTCCGGTGGCTTCGATCGGCGTGAATTGACCGACGAACGAATCTTTTTCGACGAGGTGGCGCTCGGCGCCCTCGCCTTCTGCTTCGAAGACGCGCAGGCGAAATCGAACGCCCGGGGCCTGGCAGAGATCGAACAGCGAGGCTGCGACGCGAAAGGCGCCAACGGGGCGATTCTGAAAGACCAGGTCTTCTTGTCGAAGACCGTCTTCTTGGCAGGCGAACACCGAATCTCGGTCGATGACCGCGGCCTCGGCCGTCGGGCGGGTGTCGGTTGGCACCACGGTCGGGCGCTTTGGCGACACTTCACGACCTTCTGGCGTCGTCACCACCAGGTCGACATCTGAACGCGAGTCCCACTGCAGGGAGATCACCGCGTCGGGCACCACCGCGTCAGGGTTGCAGACGTGCTGGTTGTCGGGGATTCGCGAGGCAACGCACACGCTGGTCTGGGCTTCGGCGCCGGCCCGGTGCTGCTCGTCAATCGGCACCGCGCGAATGAGGTGCGGGCCTTCGGCGAGTGAGAGGCCGAAGTCGATTGATGACTCCACCGTGAATTCGCCAACGTATTGGGGGTCTTCGGGGCCGAGCGGCACCACCCAGTAGCCGGTGCCTGAGTCGCTGAGCGCCAGGGCCAGCGAAGAAGTCGCGGTGTTGGCCCGTGCGGAGAGGCGCTTGGCGGCCTGGCCCGGCAGGACCACGGCGTTTTGCATCGACAAGAAGGTGACAGCGGGTGCGTCGACCGAAGCCGTCGGCAGCGCGCCCTTGAAGAACTGGCCGCCACGCACTTGAAACGGCTCGGCAGTACCGAAGGGGTCGGCCGGGCCGCAGGCAATCAGCAAACAGCTGAGAAACAAGCAGGTGGCCGCTCCTGGAGGCTCTCGCCGCGCACTCATAAATCCACCTGGAGGCGCGCCGTGAACGTGTCGTTGCGAAGGTCACTCGGCACCCCATCGGTGCCACGCGCAAGGCGATCGACGATCACGTCGTATTGCAGGTACAGCCGGCCATGCGGCACCTTGAACCCGATCAGCGGCGACACCGTCGACACCGTCTGTACCGAGCCGATGAGCTTGCCTTTGCGGTTGTCGAAGAAGTCGATCGACGGGTTGTACTGATCGAACCGAACGCCGATCACCGCCCACTTCTGAAACTCATGAATCAAGCGCACATGCCACCCCAGCTCACGTGCATCGACGCTCAGCACCGTGGGGTCTGCAGGCAGAAACCCGCGGTCGAGGTTCGTCGCCAGCACCAGCTCTCCGCTCAGCGACGTGGTGCCCCAGCGCCAGTCGAGCGAGACGGCTGCATCAATCGCCGTGGCCCAGCGCGCGAAGCTCACCGACGGGTCGACCGACGCCGCCACCACCGGAGTCAGCTCGTACTGCTGCACCTGCCCGTCTTCATTCAGGTCTCTCCACTCGACGTACCCTTTGCTCACATCGGAGCCCGCGTGAAAGCCCCAGCCGGTCAGACCCGACAGGCCGCCTGTCACGTGCAAGTGCTCTGTCGGCTTGGTGTCAACGCCAGCGCGAAAGACGATGTCTTTGCCCTTGTTCGCATCTCGCAAGGTGAACGCGCTGGGCTCGTCAATCGGCTCACCATTCACCACCGCCGCGGTCAACCGCAGAAACGACCACGACAACGACAACCGCACGCCCAAATCCGGCTCGCCGGGGAAGAGCGCACGTGAGGCGAGCGAGCGCTCCATGAACGGGCGGTACCGCGGAGACTCGACCAGCTCGGCGCCGAACGGCACGTCGAACAGGCCACCGGTGAGCATCAACGCCAATGCACCCGGGTCGGTCGATGCGCGCCACTTCAGTGACACCTCAGCCTTGCGAAAGCCGAACACCGGTGCACGGGTCGTGTTGCCATCGACCTCGAGCACGATCTGCGCGTACTCCCACGTGCCGGTGACGCGCACGCGGCCGCGACGCAGCAAAAAGCGGTCTTGGTTCAACACATTCGAGCCCTGTCGAAGCTGCTCGACCGAGTCTTGATGCATCTCGTACTGCGCCTGGGCATACCCGGTGACCGCCAGCCCATCGGTGATCGAGGTGAAGAGCGAGGGCCCCCGCTCGGCCGGAAGAACCCTCGCCTCACCCGCATCGACTTCACCCGACGAAGCTCCGCCATCGACGTCTTCGACCTGCGCGAAGACCGACCCAGAGAGCAGCGCCGTGAGCGCCGCCACCATCATGTGCGGAACTCTCATGGTGAGCCTGTCGAACCACGTCGCGTCATCGGTCAGACCTCAGGGCGCCGGAACGCGCGAGTTGTCGAAGTGAATGCAGTTGCCGGTGCCAGCGACGCACTGGTTGCCGAGGTCGGCACCAGCGGCGAGGCACGAATTGCAGGTGCCCGCGTCAGGGGTACACACGGTGCCGGAGTCGACAGCCATCGAGCCTCCGCCACCACCAGTGCCGCCGCCCGAGCCGCCACCGGTGCCACCGTCAACTGTGGTTGAAGGGCTGCCGCACGCAACCATGGCCAGCGCCGCACCAAGACCCAACATCGTCAATCGAAGAGCTTTCATAAGTTATTTCGCCTCGCAGAAGCCGTAACGGCAGGTCGGAGCGCCAGGAACAGTCGCGCACTCGGTGTTGGTGGTGCAGATGTGGCAGCTGGCCGAAGCCCCGCCGTTCTTGCTTTCGAAGTAGCAACCGCAGGGGCGGTCGGGCTGGTACGACGAGAGCGCTCCCATCTCGGTGGTGCGCTTCACGTTCATCGCGCAGTCAGGCACCGAGTAGGCAGCGCTGATCGCGTTGATCACGATCTTCACGTCGGCTTCGGCAGTGGCCTTCATGCCCAAGAAGTCGATCACCGCGCGTGCATTCACATTCGTCGCGATGTCGCCAGTCTTCGAAGCGAGCAAGTGCACCGGCCCCCAGATGGGGTAGTGCCCGTCGCGTACGTTCTTCTTGTCGAAGGTGCCCGCGCCGAGATCGGGTCGGTAGCCGCACAGCTGGTTCTTCGCCTGGTAGGCCAAGACTTTGACCTTGTCGCGGCTCTTGTCTGCGAGGTCTGACGCCAAGATGCCGATGGTGGTCGCCGGGCTGGTCGAGCCGCCGACCGCCGAGAGCACGTCGCCTGAGCCGGCTTTGCTGGTGCCGATCCAGCTCGCGGCGGGCAGGCCAATCGCCTTGGCGATCATCTGCTTGGTGCCTGAGCTGTCGGGGCGCATGAAGAAGAAGTCTTTGTTGCTCCACGGCGCGACGACCTTGTTCACGCCGCCGAACTTGAAGAGCACGTTGGCGGCCTCTTCGCTGATCGCGCTCTCGTTCGAGCCGACCGGCACGATGAAGTTCATGACTTGAATCGGGCCTGAGAACTCGCCCTTGGCCGCGTCGAGCGTGATGCCGCAGGTGTCGGCGTAGACGTCTGAAGCGCCGATGTCGGCGGCGATGCCGGTGCCAGGCAGGTCACAGGTCGATTCGACTCCAGCGACCCAGTACGACGCCGCACCCGCGGGGATGACGGTGCCGTTGGCGATGGCATCAACGCCGGCGCACGAGCCTTGCGATTTGTAGACGATGGTCACCGACGGCGTGCCGGCGAGAAGTGGCGCCGAGACGGCCGCCAAGATGGGTTTCACCGCGCTGGAACCCGTGATGTAGACGGGGTTCACCAGCGCGCTGCAGGGAGCCGCAAAGGCAGCGCTTGAAAAGAGCGCCAACGATGCGGTGAGAGCGATTCGGTTCATGGGTAATGCCCTTTCGTAAAGTGCGAGAGCGAAATACCTCTGCGGGTTCGAATTCACGGTGACAGTTGGGGCATTGCTCGGTCACGAGCGCGCAACTCGGCGTGACCGGGCGAGTGCTGAGCGTCGCCTCGGTGGCGCTTGTGTCTCAAACCCGTCACGTGGAAACCGCCGGGGCCTGCGCGACTGGGAAGAACCCAATGAAACAGGAAGGTTCGAGTCCTCGACATGAACGGTATGCTCTGAGCTCCCGTGTTCCGCCGGCTTCTTCCCGCATTCGTTGCGCTTGGTGTTGGTCTCATCGCCCTGGCGTGGGGCCTCGTCACCTTGCAGCGCATGTTCGCTGAGGAGAACGAGGCGGCGAAGGCGCAGCTCACGAGTCAACGTCGCGCGGTCGCCCAACGTGCGGCTGATGAGCTCCGCGCGCTGTATGCGAGCACTTTGCGCGAGTCGATTCGCACCGCATCGCCCGACCCACTCGAGCGCGACCCACGCGCGTTGTGGGTTCACTCCGGCCACATGGAGCTGCCCAGCATGGTGCGGCCGCGCGCGGTCGATGAGGCGCCGGTGATGCACGGCTTCAAGAACGGAGAAGCCTGCGGCCTCGGATGGGCCATCCTGTCCGGGCAGGTTCCCGACGGAGATCTCCAGCAACACCTGCTGCGCGAAGCCAGCGAGCTCTCGCAGCCCGACTTCGACTTTCTTGCATCGAAGATCCTCGAACGATCTCACGAGCACCGCGAGCCAACCGAACGTTTCGTGAAGGCCCTGCACGAGCTCGAGACCGGAGTGCCCGTTCTGCCCTCGAGATTCGCCGGCCCGACCCTGTTTCGTCAGACCTGGTACGTCGAACCGGTCACTCCCGATGACGATCGCGGCATCGAAGCCCCGCTTGATCAGATGCTCAGCGAAGTCTCGCGCCGGCTCCGCGCCGAGGGAGTGCTCTCTGCCGACGATCGGCTCAGCGTCGAAGTCGACCCGGTGCAGCGAATGAACCTCTTGGAGGTGAACGCCGACCTGCGCCTCGTCGGGCTCGCCGAAGCCGAGCTCGCGCGGAGATACGGCCTCAAGAACGCGATGGTCATCGTCTGCGGGCTGCTGGCAATCGCGCTGACGGTGTTCGGCATTCTGGGGCAGCGACGCAAAGAGCGTTTTCTCGAGCTGAAGAGCGACTTCGTGGCGACCGTCTCGCATGAGCTGCGCACACCGCTCGCCTCGATTCGACTCCTTGCTGAGACGCTCGAGCGGAGCGGCACTGGCGCCTTCGACGAGACCATCAAGCAGTTCCCCGGTCGCATCGTGCGCGTCGCCGACGGCCTGCACTTTCTGGTCGAGAACATTCTGTCGTTCAATCAGGTCACGAAAGGCCGCTGGGTCGCGGAGCCCAAGGTGCTCCGGCTCGACGCGCTGGTCGACGACCTGCGCGCCGACCTGACCGATGCCAGCGCCAAGCCGGTGCACCTCTCACTGACCGGTGACGACCTCGAGCTCTTCGCCGACCCAGCGCTGATGCGGTTGCTCTTCATCAACCTGGGCCGCAACGCTTGCGCCTACAACGACCGCCCCTCCGTCGAGATCTCGGTGCGTGCCGAACGCGACGTCGCGGGCTCCGTCACCCTTCGTTTCATCGACAACGGCATCGGCATCGCTGGTGACGAATGGGAGAACGTCTTTCACGACTTCTACCGCCTCAAACCCAGCGGCACCGAGGTGCACGGCAGCGGCCTTGGCCTCGCGCTGTGTCGACGAATCTTGCGTCTGCATGGAGGCCGCATCACGATCGAGTCCTCCAGCCCCCGTGGCACCACCTTCGCCCTCACCTTCGCTCGGCCGACACGCGCATGACATCGATTCTAGTGGTTGAAGACGATCAGAACCTTCGCGAGGGGCTGCAGTACAACCTGCACGCCGAAGGCTACGAGGTCGTGGCGTGCGCGAGCATCACTGAAGCTGAGCAAGCGATGGCCCAGCGCGACTTCAACCTCGTCATTCTCGACGTGATGTTGCCCGGTGAAGATGGGTACACCTGGTGCCGGCGAATGCGCGGGGCGGGCATGATTCTGCCGGTCTTGATGCTCACCGCACGCAGCCTCGAAGACGACGTGATTCGCGGCTTCGAGGCGGGCGCTCAAGACTACGTGACCAAGCCGTACCGACTGCGAGAGCTCTTGGCCCGGGTCGGGGCCCTCATTCGCCGAGGCGCTCCACCGGCGTTGCCTGCGCAGACGCTCGAGTTCGCCGACTTCGCGCTCGACCTCACCAAGAGAACCCTCACGCGCCGAAGTACCACCGCCCCAATCGACCTGACGCGCACCGAGCTCGACCTGTTGGTGTACCTCGTGCGCAATAAAGACCGAGCATTGACCCGCGACGACATTTTGAACGAGGTCTGGGGGCGCGATTTGGTGGTCGACCCGCGCACCGTCGACAACTTCGTCTCGAGCCTGAAGAAGAAGCTGGCCTGGTCGCCCGAAGCCGGGTTCACCATTCACACGATTCGTGGCGTAGGGTACCGATTTGAGGCTCGGGTAGCATAGGTTCACCCGATGCGAACTGTGTACGGGGCGGTGGTGCTCGGGGCGGCTGTTACAACGCTGACCAGCTGCGTGTGCATTGATTTGAGCTCCATTCAGAGGTTCGCCTGCGACAGTGGAGTGTGCGCGGACGGTGGCACTGAAGTCGACGGCGGCACAGTCACCAAAGACGACGACGGCGGCATCAGCGAAGTCGATGCGGGCTCCCGCCATGACGCAGGCGCCGCAGACTCAGGGGTGAGCCCACCCGACGCAAGCGCCGCAGACTCGGGTCTGATTGCACCTGACGCAGGCCCTGCGTCAATTGCCTTGGCCGAATTCTGCGCAAAATACCCCGAAAAAGCCTGCCAACACTTCGCCGGGTGCGGCCTCTACGAATCGGCGAATTCAACCTCGTGCTTGGCGATGCAGAGCCTGAGTGTTGCGTGTGCCAAGGCAGCCGCCGGCGCGTATGAGTACGACAGCGTCTTGGCCCAGGCGTGTCTCGATGAGCTCGGAGCCGCGACCACCACGTGCTTCAGCAATTGGAGCGCGTGCCTGCAGCTTTACAACCCGAGTACCGTGCCGGGCGTGGGGTTCGGAGGGGTGTTCACGGCCCGCGCGTATGCCTGTCGCAACACCGTGTGTGACGCCGGGCGCTGCGATCAGCTCTGCTCAGGTGCGAGTTGCCAGCCGTTTCGAGAAGTCGGCCAGTCCTGCAACGAGGGGTTTTCGGGGCCATTCGCATATTGCAACCCCGCGACCGCGTGGTGCCGGGTCGACACGTGCCAAGCCCTCGCGCGAGTTGGAGACGACTGTCGGGCGGCTCCGTGTGAGCCCGGCAGCTATTGTGAGTACCCCGTCGCTGGGCAGTTCGCCTGCCAGGCAACCCGGGCTGACAACGTGAGCTGTGACAAGAGCGCCCAGTGCTCGAGCGGGCTGTGTCGACCGACCGACTCGAAATGCGGGCCACTCGCGCTTGGAGCTCCATGTGCCGCCGCCTCCGATTGCGGAAACTACAGCTCACCGAATATTTGTCTGGGGCTGGTGCTGGCAGACGCCGGGGTGACGCTGGGCAGGTGCGCGCCACGGCGAGTGCTAGGCGAGACCTGCAACGACGACTGGGGTGCGCCTGCCGACCCGTGTGCGGGAGGCACCGCGGCGTGTCTGGGCGGGCGCTGTGTGTCGCTGGCGTCGTTCAGTCTCCCCATGGGGGCCGAGTGCCCTCTTTTGCCAAGCTTTGAGTACGAGCTTGCACCGGCCTACGGGGTCGCCGCATGCCAACGGGGCCTGACGTGTCTCACGACGAGCGGGAGCGCGGCGAAAAAGGGCCTGTGTCTGCCTCCACTGGCGGCTGGTACTCCATGTCGCGAAGACTTTTGGTGCGCGACGGGGCTGCAGTGCCTCGGCGTCTCAGATGGGGTCGCGAATGTGGGGCACTGCCTGTGCGCGGTCAACCCTGCCCGAGTGCGCTCTGCCGGCGAGATTCGACCTGCGCCTACGGAGTTGGCACGACCTGCCAGCCGTTGCTGCAACTCGACGCTGGGTGCGCAGCGATCGGCAGCCATTGTGATGTCGGGCTGAGCTGCGATGGCACGAAGTGTGTCGCGCCGCGCCCTGGCGGTGCCTCGTGCCAGTTTGACTTCGACTGCGCCTCCAATGCGTGCGAGCGCAACCTCTGTGTCGACGTGTGTTTGCGTTGAACGCGAAGTGGCATCGATCAAGGCGCGCGGGTCTTGAGCAGGTCGCGAATCTCACTGAGCAGCACGACATCGGCGGGCGCTGCGGCGACCGGCGCTGGCACCGCCATCTCTTCGCGCCTGATCTTTAGGCGCAGGTTGTTGATCGCGCGCACGATCAAGAAGACCACCAGCGCCAGAATCAACGTGTTGATCAACACACTCAAGAACTGGCCGTACCCCAAGACCACCGCACCGGGCACTTTGCGGGCTTCACTCAGTGCGACTGCCTCAGGCACCGCGCCCTTGAGCACGACGTAGTTGTTGCTGAAGTCGACCTTGCCCAGCAAACCGGTCAGCGGAATGATCAGCTCCTCGACGAATGACTTGAGAATCGTGGTGATCGCGCTGCCGATGATCAGGCCGACTGCCAAATCAATCGCGCTGCCTTTGCCGATGAAGTCTCGAAAGTCTTTCAGAACGCTCATGCCGCGCTGCGTACACCGCGAAGAAAGAGCCCCCAAGCGGTTTCCTTGGGGGCTCGCTTCGTTTTCAGCTCACGGGCTCAGCGACCTGCTTCTTCTTGGTCTTCGGCACGCGAGGGAAGACGTTCAAGTAGTGGGCGGTGTTCTCGACATAGTCGGCGTACTTGACCGCCGCGCGGAGGTTGGCGAGGGCCACGGCGTACTCCCGCTGCAGCTCACCATCGCGATGGTCGACCGCGGCGGCACGCGCTTCGAGGGCCTTGCGTCGCGGGGGAGCGGCCTCTTTCACCTTCTTGGCCGCGCGGTCGAGCGTTGCAGCGGCCTTCTTGGTGGCGGGGCTGCTCTTCGGGTGAACAATCACGCGCGCACAGAGGCCGATGGCGATTTCGGCTTCGGTGACGTCGCCCATGCCACAGAGCTTCGACGGGTTGTCGACGCCGAACGACTTGAACGGGTTGAGCCGACCATACCCGTCGCCTGACATCTTGGTGGCAAGGTCGATGGCCGCGCGGTCTTGTTCTTCATCGGCGGCGACACACAGGGCGGTTTCCTTCTCGACCAACGCATCGGCCTTCGTGACGGCCGCCTCCGCGTCGGCCAATGCGCGAAAGGCCCTGATGAATGCGTCACGGGGCACTTTGATGATCTTCGAGGTCACGGCGACCAGCGCAGTGATGATGATTTGGCCGATTGCCAACTTCGTGGGTGTGTTCGTTGCCATGCGGTACCTCCCCTGCGGGTGAGCCCGTCAGACGTGCGCGTGGGTGGCGTATTCACCGACCTTCACTTCTTTTTGGTACTCGAGGTGAATCGCGGGGTTATCGGCGCAGGTGCGGCCAATTCACGTGAATCGATCGAACCTTTTGCGAGCGGGTGCACCAATTCACGTGAATCGATCGGCCCGCTCCGAAAAGGGGCCAGCCCTTGACCTGAATCGGCCGCTCATCTCCGAAGAACCCCGGCGAATTCGCGTGAATCGATGGCACTCATGACGAAATCATGACGAAACGATGAGCGAGCGTCGACTCGTGCGCGTTCGCGGCGACCTATTTCTCGGTGATGTTCAATTCAGTCATCGAGGCTCCCCCCGCGTGGAAGGTTGGCAAGCTCAAGTCTGGTGCTGGGCTGTCGGTTCTCGCGCATGCCGTGGGCATCGCGGTCGTCGCGTTCATCTCTTCGCGCCCGCCGCCCGAGAAAGTGATCTCGAAAGAGCCGACGATCGTCTTCGCGCCGCGGCCTCCGAAAGGCAACCCGATGCCGGCCGCATCTGCTGCCGCGCCACCGCCCGTCGTCAAGCCGAAGAAACGTGCGATGGCCCCGCCGTCGGTGATCAAGCCGTTGCCAGTCGACCCACCACCAGCGGTCGCGAGCGCCACGAACCAACCGGTCGACCCGTCGCTCCCGTTCATCGAAGGCTCAGACCCGACCGGAGTCGCGGTCGGTGGCGTGCCCCATGCCGCGCCTGGCCCCGGGCCGAGCGGCGGCGGAGACGACGTGGTCAGCTTCGGCGAAGGCATGGTCGCTCCGCGGCTGCTGTCGGGGCGTGAGATTCAGTACACGCGAGAGGCCCGCGAGGCCCGGGTGCAAGGAATGTTGATCGCGCGGTGCACGGTGACGCGCGATGGTGAAATTCGCGACTGCCAGGTGATCAAAGGGCTGCCGCTGATGACCGACACGGTGATCTCGGCGCTGCAGACCCGGCGGTACACGCCAGTGATGTTTCAAGGCCAGCCAGTCAGCGTGAAGTACGTCTTCAACGTGAAACTGCAGATGCCCTAGCGAAAGACTTCACGGTGCTTTCTGGAGCGACTTGCGCATCTGTTAGCCATCTCGCGCAGCGCCGCTGACGGGTAACGCGTTGATCTCAGTCAAGGGCTCGATGGGTACGACGGTTGCTGTAGGTCAGCTCATGAAAACCAACTGGCTGGCTGCGTGTGTGCTGTTCACAGCGTGCGGCGTACAACAACTCGATGAAACCGAGTCGGTGGGCGTCTCGAAAGCCGAAATAAACGACGACAACGGGTTCAGCGCGAATGGGTTCAGCGCGAACGGGTTTTCTGCCAACGGGTTCAGCGCGAACGGGTTCAGCGCGAATGGTTTTTCGGCAAACGGGTTGAGAACCGTGCTCAGCGGTGGCGCGGTGATCGCGGAGGGAGCGGGGAACGCGGCCTTCAACACGTGGTTCGACTCGACGCCAACCGCAGCGGAATGGATGAAGTACTTCGTCAGGTGCGCGCTCCCGGCCGGCGAACAGGTCACTTTTCGCACGTACGCGTGGCCCGGCGCGCTGGGTGTTGCTCCGAACTGGAAGTATGGCAACCCGACAGTCGCCGACCAGCAGCGAGTCACGGCGTGTCTGATGGCTCACGTCAACTCGGCTGGGCAGGTCGTTCAGATATCGCTCCAGAGCGACACGTTGGCTTACGACAGTGCCGCTGAAGGCTCGTTTCAGATTCTCGAGGGTAAATTCTGGGGCAACGTGTTCGGCCCCAACCCGACGGCTTATACCTGCAACTACAACAAGACGTACTACGCCAGGTGTACCGGCTATTCGAATTTACCCTACACGCAGCAGATGTGCAGCAATGCAGGCTTGGCCGGCGCCTGGGGTCGTACCTGCGCGACCTCGTATGGCTGCAGCGGCTTCACGCCGATGGGCAGCTGCAACAGCGTCTGCTCAGGCGGCAACTGCGTCACCAACGGGGTGACCTACGCGGGCAGCATCGTGATCAGAGAAAAGACACCGTCGTCGAGCGATGTGTGTTCGGCCTACTACTATTGAGCCGAGGCAGCTCTGCCAAGCGGAGCAAGGCGACTCGCGGCCTCAGCGAGCACCGCGTCGGTCTTGCAGAACGCGAACCGCGCCAGGCCCTTCGCATCAGCCGGGTCGACGTAGAACACCGAGGGCGGTATCGCCGCGACCTTCACCTCGGTCGTGAGCCACTTGCAGAACGTCACATCGTTCTCGAAGCGGGTCTTCGAAATATCAGCGATCAAGAAGGACGCGCCGTCGCAGCGGTAGGTCGGCAGCCCGATGCCGTTCAGCGCCGCCGCCGGAAAATCGCGCTTGCGCAGGGAGTCGGCTCGAAACTGCGTGAAGTATGAGTCGGGCAACGTGAGCGCCGTCGCGATCGCCACATGAAACGGAGCCGACGTCGCGAAGGTCACCCACTGATGCGCCTTTTCTGCACGGCGGCGACGAGCTTCGCAGGCCCGAGCGCCCAGCCTACCTTCCACCCGGTGAACGAGAAGCTCTTGCCCCCGCCGCCGGGCGCACGAACGTCGCGGCGCGAACACGAGGTGCTCGTACTCATCGCGGGTGAAGACCTTGCCTGACGAGTTGTTCGGCGGGTTGATGATCGCCAAAGCCGTGCGCTCACTGAACGTCGCGGCGAGCTCGGTCTCATCGAACCACCACGTCTCATGCCCCGCGTCGTGAGGCCGTATGCGCACATATTTCGCCGAGCCCCCGGCCATCTTCACGCTCGCCTGGTACGAGTCGTAAAACGGCTCGAAGAGCACGACCTCGTCGCCCGGGTCGACGAACGCCATCACCGCGTCGAAGATCGCCTCGGTCGCTCCCGAAGTGACGATGACCTGGTTCGCCGAGTCAATCTGCTGAGCGCGCCGATGGTGACGGCATACTGATTCACCCCGCTTCGAATCGCGTGAATCGCCGCCTCGCGAACCTCTTCGGGCCCATCAAAGTCGGGGAAGCCCTGGCCCAGATTGACCGCGCCGACCTCGAGCGCAAGTCGCGACATCTCAGTAAAGATCGTCGTGCCGAAGCTCGAGACGCGCTGGCTTTCCATCGTCTCGTACTCCCCTTTATTCCCAGAAGACGAGCACCAACGCCACCGCCAGCAGCAAGAGCACGAGGCCAATCACCATCGCGAGCACGGGTGCACGCGACGTCGGCTTCGCAACGCCCGGCCGGCTCTCTTCAATATGCTTCAAGATCTCATTCGAGCTGCGCGTGATGACCGGATGCCCGAAGTCAATCGCGGCGGCCAGCGGCTGCACCAGCTCGCGAATGTGGCTGATGAAACGGTCATCACCTCCGTACGCGGCCAGGCCTCGGCTCATTCGACTGACGCGGTCTTCGGCGACCGCCTCATCGAGCGTGACCGAGTCAGACGGCTTGAGCACCCGCGAACCGACGGTGGGCACCACGACGCCGGTCTTGAGGCCACCCGCGCGGTCCCACACCAAGATGTCGTCGAACAGCATCAGCTCTTGCCGCAGCACCCGGCCGTCGGCATCGACTTCAGTCACCAACTCCGCGTTTCGATTGGCCCGGTGCCAGATGGTTCTTTGACCCTTTGCGTCAGGCGGCGATTCGACGGCGCGAATGCGGTACATCGCCTCGATCGCCGCGACCAGCTCTGCATCGGTACGCGCCGGGGTCATCGCCCCGCACGATAGTGGCGAAAACACGCCAGGGGAAATTGCCGTTTACTTAGGTGTAAGACGCCGCATGCGTTTCAAGCTGTCCATGCTCGGGGTGTTGGTCGTGGTCAGCGCCTGCCCCGCGAAAAAGGTCGTTCCGCCCGATCCTCCGTCGGGGCGGTGTGAGGTGAAGCTGGGTGACACCGGGCTGTTCTCAGCCGTCGGCTCTGGCTCGAAAGCCAAGCGCATCGAGTCACCCGACGACCTGATCGGCGGAGGCTATGCCCAGGGCATCGTCGGCGACTACCTGATGTCGAATGACCGAATTCGCGTGGTGATTCAACGCCCGTCGCGCGCGATGGCCCCTGCCCCCTTTGGCGGCACGATCATCGACGCCGATACCGTGCACGACGGCGCCGGCAGAGACACCTTCGGCAAGGTCGAGGTGCTCACGCAGTTCGGCCGCACGATCAACGTCAGCAAGGTCGAGGTGCTCAACGACGGTTCGAAGGGCGGCTACGCCGTCATCGCCGCCACCGGAGACGACGACGTCATCGACTACCTCAACGCGCCCAACGTGCTCGATCAGTTCATCGGGTCGAGCGTGAAGCTCGTCGCTGACCCGAACACCGCGCTGCCGATCACGGCGACGACCTACTACGTGCTCTCCCCAGGTGAGACGCGGGTGCGGGTGCTCACCGCCTTCTGCAATACCGGCAAAGAGACCATCGTCACCGCGGTGGGAGACCTCTTCGACTCCGGCGGAGAGTCGTCGACGTTCAACCCCTCGGGGTGCACGAATGGGCTCGGCAGCGCCGCCTGCCTGGTCGACCCCGCCACCTGGTTCGGCACTCAGGCCGCCGGCGTCGCGTACGGGTACCGAGCGTATGAGTTTTCGAACCCCGCGGTCGTTTCACACAGCGCGCTGATCACCATTGCCGGCATCGGCGGGCTCATCGCGCAAGCCGAGAACCAGTCTGGCGTGTTGACCTGGGTCGACCCGCAGGCGTCGAAGCGGCCCGGGTCGTTCGGCATTCTCGCTGGGCAGAACCGCCAGTTCTTGCGCGACTTCTTCGTCGGCCGCGACTTGAGCGAAATCTCGAGCACCCTGCTCGCCCTCGATGAGTCGATCAAATTGCGGCTGACGGTGACCGCCCAGGGCTTCGATGGCACGGCGGCTCCTGGGGCCCGGGTGGCGATCATGACCGCCGAGACTGGCAAGCAGGTGACCCTTCTCGTCACCGACGCCGACGGCAAGGGGAAGGTCGACTTGCCACCTGGTAATTACCTCGTCTCGACGGGGTCCCTCGGCGCTGCACTCGAGGCACCGACGCCCGTCGCGCTGCTCTCGAAGAGCGCCGGCGAAGTGACAATCAAAGTAGGAGCCAGCCGCACGCTGACCGTTCATGTCGCTGACCCGTTCGGCAGTGGGCTGACGGCCAGAGTGGTCGTGACCTGCCCAGGGGGGCCCTGTGCGCTGCAGCCCGCGGCGTACCGGCACCTGTTCGCGACCGAAGATTGGCCGTCGACGATTCAGGCGATCGCCTTCGCCTCGGCACAGGGCGTTGCTCAGGTTCAACTCCCGCCCGGGAAATACGAGGTCACTGTCACGCGCGGGCCCGAGTACTCGGCGTTTCCCTCGACCTACCCGGTGCGCGGCCAAAGCGTCGATCTCACCTCGGCCGATGCGCAGCTGTCGGTGACGCTGGCCCATGTGGTCGACACCACCGGGTGGGTCAGCGCCGACTTGCACGTGCATGCGGTGAACAGCCCTGACAGCACCGTGCCGAACTCACTGCGGGTCATGTCGTTCGCGGCTGAGGGCGTCGATGTGCTGGTCTCGACTGATCACGATTTCATCACTGACTATGCGCCGTTGGTTCGCGAGCTCGGCGTGCAAGATCAGATGGCGACGATGATCGGGTGCGAGGTGACTCCGTTCGATTACGGGCACCAGCAGACGTACCCGATTGCGCGAGGTGCCGGGCTTGATGGGTCGCCGTTTGACTGGGGCGGTGGTGAAGGCCCTTCGCTTCGGCTCGACCAGTTGTACGCGGGGCTTCGCGCGCGTGACCCTGATGCGGTGATTCAAATGAACCACCCGCGCGGGTCTCCCGGAGGCTCGCTGACTGCGCTGAAGGTCGACACGCTGACCGGAGCGAGCACCGCATCGCCGGTATCATTTCGAATGGCACCCCACCCCGACGCGACCGCGACTGACACCAAGCTGTTCAGCAACGCCTTCGACGCGATGGAGATCATGAATGGCCTCACCGCGAGCCACGCCGTGCTCAACGACTGGATGACCTTCTTGTCGCGCGGCTGGGTGAAGGCCGCCACCGGCGTTTCTGATTCGCACAACTCGTACTCGACCACCGGCGGTTATGGCCGCACGTGGGTGCGGGTCGAGCACGACACGATCGCAGGGTTCTCATCGGCTGAGCTGGCGAAGGCCATGAAGGCGCATCATGCGATTGGCGGTACAGGCCCGTTCATCACCATGACCGCGAAGGGCGCGGGGGCTGCCGTCGGCATCGGAGACACGCTCTCGGTCGCGGCGGGCCAGACGATCGACGTCACCGTCGATGTGCAGGCTCCTGAGTGGATGCAGTTCGATTCGATCGAGCTCTACAGCCATGCCCTTGGGCGAGACTCGCGCGACGGCGTCGCGAACACGAGCTGGCCCGATTCGCGAATCTTGCAGAGAAAACAATACGACCCGACTGCGTTACCCCTCGAGCCGGTGCCTGGCCTGAACGGCTTCTCAGCCGCCCGGGTGCATGTGGTCGAGCACTTCACGGTGACCGCGACGGCCGACACGTGGCTGGTCGCGATGGTGGGTGGCGGTACGGCGAGCCGAACCTTGTACCCCCTGGCGTGGGAGACGGTCACCTGCACGGGAGGCATTTGCACGGCGAACACGGCGAGACCGTCTGCCTTTACGAACGCAATCTTGATCGATGCCGATGGGTCTGGGGCGTACGACACCTTCCCCATTCACTGATCGTTAGCGGGGCCAGCGGCGACGAACCTTCTTCTTCTTCGCCTCTTCGACCTTCGCCTCACCCGGTCGTCTCAGATGTGGCAGCTCACCCATCTGCACCGGGCTCATCTGCCCAGCCAAGATCGCCTTCACCAGCTCAGCCTGCGTGCTCACCGGA
The DNA here is from genome assembly GCA_031367385.1 of Archangium sp. Lineage (GTDB taxonomy): Bacteria > Myxococcota > Myxococcia > Myxococcales > Myxococcaceae > JAEUJT01. The sequence goes on along the minus strand of JANLPS010000080.1, from coordinate 30,207 downwards.
GTGTGAAACCACGTCGCGCCGTACCCGACCTCATCGACCGAGCCCTTCGCGTCGCTGCCACTGACTCCGGGCACCTTGAGCAGCTGCGCAGCCTCAATCGCCTGCTCGTTCGCGCCGGTGCGAACCTTCGGGTTGTAGACCTCGACCCCCGACAAGAACTTCAGCGTCTTCACGTACTCGTTCGCCGGTGTCGGGTACTCCCGGTCGTACGGCCGGGCCGCGATGATCGCCGCGCCAAGTGACTTGAGCTTGGGCAAGCACTCATCCGCGCTCCACGCCTTCTCGCGGTTGCTGCCCCACAGCATGACCGGCTCAGGTGCACGGTCAGGCTTGTCGAAGAAACACAGGTACTGACCTTTGTCGGTGGCGAGCTCGAGCCCCACGAAGATCTTCAGCTTCGAGGTTCGCTGCAGGTCGAACAGCTCGTCGCAGCCGTCCTGGGTGTTCGTCTCGGTGAACGCCACTCCGTCGAGGCCGAAGCTCTCGGCGCGGGCGAGAACGGCCTTCGGGTCGAGCGGGCAGTCGCGCGACAGGTATGAATGAACGTGCAGGTCGACGAGCATTTTCAAAACCTCTTGAACGGCGAATCAGGCACGTGGGATAAGCCCCCCATGTTCACAGGCGTCAAGGTCTTTTCAGCGACGAAAGCAAAAGAACGCGAAGAGTTGAGCGAAAACGTCACCCGCTGGCTCAAGAGCAACGCCGACCTCGAGATCGTCGACAAGGTCGTGCGCCAGTCGAGCGACAACGAGTTTCACTGTTACTCGATCATGTTCTTCTACAAGCAAAAGACCGCGTAACTTCACCGTTTTTCGATGAGCAGCATCGAAGCGTTCGCCGGCATCGTCAGCTCGGTGCTCACCTCGAGGGTGGCTCCTGAGAGTGCGTCGACGAAGGCATGACTGGCGCCCGCCAATTGCCGGGTCAGACTGACCGCTACCGTGCGTGCCGAAGCGCTGCGGTTGATCACCACCAAAACGGCCTCGTCGGCACTGCTTTTCTGCAGCACCAGGGCCTCGTCGTCGACGAAGAGCGTATCTCGCGCGCCCGTGCGCAACGCTGCGTGGGCTTGCCGCGTGGTGCCCAGCTTCTGCATGAATGCCAGCAGGTCGGCTTCGCGTGGCAGCAGCGCACCCCACTTCATCAGCCTGCGATTGTCGGGGTCACCGGCGCCGGGCAGACCGATTTCGTCTCCGTAATAGATGAGCGGCATGCCGGGCTGGGTCAGCACGAAGGTGAAGGCCCACTTCGCCTTGCGAAACGCCTCGTCACTCTCGACTGTGCTCGGAGGTTTCGTCGAGGCCCACGCCTGACCCCCGGGGTCGTCGGTGATCTGCCCCGCCGCCGTCGAGATGAACCGCGCCACGTCGTGATTGCCCAGAAAGGGTGAGTTCACCGTCTCGGCCGAATACGTCAGCTCGTTCTGCCGCATCGCCGCTTCGACGCCGCGCAGCGATTGGCCCTTCGCGAAGGCGTCAATCACCGGCCAGTAGAGCGGAAAGTCGAATTGGCCATCGAGCAACTGTGGCCCGATGACCGACTTGATCTGCGCGCGGCCATCGGAGCCCGTGAAGGTTTCTCCCACGAGGTAAAATGGCACGCCGGTGACAGCGGTGATCTTGGCCAGCGAGGCACGCACCGAGCGAACCGCGGTCTGATCGAAGTGCTTCACCGCGTCGAGCCGAAACCCGTCGAAGTCGGCGTTCTCGACCCACCACAGCACGTCTGAGGTCACCTGATCGGCCACCGCCGTGTTTCGCCAATTCACATCAGGGAGGTAGGCGGTAAACCAGCACACCAACGGCTTGTCGTCGTAGCTGCACCCACTCGTGCCGCACACGCAGCTGTTGCCGGTGTTGAACCAGCCGTCGTCCTGGTGCGCGGTGAAGTACGGGTGGCTCTCGTGCACGTGGTTGAGCACCAGGTCTCCGACCACGCGAATGCCGTGGGCGTGCGCGGTGTGGGTGAGCTTCTTGAGCGCGGCCAGGTCACCGAAGCGGGTCTGCACCGCCCGTGGAGCCGAGGGCCAATAGCCGTGGTACCCCGTGTAGAGGTGCCCTCCCGTACCCATGAACGCGCCGTCAGGGTTCTGGTCGACTGGAGACAGCCAGATCGCGGTGACTCCGAGCTTGTCGAAGTACCCTTCGTCGATCACCGCGGTGAGCCCGGCGAAGTCTCCGCCCTGGTAGTTGGCTTGTGGGTCGACCTTCGGCGTGGGCGTTGAGTTGGCCGGGTCGCCATCGCGAAACCGGTCGGTGAACGCGAAGTACAGCAGCGCGTCTCGCCACTGAAACGGCTTCGCCTCGACCCAGAACGGCAAGATCAACGGCTCTGCCTTCGCCCCGCTCACATCGGAGAGCTCGATCGACAAGCGGTGCTTGCCTGCGCTCAACCCGGTCTGGTGCACCGTGAACACCCCCGTCGCGGCGTTGAGCGGCTCGGTCAGGGTCGCGTCATCGAGCGCGATGACCGGCGGGCTGAGCGTGCGGTTTGCCGACCCGAGCGACGCCAGCAGTGCCACCGTCAGCTCACCCGACGCAGTCACCTCGAACTGCGTCACCTCGACCAGCGGCTTCGAACAATCGGGCGTGAACACCCGCGAATACTCGGTCTGGCCGACCCACCGGGTGAACCCGTTGAGCGGGTCGTTGAGCTGCTCGCCATTGACCTCGTACCGGTAGGCGTACCCCTGTTGGCGTTGGGGCAGCGTGCCCTCCCATGACCAGACTCCGTTCTTCTCGGTCATCGGCTCGGCGGCGAAGTTGCTCCACTCACCCCGTATTTGAACCGCGCCCGAAATATCCGGGGCGTATCTCAGTTGCTCGGTACACCGCCGCACGGGGCCCGCGGAGGGCGCCGCGCCACTGCAGGCGAGCATGGTCAAACATAGGAGCAGCAGCGATCGCATCGAGCCAAAGGCATATCAAGCCAGTCACCTGAAGCGTGCCTTCGGCCACAAAATCGACACTTTGTGATTGACGCTCTATGCGTCTCGCGTACAACCCGCGGCCTCAACTCGGGAGTGCATTCCCGTTCGCGTGTCCTTTGGAGGGATTTCAAATGAACAAAAAATCTACGATTGTCGCCGTCGTCGCCCTGGCCGCCGCCGCCTCGATGCTGTTCTCGGCTTGCAACCCGGAGTGCGTCGACACGTTCGACTGCGCGCCCAAGCTGAACAACATCACCACGTGCACCGGCAATAAGTGCGTGTACACGCTCGACGCTGGCAAGTAAGTCGGTCGTGATGCGCGAAAACGCCCTCAACCGGCTGGTTTCGCTGCGTCACCCCGATCCACATTCCCTGCTGGGTATTCACCCGGCCGGGCCTGACGTGGTTTTGCGGGTCTTTCACCCCGAGGCCACGCAGGTGGTTGCCATTGCGGCCAACCGCAGGCTACCGCTTCATCAGCGCCCCGATTTTCCCGGTGTTTTTGAGGCGCAATGGGCCTCGACCACCGCCCCGTCGTACGAGATCGAGGTCAAGACCCCGATCGAGACCTCGACCTTTCGCGACCCGTACAGCTTCGAGCCCACGCTCGGTGAGCAAGACCTCCACTTCGTCGGTGAAGGCCGCCACCGCCGTCTCTGGGAGCGCCTCGGCGCCCGCCCGATTCGCCACCAGGGCGTCGACGGTACGGCCTTCGCGGTGTGGGCCCCCAACGCCGAAGGGGTCTCGGTCGTCGGCGACTTCAACGGGTGGGACGGGCGCGTGCACCAGATGCGCTCGATGGGCGCCTCAGGCGTGTGGGAGCTCTTCGTGCCCGGCGTCACCGATGGCGCGCGCTACAAGTTCGAGCTGCGTACGCATGGCGGTGGCACCAAGCTCAAAGCCGACCCGGTCGCTTTTCGCACCGAAGTGCCCCCGCTCACGGCCTCGGTCGTTCAGCGCTCGCGCCACCAATGGGCCGATCAGCGCTGGCTCGCTGCCCGCCGCGCGCAGAACCGCAGCCGCAAGGCGATCTCGATCTACGAAGTGCACCTCGCTTCGTGGCGGCACGTGCCTGAAGAGGGCAACCGGCCGCTGACCTACCGTGAGTTGGCAGTGCAGCTGCCCGCGTACGCGAAAGAGATGGGCTTCACCCACGTCGAGCTGTTGCCGGTGGCCGAGCACCCGTTCGGCGGCTCGTGGGGCTACCAGGTCAGCTCGTATTATTCGCCCACCTCGCGGTTCGGCACGCCTGACGACTTCCGGTTTCTGGTCGACGCGCTCCACCAGGCCGGCATTGGCGTGCTGGTCGATTGGGTGCCAGGCCACTTTCCCCGTGATGCGTGGGCGCTCGCGCAGTTCGACGGCACCGCGCTGTACGAGCACTCAGACCCCCGGCGAGGCGCGCACCCTGATTGGGGCACGCTGATCTTCAACTTCGGCCGAAACGAGGTTCGAAATTTTCTCATCGCCAATGCCTTGTTCTGGGTCGATGAATTTCACATCGATGGCCTGCGCGTCGACGCGGTGGCCTCGATGCTCTACCTCGATTACTCCCGCGCCCCCGGGGAGTGGATACCCAACCGCTATGGCGGGCGTGAGAACGAAGAGGCGATCACCTTCTTGCGAGAGCTCAACGAGACGATGGGCTCGCTGTACCCCGATGTGATGGTGATGGCCGAGGAGTCGACCTCGTGGCCGCAGGTCAGCCGCTCGACTGCGCAAGGTGGCCTGGGCTTCACCCACAAGTGGAACATGGGGTGGATGCACGACACCCTGCAGTACTTCGAGAAAGAGCCCGTGCACCGGCGCTTTCACCACCACCAGCTGACCTTCGGGCTGCTGTACGCGTACTCAGAAGACTTCGTGCTGCCGATCAGCCACGACGAAGTGGTGCACGGCAAGAAGTCGCTCATCGCCAAGATGCCGGGCGACGACTGGCAGAAGTTCGCCAACCTGCGCGCCCTCTTGGGGTGGATGTGGGCGCACCCGGGCAAGAAGCTGCTCTTCATGGGCCAGGAGTTCGCCCAGTGGAAGGAGTGGAACGCCGACGCCAGCCTCGATTGGCACCTGCTGCAGTACGAGCCGCATCGCACGATGCAGGCGTTGGTGAAGCGGCTGAATGCGCTGTACGCCCACGAGGGCTCGCTGCACGAGAGCGACTTCTGGCACAACGGGTTTCAGTGGGTGCAGGCCGACGCGGCCGACCTGAATGTGTACGCGTTCGTTCGGCGCGGGCACAACGCGTGGCGCGAGGTGCTCTGCGTCGCGAACCTCTCGCCCGAGGTGCGGCATGGGTATCGGGTCGGCGTGCCCGCCGGTGGGTATTGGGCCGAGATTCTCAACACCGACTCGAACGAGTTCGGCGGCTCAGGGGTGACGAATGCGCCTCAGCTCGCCGATACCCAATCGTGGGACCACCAGCCCGGCTCGCTGACGCTGACGTTGCCGCCACTGAGCGTGATGTGGCTCGCGCCCATCGATAAGCCGTAGGTCACCTGTCGTACAAATATGTCCCGATTGTCGGGACATTTCTGTAACTCCAGTTGTAACATCAGCCGATTGCTCTAGGCGGGCTTCGAGAGGGTCGCGACCCACTCGGCGGGCAACCCCGCTGACTGCGCCCCGCGAACGATCGCTTCGATGAAGCGCGGGCTGATCGGGCCATCGAGGCTCTGACGCACGGGGTTGGTGGTGAACGCCGTCGCCTGAACAGTGTCGCCGCCAACCTTCACCGTCACCGGGCGCTCGATGCACATGCCGGTCACGCCGCCCTCTTTGTGCGAGATGATCGCCCAGTCTTTCTCGGCGATCTCGAACACCACGCCGAACACCTTCGACCCCGGCGCGTCTTTCAAGCCCGCAACCCGGCCTCCCCACCACCGCGAAGGAAAGTCGTAAACCAGCCCGACGTCGAGCGCCTCGCCGATGACGCCTTTGGGTAAGTCGAAGAAGTCGTACGAGTGCTGGCCGCGCCACTCTTCGAACGCCGCGCGATCGAGCACCGTCGAGTAGGCGAAGTACTTCTTGCTGCCCTGCCCCGCGGCTTCGCGGGCCTTCATCACTTGGTCGTAGTGTGCGTCCATCTCACGGCTCTACCACGTCAGTGGCTCACGACCGAAACAGCTGAAACATGCCGCCCACGTCGAGCTTCGAGGTCTTCAAGAACAGCTTGAGGGCGCGCTCGGTGGCGTCGGCGAGTGACTCCATCTTCTTGAGACGCGTGACCTGCGCCGGAGCGGTAGTGGCGTCGGCTTCAGCCATCTTTCTCGCTTCGGCAAGGTCGCTGCGAATGCGCGCAATGAAGGCGAACTCGCGCTCTTCAATCACGTGCCGGGCCATCTTGAGCAGGTCGGTTTCGGCGCGGTACCGCCACGAGGTCTCACCGGTCGAGCGCACGCGGAGAATGACGCCCCACCGCTCGAGGTCACGCAGCAGCATCGACACGCCGCCCTTCGACAGGTCGAGCTCGCGTTCGATCTCAGCCGCGGTCAGGGTGACGTCGCGCAGGTAGAGCAGCGCCCACACCCGCCCCTGATTTCGCTTGAAGCCCCAGAACTCAATCACATTGCCGACCGCGTCGACCGCAACGGCCTCCCAGCTCGAGAGATGCGGCTCGTGCTTCGGAGCCGCCACCTCGGCGGGTGCCCAGAGGTAGCCTTTCATGCGGCTCCCTTGAGGGCGATGCCCTGCGCCAACGCCCGCGCCCACATCACCAGGTTCGCGCCGATTTCATTCTCTGCGTACGGCCCAAGGGCGTGCACGGCCGCGTCGATCTCGACGTTCATCATGTCGGTCGCCCGGTCGAGCGCGCCCGAGACCAGCACCGCCGTGCCCAACTCACGTGCGCGCTCAGGGGTCAGCGAGCTGAAGCTCCAGGCCTCGGCGATGCGCTTCTTGAGCTTCACGTCGGCTCCGACCGCCAGCAGCACCGGGAGTGACGGCGTGCGCGACTGGAGGTCGGCGTACTGCGGCTTGCCCTCGTCGGTGCCAGTGATGTCGCGAATGTCGTCGGCCATTTGAAAGGCGACTCCGATTTTTCGGCCGAACGCATCGAAGCGCCGGGCCGCGTCTTCGTTGCCTGCCACCGTCGCCGCTGCCACGCCGCACCACCCGAAGAGCGACCCCGTCTTGCCCTCACCAATCGAGCGCAATTGCTCGAGGGTCAGGTCCAAGTTGCCGCGGGCTTCGACTTCGGCGATGGCGGCACGGGTCATCTCTGAGACCGTCGCCAACGCGCTCGCCGTCAGCCGGGGGTCGAACTTCGCCAGCCGCAACAGCGCGCCCGACAAGAGCAGGTCACCCGACATGACCGCCACGATGTTGCCCCAGCGGGCATTTACCGTGGGCCGGCCGCGCCGGTACATGCCCGCGTCGACCACGTCATCGTGCAGCAGCGACGCCGCGTGAATCAGCTCTGCCGCGACTCCAGCGTCGATCAGCTTCGCCTCGGGCACCTGAAGGGTCTCGCCGAAGATCTTCACCAGCAACGGGCGAGCGCGCTTGCCTGCGCCCAGCACCAAATGCCTCGCGGCGCCGACCAGCGTGTCATCGACCGAGGGCGCGGGGCCTCCGAGATGCTCGACGATCAACTGCTCGACTTGGCGCAGATACCCTTTGAAAGCGATGGTCGGGTCCATGGTGCAGTTCATATAGTTCACGACGGCTTGAACTGCATGGCTCAATCGCCTATTTCTGAGGTTGCGGGGTGTTACGGCCCAAACGACCGATGCTACATGGCCGGTCGTGCTGAGAGTGACGGCCCTCGTGGTGGTGGTGGTGTGTGGCTGCTCTGGTGCGCAAAGCGGCGGGAGCCCCACTCCTGACGGGTCGACGCCCGCGCCAGACGGGTCTTTTCCATCGGCTGACAGCGGGTCGGCCATCTCGAGTGACGCAGGGCAGATCGTCACCCCCGGCCGTGACGCCGGGCCGCCGCTGGGGCGTCTCGACGGCGGGTGCGAACAGTATGGGGTGTTGTGCGAAGGCGCAGCCTGCTGCGATGGCCTGAGCTGTGGCCAGTCGGTCTGCAAGCCGCAGAGCTACTGCATACCCCACGGCGCTTTCTGCACCGACGAAGCCGGGGGCTGCTGTGCCGGCCTGACGTGTGAGAACCACCAGTGCACGACGACCCCGGCAGTCTGCGTTGGCACCGGCAACGCCTGCGGCAGCGGTACCGATGCCTGTTGCGGCAGCGCCAAGTGCCTCTCGGGTGAATGCCGCGAATGTGCGGGTCAGCAACTGCCATGCGCGAAAGACATCGAGTGCTGCTCGGGGTTTTGCCGAGCCGGTGCCTGCGACGTTCGCCCCGACCCGAAGACCTGTACCCAACTCGACAGCAGCCTCGGCTGCACCTCGGTCACCGAGTGCTGCGCCGACGCTGACTCGTGCATGTACAAAGGCGGGTACCGCTGCTGCCGCCTGGTCGGGAGCACCTGTCAGTACTCTACCGACTGCTGCGGCTCGATGACCTGCCAGAGCGGCCACTGCACTCAGCGCAAGAAGGGCGACCCTTGCTACAACCATGAAGACTGCCTCTCGCAGTCTTGCATCGAGGGGCGCTGCAGCTTCGATCAGTGCGAACCCGTTGGCACCGGCACGTGCGGCCCAGGCTGCTGCCCCGGGTACACCTGCTTCGGCGGTCGATGCCAAATCGACACCCTCGAGGGCCGCTTCTGCTTCGGGGCCGGTTCATCCTGTACGACGACCGTTGATTGTTGCTTCCCCGGCTCGTGCGATCACGGCACCTGCGTCGATGATTTCTCGTGCAAGTTCGGCGGCGAAGCCTGCGCGGCAGCGAAGGAGTGCTGCTCGGAGACCTGCACCGGGGGTGTCTGCGAATTGCTGACCTCGTGCAGCGGGACGGGCGAAGGCTGCGGCGCGGGCCTGGGCGAGTGCTGTGCCCGCCTCTCGTGTGCCGACGGCAGATGCGTCGATTCACAGACCCGGCCCCCGTGCGCCGAGTCAGGCCAGAGCTGTTCGACGGCCGATTGTTGCGGTGGTCTCACCTGCACTGGCACGAGCTGCGAGGCCGTGTCGGCCTGTGTGCCAATCGGCGCTTCGTGCGGCACCGGCAGTTGCTGCTCGGGCAACTGCGTCAGCGGAGTCTGCACCGCAAAACCGACCTGCGGCGCTTCGGGGTCGAGCTGCGCTTCGAGCGCGGCGTGCTGCGCGGCGACTCCGTTTTGTGTCGACGCCCGCTGTGCATCGAGCTGTGGCGCGGTGAGCCACGCATGCACCAGCGCGGGTGATTGCTGCAGCGCTGTGTGTACGAACGGCGCCTGTGTGGCAGCGACCCCGACGTGCAAGCAGGCCGGCGCGCAATGCGCTTCGAGCACCGAGTGCTGCAGCACGGTGCACTTCTGCGGCTCCGACACGTTGAATCAATTGCAGACCTGCCGGAGCACCTGCGTGCCGTACCAGGGCGCCGCGGCGAGCTCGAATGACTGTTGCGATGGCCTGGTGCGAAACTCGCTTGGCAGGTGCGACACGACCTGCCACCCCCCCAAACGGGCCCTGCAGCTCGAACTTTGATTGCTGCTCGCTCAGCTGTGCACCGAGCACCCATCGCTGTCAGTGAAGCGGTATACCCCGCATCGTGCCGTTGACTGATCTGACCCACCTTGAACGCGTCGTCTCGAACGTGCGAATCGACGCCATCTTGAGCGCTGCCGAGGTCGAGTCTGCGGGCGCCCGGTGCATTCAGGGCAGCACCGACGACCTCCTCGGCCTGGCCGCCGACGTGCGCGTTCGCGAAGCGGCAATCGGAGCCATTCGCAAGTTCGGCCTCGCCCCCGGCCCGCTCACTCGTCTGAGGGAGGAGCTCGAGTCACGCCTCGCGAGCCACCTGAACCTCGAAGCCGCCGCGTTGATGCCTGACCTCTCGCTGCTCAGTGCTCTGCCCGGCCGCGTCGCCGCCGAAGGCCGCACCGCCCGACGGGTCGACGTCATGGCCAGCGAAGTGCTCTCGCTCGATGCGGGCAACGCCCCCATCGGCCGCCTGTTCGTCACCGATGCCCTGCACCCTTTCGAAGGCGACCTCTCGCCATTACCGAGACTGTTCGAGCAGGCCCAACACGAGCAGAGCACCGTCATCTCAATCGAAGCCCACGGCCTTGGCGTTCTCGGGGCGACGGGCGGCGGAGTCGCCGAGCACCTCGGCATCGCGGGCCAGGGCGACCTGCACCTGCTCTCGCTGGGCGCCCTCGGAGGCCATGGGTGGGTCGCCGCAGGCAAGCGCCCGCTGGTCGCGGCGGTTCAAGCGTTCACGGCTGCCGCGCCGTCGCTCCCCTCGGTCGCCGCGACGTTGCGCGCGCTCGAAATTCTGCACAGCGAGCCCCAGCGGCGATCACGGGCCTTCGACGTCGCACAGCGCCTGCTCAACGCCTTTCGCCAGCGCGGCCTCGACACCGGGCCCTGCGTGACGCCGTGGGTGCCCGTGTGGTTGGGCGATGAAGCGCTCACCGACCAGTGGCTGCGCGCCCTGCTCGAAGCGGGCATCGCGACCCGGGCACTGCTCGCCGGTCACCGCTCGAGGTTGTTGTTCTCGGTCGCCGCGACGATCAGCGACGCGCAGCTCGATACGCTGCTCGAAGGGGTCGACAAAGCCGCTCGAAAGCTGCCCGCTCCCGACTCGCCGAACGCGCGGGCACCGGTCACGCTGTCGAGGCCGGGCAGCTTCGTAATGGCCGCGCCCTGCGCTCCGAAGTGGGTGGAGTTCGACTTGCCCGAGGCGGTCGACGAGCCCGAGACGGCGGCCCTGCCACGCACCTTGTCGAATCGGGTCTTCGACGCAGTGGAGACCCTCACGTGGAGGGCCGCCAACCTGCGCACCGCTCGCCTGCCCGGCACCGACGCGATTCGAGCGCTGATCGACCGCACGCGAAATCGCAAGTCGTAGCGGCTACTTCTGGGTGACGACCTTCTTCTCGAGCTGGTCGCGCTTGGCCTTGAGCGAGCTGAGCAACCCGGGAAAGCCCTTCTTCGCGATCACCTGGCGAAACTGATCATTGTAGGTCGCGACCAGTGAGACGTCATCGGTGACCACGTCGTAGATCTTCCACGAGCCGTTCGCGGTGGGCCGGTACAGCTTGTAGATCACCGGCACCTTGTCGTTCGCCGAAACGAGCGACGTGTTCACGATGGCCTCGTTGCCGGCGACCTTCTCTTCGCCGTAATCGAACTTGGCTTCGCCCCGGCTGTCGGAGATCGCCTTCTGCGCGTAGCTCGCCCGCAGCAGGCCCTTCATCGTGTTGCTGAACTCGGCCTGCTGGGCCTTCGAGACCTTGGTCCACTGCTCTCCGAGCGCGCGCTTGGCGAGCTCGATGAAGTCGACGTACTCATCGGCTTTGCTGGCGAGCTTGTCGACAGTCGGGTCAGGGGCTTTGAGCACCTTCTGCACTTCGACATCGGCGTTCTTGACCACGGCGAGGGGGCTTGAGGTGGCGGCTGCGAGGGCAACGACTGCGATGAGATGAGAAAACACGAGGCCTCCTTCAAGGCGAACAGACGGCGGTTGTAGCGTCGTGACGCGCGCTGCCAACACCGAATTCACGGCCTGCAATTCATTTCAGGGTTTTGGGCAGTAAAATCGCTGGCGGAGGCGCCACCAAAGGGGCCGGTTTCGCTGATAATTCAACGGGATGGCCGGTCGCCCGGGTCAGCGCCTTCAACCCCACCTGGGCGTCGTGAAAGGCCTGGTAGCGCTGCGCCGACGCTCCGGCGAGGGCGATGAAGGAGTCGACCAGCTCGCGGGTGTCACCGGTGCCGAGGTCGAACGCCGTGAAGGCGGCCGTCGCCCATCGCCGGGCGCTCTTCTCGGCCAGGGTCTGCTTCTCGCCCTTGGTCATCGCCGCGTTGGTGTCGTTCCAGTCCTTCTCGATCTCGAGGCGTACGGCGCCGACCAACAGGTCACGCTGATGCTGCATTTTTTCGAGCTCGGCGCGCGACTGCTCGAGTGCGATGCCCTTTTGGGGAAAATCGAAGGTGTACTTCATCACCAGGGCGAACCCGGCCGAGAGATCGTTGTACGGGTCGTACGCAAACGGAGAGCGCTGCCGCGTGGTGTTCGTCGTCCACACCCAGCGGGCGAACCCGGCGATGCCGAAGTCTGGCAGGTACATGCGCTCGCGAATGAACACCTCTTGCTCGCGGGCGGCGATGCCCGCCTCGATGGCTGAGAGCTCGGGCCGGTAGGTCTTCGCCGTCTCGACATACGACGACACTGGTAACAGCACCCCATTCGGCGCCTCGAGGGGCACCGCGGCCAGCTCGATCTCTTCGTCGTCTTTGGCGGCGATCAGCAGGCGAATCGCCGCGAGCGCGAAGTTGGTGCCCGACTCGGCCGTGGCCACCTGCACCTCGGCCTGACGCCGGTAATAATCGACCTTGTACACGTCCATCTGGGTGACCTGCTCGCTGCCGTTGCTGCGCAGCCGCTCGAGCGTCTTCGACGCCTCTTCGAGCCGCCCCAACGTCTCGGCGATCACCGTCTTGCCCGACTGCGCCAGGCAGTAGCCCCAGTACGCCTGCGAGACCTGGTATTCGGCCTCGTCTTTCGCCGTCACCGCCAGCGCCTGCCCCGCTTCGACGCCCTTCTTGCCGGCCTTCTGCAGCGCGGTCAGCTTGCCGAAGGTGTAAATCGGCAGCACCGCCGACGCCTCGGCCCGAAACATCGCTCCGGGGTTGCCGAAGTCGAGGTCGTACATCAACGAGGCAGCCGTCGTCGGAGGCCCACCCAGGCCGTTGTTGCGCGCCTCGGGCGTCGGGCCCGCAACTGCCGCGTACGACTCGATTTTCGGAAACCAGGCCCACCACGCCTCGTCGTACTTCGCGCGAAAGTACCGAAGTTGTGCCTCGGCCTCTTTGACGCGGTAATCGTTCTCGCGCGCCCGCTCGATCAACATCGGCAAGGTCATGGGTGAGGCTTGGCTGGCCGCCGAGATCAACGCCACGCTCAAAAGCACCGCTCGCACGCCGCGTCAGGTAGCGCAGCGCGCCCGAAAAAAGAAGCGCTTCTTCTCTCATCGTTTCATTGAGGGCTAAGGTCGGTTACTCGCATGCCCCAAAAGACCACACTGTGCGCCCTCGCCGTTTGTCTCGCCGTCACCAGCGCGTACGGCACCGAGCCGGCCCCCAAGCTCAAGGGCTCGAAGAAAGAATCGGCGCCGAAGATCGACCTGGGCATGCCGACCTTCGACAAGCCCAAAGACATTCAGCTCCAGAAGGCCACCGAGAAGCCGCCGGCTGAAGCGCCGAGCCCCTCGAGCGACACGCCCTACCAGGTGGTCAGCGTGGTGAACGCCAAGGCCTTCACCCGCAGCGGAGCGACGATCAGGTCTTCTCCGCCGCTCGAGTCGATCGCGGCGCGGGGCACTCCGTTGATGACCGAGAAATTCGCCTCGGTGATCAAAGTGCGAGGGGCCGGCAAGCGGGGCTCGATCATCACGGTCAAGGTCGTCGACAGCCGCGGAGACACCGTGATGGACGCGGAGGGCCAGCTGATCTTTCACGGCGACGAAGTGGAGTGGACGGTCGAGTGGGCCCCCGCGATGCTTCGCACCCCTGGCGACTGCACGATGCAGATTTCTGTGGCCGGTCAGCAAGTCGCCGCGTTGCCCTTGAAAATCGAGGCAAAAAAAGAGTGAGTCGGGTAGACGGGCGCTTGCAATTTCGCAAGGGGAGCCCGCCATGGCCTACACCGAACGCGTTCGACAGATTCTCTCGTGGTACCCCTCTGAGACGCCTGGCCTGCTGACGAACCTCGCGCGCCTGCTCAACACGGGCACGCTGGCGGGCACGGGCAAGTTGGTGATTCTGCCCGTCGACCAAGGCTTCGAGCACGGCCCCGCGCGGTCGTTTGCACCGAACCCTGGCGGCTACGACCCCGAGTACCACGCGCAGCTGGCCATCGACTCGGGCTGCAATGCCTACGCGGCCCCGCTCGGTTTTCTCGACTTCGTCGCCGGCAAGCTGAACGGCGAAATACCCCTCATTTTGAAGCTCAACAATTCTGACTCGCTCTCGAAGGTCGAGCCCCAGTCGGCGCTCACCGCCAGTGTCAAAGACGCGGTGCGCCTGGGCTGTGTCGCCATCGGCTACACGATTTACCCGGGCTCGGCGGCCCGCAACGAGACGTACAAAGACCTGCGCGACCTGATTCTCGAGGCCAAGGCCTACGGGCTGCCCACCGTGCTGTGGGCGTACCCCCGCGGCAACATGTCGAAAGACGGAGAAACCGCGATCGACGTGGTGGCCTACGCGGCGCAGATCTCAGCCCAGCTGGGCGCGCACGTGATCAAGGTCAAGCCTCCGAAAGATTTCATTGAGCAGGCCGAGGCCAAGAAGGTGTTCGAGAAATACTCCATACCCACCAAGACGATGGCCGACCGGGTCAAGCACGTCGTGCAGAGCGCGTTCAACGGCAAGCGCATCGTCATCTTCTCGGGCGGCGAGGCCAAAGAGACCTCGGCCCTGATGGAAGACATCAAAGGCATTCGCGACGGCGGCGGCTTCGGGTCGATCATGGGCCGCAACGCGTTTCAGCGGCCGCGCGCCGAGTCGATCACCCTGCTCAAAGACGTGATGGCGGTTTTCAAGTCGTAGGCATCTCTCTCACCCCCAGCAATTCTCTTTCGAAGGACACGTTCAATGGTTCGCATTCTTTCAACGCTGTGCTTGCTCGCGTCGCTGCAAGCGTTCGCCGCAGACCCGGTCAAGCCGGGGGCCAAGGCCGCTCCGGCTGGCAAGGGCTCTGATGCGCCGAAGATGTCTGATGCTCCCACCATGCCCAAGGTCGAGGTGCCGACTGGCGCCGAGCTGAACAAGACCCTCTACGCATTGGGTATCTTGATCGCGCAGCGCACCCCGATTGGGCAAGCGAGCTTCACCGAGGCAGAGCTTGCCGAGGTGATCAAGGGCTTCAAAGACGCGGCGATGGCGAAGACCCTCACGGTCAACGCGGCCGAGTACGGCCCGAAGGTCGACCTGGTGCTGGGCGCCAAGCGCGAAGAAAAGGGCAAGATTGAAAAGGCCAAGGGCGAAGCGGCGTTGGCCAAGTTCGCGGCCGAGGCCGGAGCGCAGAAGTTGCCGTCGGGTTTGATTTATTTCGAGACCAAGGCGGGTGAAGGCCCGACTCCGGCACCGACTGACACGGTCAAGGTGCACTATCGCGGTACGTTGCTCGACGGCACCGAGTTCGACTCGTCGTTCAAGCGCGGCGAGCCCACCGAGTTTCCCCTCAACGGCGTGATCAAGTGCTGGACCGAAGGTGTCGCCAAGATGAAGGTCGGAGGCAAAGCCAAGCTGGTCTGCCCGGCTGACATTGCCTATGGCGAGCGCGGCGCGGGTGGCCAGATCGGCCCCAATGCGACGTTGGTCTTCGAAGTCGAGCTCATCAGCATCAAGGGGAAGTGATTTATGAACCGAGCTCTACTTGCACTGTGTTTCGTCGTGGTTTTCACCGCGTGCCCCGACAAGGCCGCTACGCCTGACAAGGCGACCGATGGGGTGCCGGCCGGCAACAATGGTACGCCGCCCCAGCCGACCGCTGCCGCCAACAAGCCGCCTGAGATGCCCGCGGCGCCAAAGCCGCCTCCGCCGACGGGCGAAGAGCTGAACAAGACGTTGTACGTGTTCGGTTCGCTCATCGCGCAGCGCACGCCAGTGGGTCAGGCTGCGTTCACCGAGGCCGAGCTGAACGAGGTGATCAAGGGCATGCAAGACGCCGCGTTGAACAAGCCGCTCGCGGTCAAGGTCGAAGACTACGGCAGCAAGGTCGACGTGGTGCTCAACGCGCGTCGCGAGGCGAAGGCGGCCGAGGCGAAAAAGGCCGGCGCTGAGCTGCTCACCAAGTTCGCCAAAGAGAAGGGCGCGAAGAAAATGCCCTCGGGCCTGATCTACTTCGAGACCCTCGCTGGCACGGGGCCGGTACCCGCGGCCACCGATACGGTCAAGGTGCACTACAAGGGCACCCTGCCCGACGGCACCGAGTTCGACTCGTCGTACAAGCGTGGCGAGCCGACCGAGTTTCCCCTCAACGGCGTCATCAAGTGTTGGACGGAGGGCGTCGGCATGATGCACGTCGGCGGTAAGGCCAAGCTGGTCTGCCCGGGCGACATTGCCTACGGCGAGCGTGGCGCGGGTGGTCAGATTGGCCCGAACGCGACGCTCATTTTCGAGGTCGAGCTCATCAGCATCAAAGAGAAGACCCCGCCGCCGGCTCCCGTGATGGGTGGCAACGCGGCGCCTCCGCCCCCGGCCCCGACGAAGTAATTCGGCGAGTCGGTACGTGAACCAAAGGGGCCAGCTCTTCACCGGGCTGGCCCTTTTTTCGTGGGTTTCTGGTGCGGCGAAAAAAGAAAAAGCCCCTCGAGATTTCTCTCGAAGGGCTTTCGGTGTGGAGCCTAGCGGGATCGAACCGCTGACCTCCTCAATGCCATTGAGGCGCTCTCCCAGCTGAGCTAAGACCCCGTATTCATTCTGTTTTTGCTACCCCGAAGCAGCTGGAACCGCTTCGGCGCGCGACGGACTATCGCTTTTTCAACGGATTGACCACCCCTTTTGACGGCGAGGTCATCTTTTCCTGAAGGCGCTTGGCGATGTCGGCGCCTTCAGAGAGCAAGTCATTGATTGACGCATTCTGCTCTCGAATGCGGCCGGTGACCTGTTCGAGTGATTTTCGCACGTTCGACAAGTTTGGGGGCAGCTGCAACCTCCCCTTCGAGACCTCGGCCCAGAGGGCTTCGCCCAGGTCGCGGTAGGCCCGGTCGAGGTCGCGGGTCAGCACGTTGTTCTGCGTCTTCGCTTGAGCCAGCGCCGAGAGGTGGGTGACCTGATCGCGCAGCACCGAGAGCTGGGCCTGCGCTTCTTCCCAGGCGGCTTGAATGTTCTTGAGACGCTCGCTTTGCATCGGGTCAGGCATTGAAAAAACGTATCACCGCTTGATGAGGCGAGCACCGAAGAACCCACCGCCGTCGATTTGGTGGGGCCACACGCGCAACATCGGGCCATCGAGCGAGAACTCGGGGTGCTGGGCCAAGAACCCCTCGACGACCGCCTCGTCTTCGTCGCGCAAGACCGAACAGGTGCCGTAGACGAGCACCGCGCCCGCTTTCATCTTGGCGCTGACCTGGTCGAGAATCTGACGCTGGGTCTTGGTGAATTCGACGACGGCGTCTTTGCTCAGCTTCCACTTCTGGTCGGGCTCACGGCCCAGGGTGCCGGTGCCACTGCAGGGCGCGTCGACCAGCACCAGGTCGGCGAGATCGAGGCGCGGCTCATTGGGGAAGCTGACGTGCCGAAGCTTGGCTTCTCCGACGCGCTGCTTGCCCTCTTTGAGGCGCTTGGGGTTGTTGTCCCAGGCGTAGACGCGGCCTTTGGGCCCGACGGCGTCGGCGAGGTAGATGGTCTTGCCGCCGGCTCCGGCGCAGTAGTCGACGACGGTCTGGCCTTCGGTGGGCCGGCAGAGCGCGGCGAGCTGCTGACTGCCGAGATCCATCACCTGAAGACGGCCTTCTTTGACCCACCGGGAGTCGAAGATGGCGCGGCGCTCGTCGCTCACCTGCACCGCATCTGGGGCGTCGGCGCAGGGCACGAGCGCAAACCCCTCGGCGTTCGCTGCCTCGAGCAGCTGATCGCGCGAGCCGGGGGGCCGCACCCGAAAGGTCATGAACGGCTCCCGGTTGAGGGCCTCGAGAATCGGCTCGAGCTGCCCTTGGGGGGCCGACGCGCTGATGGCCTCCGCCAGCCAGGTGGGAAAGGAGTGAATGTTCGCGGCCCTGTCGACCGGGGTCTTGCCGAGCTCGAGCGTGACCTCTTGCCCGAGAATCTTGGCCAACACCGCATCGGGGAGCGAGCGGGGCCGAATCGGGCCTGGCAGGGCGAGCTCGAGCGAGGTTCGGGCGGCCGAGGCGTGGGTGAGCTCTTTGCGCCAGAGGGCGAAGCGCAAGATCGCCAGGTCTTCGGGCAGTGAGAGCTTCGAGGGTGGCCAACCGTGGGCCTTCGCCGAGAGGTCGACGCGGCGCAGGTGCCGCGAGAGCTCGCGGCTGGCGAAGGCGACGAAGCGGCGTTCTTTGCCTCCGAGCTTCTCGTTCTCGAAGAGCTGCTCAGAGATGGCCGCGCGCAAGGGCTTGCCTTTGATCACCGCGACGTGTGCCTTGATCGCCGCCGAGACCGCCGCGCGGGTGGGCTTGCCGACGACCTGGCCCATCTCGGGCGACGTGCGCTCTTCGGGCTCGGGGGCGGTGGTCATGGCGAGTTTCGAGCACTTGCCCGTACTGCGATTCGATCAGCGCGTCGCGAGTATTCGTGAAAGCGCTTGCACTACGCCGGCCGAGCCGCACGAAGCAACCGCTCGAGCCCGTCGAGAATCAGCTCGAGCCCGAACTCGAGATCGTGCAACCCGTCGTGGCGGCCATCGATGATCTCCTGTGACATGCCGTTCAGGTACGGAAAACGCTCGGGAGGAATCATGTGAATGAACCCCTTCGCTGCGGCGGCGTACTCGGCTGGGTCGAGGGGGAAGTTGCGCTTCTGAATGGTGAACCCGTAGATGAACCCGTCGAGCGCCGTCCACCCGTGGTCGGCCAGAGGGTATGAGAAGCCGGCCTCGCGCAAGCACCCGATGGTCGCGTCGACGTAGCGCAGCATGTTGGGGCCGATGTTGAGCCGTGAGACGAACAGCATCGTGGCCCACGGGTGCCGCAACAGCGCTGAATGGGCCGAGAACGCGCGGTGTCGCATCTCGCTTCGCCAATCGCCGCCAACGAAGGGGAGCGCGATTTCTCCCGCGACGAGGTCGACCAGCTCGCTGAGAATCTGTTCTTTGTTCTCGACGTGGTTGTAGAGCGACATCGCCTCGACCTTGAGCGATCGCGCCAGGTTGCGCATCGAGAGGCCTTCGATGCCGCGCTTGTCGGCCATCTTGAGCGCCGCTGCCAAGACCTTGTCGCGCGTGAGCGGGCGACGTGGCTTCTGCTTCTTCATACGTACAGCGTAAGTCTGACTTGACTCGAGCGCCACTGGTCTTTAACTTACGGCGTAAGCACAACCAGGAGTCGCACATGAGCCCCCCGATGAAAGCGCTGGTCTATCGCGAGTACGGAGAGCCCGAGGTGCTGGCGGTCGAAGAGCGGCCACGGCCGAGCCCCGGTGAGCGCGAGGTGGTGGTGAAAGTCTCAGTTGCGGGGGTGAGCATCGGCGACCACCACGCCGTCACTGGCAAGCCGTATTTGATTCGGCTCAGCCCTTTCGGAGGCCTGCCACGGCCGCGCAACCCAGTACCCGGGTCGGCCTTCTCGGGCACCATCGAGGCCGTCGGCTCGCAGGTCACGGGGTTTCGAGTAGGCGACGAAGTCTTCGGCCAGGCCCGGGCCGGCGCCTTCGCCGAATACGTGGCCGTGTCGGAGGCCGCGATCGTGCAGAAGCCCCCTGCCCTGTCATTCGACGACGCGTCGGCGGTGCCTTGGGCCGCGACGGCGCTTCAGGCGCTCAGAGATGCGGGCGGGGTCACCCCTGGCCAAGAGGTGTTGATCTACGGCGCGTCGGGAGGCGTGGGGACCTGGGCGGTTCAAATCGGCAAGGCCCTGGGAGCGACCGTCACCGCCGTCTGCAGCACGCCCAACGCCGAGCTGGTCAAGGCGCTCGGCGCCGACGTGGTCATCGACTACACGAAGACCGATGTGGCGCAGGGAGGGCCCCGGTACGACGTGATGGTCGACCTGGTCGGCAACCGGTCACTGTCACAATGCCGTTCGATGTTGAAGCCCGGCGGTCGCTACGTGGCGTGCTCCGGCGGAGGCGGCGATTGGGTTGGCCCGGTCGTTCGCATCATCTGGGGCCTGCTCTCGTTCATGTTCTCGAGCCAGCAGTTCAAGACGTTCGTGATGGCGCCCAAGCGTGAAGACCTGCAGTTTCTGGGTGAGCTCGTCGGGTCGGGCAAGGTCAAGCCGGTCATTGAACGACGGTGCCAGCTTCACGAAGTGAGTCAGGCCCTCGTGCACGTCGGCTCGGGGCACGCCCGTGGGCAGACGGTGGTTCGCATGGCCAGCGTGACTGAATAGGGCTGCGAACCGGCGGCCAACCGAGTAGCAGGCCGGGCCATGAACCGACTCCTCCCGTTCGTCTCGATGGTTTTGGTGTTCGGCTGCGCGGCTGGCAACTACTCACGCAGCGTCAATGGCACGAGCGGCGGCTACAGCCTCGCGAACGCCAAGCCAAAGCCGCCGAGCCTGATGGTGTCGCGAAAGATACAACGCCCGCTCTTCATCAGGCTCGATGCGGCGAAGGTGAAAGACACCTGGCCGCTCGAAACGCAGCCCTGCGCGACCGAGAGCTTTGGCTGCGAGCGCTTCAACCTCTTCGAGGTGCAGACTTTCGTGAAGCGCGACCTCAAGGCGGTGATGGAGGCCTACTTCTCGAGCGTCACCGTGGTCGAGGCCGCGACGGTGTTGCCGAGTACTCCGCACGTGGTCGCCGACGTGAAGATCGACGACATCCGTCTGACGGCGCTCGCGCGGGGGTCACTCACCTACCAGCTCATCGAAATGACCTGGGGGTTCGCCCTGCGCCCGAGCGAACAGGCCGACTACGCCTACTCGTTCGCTGGCACCGCGCAGAGCAACGACACCTACCCCACGTTCGAGGCCGGCTGCGCGACGCTCGAAGAGAACGCGATCAGCGCGATGGTGAAGAAGTGGGTCGAGGGCAAAGGGGTTGATGATCTTCAGAAGCTCAAGCCCGCCGAAGCAGGCTCGCCTGACAACAGCATCTGAGCCCAACGGAGGCCATTTCGGCCCCCGCTTTAGCCACCCTTCGACGTTACGGGCAGGCGATCGTGCTCGCAGGGCACACCGGAGAAGGCGGCGAGGGCAAGAACACCGCTCCGTTGGCGGTGCTGAAGTCGGTGCCGCCCGCGGGCGCCGCGTTCTGCCACGAGTTGCCGTTCGCCTGCACGACGACCCCGGCGCCGATCGCCGCGACGCCGACCGACGTCGAAACCGTGGGTGAGTTGCTGTAGCAAGCGAAGACGTTCGCGGTGGGTGCGTTGCACGAGGCGCCAGCGGTGCCGTTGAGCGCCCACGTGGTGGCCACCCCGTTGCCGAACACGATGACCTGATTCGCTTCGTTGTGGTGCACCTGGTTCGAGACGAAGGAGAACGTGCCCGGAGCGACTCCAGTGAAGAGGAAGCCGCCGACCCCCTGCCCCGAATACTGCGTGCTCGCTTTGTTGTTCGAGGCGACGTTGTTCGTGAAGTTCAGTACCGAGCCCGCTGTGCCGGTGACCAACGCGGCAGTGTCTGAGGCGCCACTGAAGCTGTTGTTCTGAAACGCGGCGTGCACGTCACCCAGGTTGGCGGCGATGTTGAGCGCGTGGAGGTTGCCGGTGAAGACACACCCACTCACGTTGAGCGAGTTCGCCCCGGTGCCCGAGATGGCCGACGAGACATCGACTCGCAGACCGGCTCCGCCGTTCTTCGAGAACGTCGAGCTCGTGATGGCGATGGGCTGACCAATCGGGTTCGCGCCGGTGTTCGCGACCTGCACGCCGTGGCTGCCGTTGTCGTGGAAGTTGACGTTCGTTGCGCTGAAGGTCGCACCACCGACGAAGGCTCCGTTGAAGGGCGTGGGCTGCGTCAAGCTCGGCACGCCATTGTTGCCTACGTCGACGGGGGTCAGAACGGTGCCGCTGATCATGAGTGAGCCGCTGCTGTCTTTGATGCCGTTGAAGACGTTGCCGGTGATCGTGGTCGCCGTCTTGACGGTATTGATCGTGGCAGTGCCGTTTTCGACCTCGAAGGCGCCCGGCCGATTGGCCGCGAGCTGCCCGGCGCCGTTACCCGTCACGGTGATGCCATCGAAGGTGCCCACCGCCAAGCCACCGACGTGCACGCCCGAGCCTCGGTTGCTGTTGAAGGTTGCGCCAGTGGCAGTGACGCTCGTGCCGGCGCCCGTCGCGTTCAAGCCGGGCGCGGTGTTGGTTTGCGTACCGTTGTTGTCGAAGTGCGAAGCACCCGTGATGACGATGGTCGGGCCACCGCTCGCCGTGAGCCCGGCGGCTGCGTTCTGATGCACATTCACGCCGGTCAAGGTCAACGCGCGCGCCGCGGTGGTCGTGATGCCCGCGAAGGTCGAGGGGCCCCCGGGGCTCGAGCCGTTGTTGCGAATCTCGGTGTTGGTCAGGGTCGTGGTGCTCGCGGCCGTGCCTCCAGCGAAGATGTTCAGCCCTTCGTGCGCGTTGCTCTCGATGGTGCTGCCGGTATCTGTGAAGACCACGTCTCCCGCGACTGGCGAGAGCCGCACGCCTTCGCCGGCGCTGTTCTTCACGTTGACCGTATTGAAGGTCAGCGTGCCTCGCGTGACCAACGCTCCAATGCCGAAGTTCGAATCGAGCGTGCTGTTGCTCACAGCGACGGTGGTGGCATCGGTGGTGGCGATCAACCGCACGCCGAAGCCGGTGAAGGCGAAGGTCGACCCCGTCACGTTCACGCTGCAGTTCGAGACCACATTGAGCCCGTTCGCCATCGACGGGTTGGCAGAAGCCGTCGACTTGCCATTGACCGCGACGCCGGTGACGACTGAGACGCCCGCCGACGGTGAAGCGCAGGCGGTGGAGATGCCCGTCGAGGTCGCGGCCACGCTCACGTTCTGAATCGTGAAGCCGGTGAAGTGCGCCAGATCGTGCAGCACCACGGCGCTTCGTGACGCGGCGTTGTCATTGAAGGCGATGACGTAGTTCGCAGGCGTCGGCGTTGCGTCGGCGGTGGTCAGCGTGACATTCGAATTCACAGTGAGGGGGAAGGTCTCGGCGTCGAACGTCGCCGCGCCCGAGCCCGCCTGGCCGGTGGCGATGACGGTGCCACTGCCGAGTGCTCCAGCGGCGTTTGCTTGAACCAACGCGCTGGTGAGCGTCTTGAAGCGGCACTTCGCGGGAGAAGCCAGGCCCGTCGGGTACGGCAGAGCTCCGGTCGCCGAGCCACCCACCGGGTCAGCGTAGAAGGTCGACGTGCCGTTGCCGCCGCACTCACAGTCGGCCGAGCCGCTCTTCGAGCCGCAGACCAGGCTCGACGCGCTGCACGAGGTGGTCAGCTGCCAGGCATTGCACCCGCCGGTCGCGGTGCAGGTGAGAATGTTGTTGGTCGCGCCGGTCTCGCACGCGGTCGCTCCGACGGAGTTACAGCCTCCTCCGACAACGGGTGAAGCGGCCAACGCAGGGCAGGCACAGCCCGAGGCGGGAGCGGCGCCGGTGCAGACCTTGGGCGTCGAGCAGGCCACCGACGGTGACGAGAAGAGGCATGAATTGGCGTCGAGGGCGCAGGTGATGGTGCCGGTGTTGAGGGCATTGCAGCTCGTGCCCACCCCCGCCGCGCAGAGAAGGTCGGTGTCGCAGCTGCAGATCGCAGAGGGGGTCGCGCCGGTGCAGCTTTGGTGGGCCGCGCAGGCCACTCCCGTCGAGGGGAAGACGCCGCAGCCGCCCGCCACGTCGAGGGCGCAGGTGCCGACCGAGGTGCCGGTGCTGCAGGTGGTCGCTCCGACCGCGCAGGCGGTGTTGGGGCAGGTGCAGGCGGTGGCGCCCGCGGGGCAGGCCTGAAGGGCCGAGGGGCATGCGACGAGCGTTTGCACCTTGAGACACCCGGCGCCGACGTCGACGCAGGTGCCCAGCGAGGGCGTACCGGCCGGGTCGCAGGCCGAGGTGCTCGCGGCAATGCACCCGGGGTCAGAGCTGCAGCTGCCGCCGTCGGGGAGCACGATGATCACACCGGCGTCGACGGTGCCGGCATCCGTATTGCCACTCCCGGCGTCGGTCGTCGCGGTGCCGCTATCGGTGGGCGCGATGCCGGAGTCGCTCTGCACTTTGCCTGCGTCGGTGCGCCCTCCATCGTTCTGCGGCGGCGCGTTGTTGCAGTCGCAGGCGGGAAGACAGACGGCGAGAACACCGGCAAGCGCAAGCGTCAGAGCATTTCGCATCAGATGGGCCCCCTCGTGAGCAGTTGCGCCAGAAGAGTTTCGAACCGGCGCGACCGCGAGCATATCCATCGTACCGTGCCCCGTGCGCATACGAAGAAACTTCTTGCTCGGGCGGCGAGGCATTCCGCCTCCACTTCAGCGGTCAGCGCATCGCCCTCGTAGGTGGTTGCCCCCGACGGCCGTGTACGCAGCGGTGCGAGTGAACGGTATGCGCAGTTCTACTTCGAGCAGTCGCCCTCCCCGTCGTTAGCGTGGACCATTGGCATTTACGCGCAGCTGATCTCGGCGCTTGGATTGGCAGTGCTCAGCCTTCGGGAGCACCCGGACTCGACAAGGCGTCGCCTTGAGTTCGGACTCAAAGCCATCGGCGTAATTGCTGGCTCATGTGTCTGCCTTCGGCTGGTTGCTTTCTTTACGGTCAAGATGACCGGCTGGGGCCCGTTGATCTACGTCGTGAACGCTGCATTCGTCGTGATGCCTCTTATTGCGGTGGTGTGGTTGATGCCCGTCAATGCAAGTTTCTTCTCGGTGGCCGCCAACCCACGCGTCTGGCGCGAAACGAAAGCTGGCCCAAATCGATGGGCGCATTCGATTCTGTTCGGTTCGATCGCCGCGCTCGTGCCTGGGGGAGCGATGGCCTTGGCTGGTCAGCTCGCTCATCGCGGGGTCGAGTCGTGCGCGAGTGAGTTTTCGTGTGCGTTCGCGATGGGCGGGTGGGTGACGATGGCACCAGCGCTTGCACTGCTGTGTGGCCTAACCGCAGCCCTCATCGCTTGGCGTCACCGCCGTCAGCTCACCCCCGAGCCCAATAAGGCCGCGTGCTGAACGGTTTGCTGGAAACTTCACGGGGGCGACGGGCCTGTTGTGAGAGTCAATGTTGCGGATGCCGCACCCAAAGTCATGCGCCCGCGAAACACGCCGTCCGCGCCGCAATCAACGATGGCGACACAAGCGCCCACCACGCCGCCGAGAAACACAGCGGGCACTCCGCGAATGTGTTGGTTGCCCAGGTATGCGCGGCACGAGTGCAGAGCCGTACCTCGCTTCGAAACAGAAATGACTCTTGCTTGAAGAACGTCGTGCTCCGGCTCACCCGATGACTTGCATGACTTCGGCTCTGCTTCGGTCGCTAACACTTCATTGAATGCCGGAATGCTGTCGCGGCCACTCGCAGACAATGAGAGCGTACCACTCAAGTAAGCGCCTTCGGTCTGCGAATTCGAAGTCGAGAATGGGAGGTTGAGGTCGTAGGTCTCGTCGATCATTTGTTCATCGGCGCCCACACACGTCTCAGTCTTGACGGTCTTCGAACCGATGCGGTGTTCAACCCATGCGATCGACCCATCAGCCGAATTCTCCACCAAGAAAATCGAGTCCCGGGAGGGATAGGTCAGTGTCAAGCCATGCATCGCCCCGCTCGACCACCTGTCGAGATGCACATCGAGAACGGGGGCTGACCAAACGACCCTCGAAGTCTTCGCTTCCTGCCGAATCACTGCAAGGTGGTCTATTTCACCGCGCGTTTCGTGTGCACACAGCATCTGCGTGCGACTTCTCCCAATAGGGCAGCTCAACATCGTCAACTGATCGGTTGGGCACCGTGCCGCGACAAGCTGAGGCTTCGCGATCGCTGCTCTCGATTCGCGAGGTTCACCGCCGTCAGGTGTCGATGAAGCGATCAATGCGATCGTCAACAGCGCGGTGATTTGCATTCGGTATCTCCTGGTCGCGCCATAGCACCTCGCAGGCCCTGACTCACCGGTGGCGCGAGTCTCTGCGACGCCTGTGCGATGGCCGACCTCAATGAGTCAACCCTTGCTCGGTCTTCGCACCCGCGAGAGTGTCGCCTGGCGGAAAACAATCGCAGGCCGCTGGTGGGCTCACGGCACTGCATCGAACCGTGTCTGAATGGGTCGGCTCCTCCCGACCCCGCCCACCTTATCGAGGGCCGCCGAGGATGCGGTGCCGCCAACATGGAGCCCTTTTCTACCGGGCTTTCTACCAGCACGACTCAACCCACGAACTTCATTCTGAGAAAGACAGTGGCCCTCCCCGGACTCGAACCGGGATGTCTTGCGACAGCGGATTTTGAATCCGCCGCGTCTACCAATTTCGCCAAAGGGCCTTCTTCGACGGGTTTGCCGTCTAGCACATCTCCCTGCCCTGGTTTATGTGCTTTTTCACCATGTTCAACCTGCTGTTCGCCCTCGCCGCCGGTCTCGTCACCACCGTGGTGATCACGCTCTTCGGCTTCAGTCTTATCGCCGGCATTATCCCCGGTACTCTGGTTTTCGTCGGTGTTTTCATCTTGTTGGGGCGCCGAACCTTCCTCGCGCTCCAGAAGATCATGGGCGAGGTGCAGGCCGAGCTGCAGTCGATGTCTCCCAACCCCAAGGAGCAAAAGGTCAAGGCCGACAAGGCCGTGAAGATGCTCGAGTCGGCGCTGCCGTTGGGCCGCTGGCAGTTCTTGGTCGAGAGCGAAGTGCACGGGCAGATCGGCATGATCAAGTACCTCTTCAAAGATCATCAAGGCGCGATGGCCTCGTTCGCGAAGACGAGCAACCGCAACTACATGGCAAAGGCGATGGAAGCCGCGGTCTACTTTCAGAAGAAAGACTTTGCCGCGATGGAGAAGACCTTCGAAGCGGCAGTGAACAGCGGCAAGAAAGAAGGTTTGATCTGGGCTTCATACGCCTGGTGCCTCATGCAGAACAAAGAGAGCGACAAGGCCGTTCGCGTGCTCGCGCGCGGCGTTGAAGCGAACCCCGCAGACGACAAGCTCAAGTCAGCCCTGACGGCCCTCCAGAACGACAAGAAGCTGAAGATGCAGCCCTGGGTGCCGATGTGGTACCAGCTCGGCCTCGAGGCGCCTCCGATGCAGCAGGCCCAGTTTCAGGGCGGCGGCCGGCGCTCGCGCTTCATGCGTCGCTAAAAGACCACGATCTTGAGTCGATGGCGTGGCCACGCCGTTGGGGGCCAGGCTCTTCACTGAAAGCGAATGATGGAAGTCATCTTCTTGTGCTTCGCCGTGGTGCCGTTTCTTGCTGGGCGCACCACGTTTGCCATTGGCGTGATGCTCGCGTGGGGCCTGGTCGAAAGTGCGCGAGCGCAACACGAGCTGACACCCAAGACGATTGTCTTCGCGTTGGTCGCGTCGGTTCTTGGCACCGTCGCCCAGGTGGCGATGCTCACCAGCATGATGCGCTATGCACGGGAGCAGTGGGGGCGATTTGCCAGCCAGCTGAAGCTGTTGGCGGTG
Source organism: Archangium sp. (assembly GCA_031367385.1). Lineage (GTDB taxonomy): Bacteria > Myxococcota > Myxococcia > Myxococcales > Myxococcaceae > JAEUJT01. The sequence goes on along the minus strand of JANLPS010000080.1, from coordinate 3,061 downwards.
CCGGTGGCCGCGATGCTTTTCGCGAGCTTCATGCTTTCGACGGCTGCGCCCGCGGCGGCAGTGGTGGCGTTGGCTGGGTTCGATCGCAATGCGGTGATCACGATCGCGGTCGGCATCACCGCGTTCTTCTTCGCCAAGCTGCGGCAATGGCTCGCCTCAGCGGCCGAGGTCATACCCTTCGTGGGCGAAGGCAAAGTGCAGCAGGCGATCTTTCTCGCGGAGATGGTCACCACTGTCGTCGGCCTGGCCATCGTGGTCACCTGGCCCGTGGTGGGCTTCGTGATGATGGTGTTGTCACTCCTCGCCATGCTCGCGGCGTTGATGATGCTGCGAGGCATTCAAGCGCTCGCCCGAGGGCCGTGTGAAGCGTGCGGCAAGTCACTTCACCGCGCCGCCAGCGTGTGCCCTCGATGCAAGGCCTCGCGAGTACCGAGCCGAATCGGCGCATTGGGCCGAATCGTGACCGGGCCGCCTTCACCCTCACATCGACTCTCGTTACTCACCTCGAGGCGCTGCCCTTCGTGCGCTGAAGGCATTCGCAACGATGCCGGCCACATCACCTGCCCTGGCTGCGGCGTGAACCCCCTCGGAGACCCCGCCGAAGTTCGTGCGTTCGTCACCCATGTCGACAAGCGAGCGCTCGCGTTCGCCCCCGTCTTCATCGCGATGGGGCTGGTGCCGGTGCTTGGGCTGGGCGCAGCGCTGGTCTTCTACCGACTCTCGCCGGCAGGCGCGTTGGCCTCGTACTCCGGGTGGCAAGAGCATCTGGGCGCCCGCATCTTCAAGGGCCTCGGCCTGTTCGCTTTAACATTGCTTCAGCCGATACCGGTGCTCGGCGCAGTCGCGACGGCAGCCGTCATCGGGTCAATTCACGTGTGGACGCGCCGCTCATTCGTGGGCCACGAGCCGACCTCAACGCGCGAAACTGCAAGCTGACGGTTACAGCACCTCGTACTTCACGGTCTGAGGCGCGGTTCGATTGGCGCTAATGAAGCCGTTGATGCTGAGGCTGCCGCCTTGCGCTTTGAGCAACTTGGCTTCGATCTTCTCGTTGATTGAGAACATCGACTCGCCCTTCTTCACCGGCACTTCGATCTTCTTCGAGCCGTAGCTGAACGCGATGGTACCGGCCTGGGCCGCGTTGCGACCTTTGACCGTCACGTCGAGCGAGCGGGCAAGGTGGGTACCGAAGTCTTCAACGTCGTATTCTTTCACGTCAGACAGCGCGATCGACACCTCGGGTATGGTGGAGCGAACGGTGAGCTTGGCCGTCGCCAACTCGACCGCTCCCTTGAGCCATTTTCTGGGGTCGGCGGTGACGGTCACGCCGTCATCGGCGTCGCTCGGGTTGGGTATGAACTCGTCTTTCTTTTGAAATTTCGAGGCGGGCAGCGCGGTGAGACGGCGCAGTTGCGTCACTTCGGCTTTGTCGTACTTCGAATCTTTCTCGACGACGGCGAGCACCTCGCGCGCATCGGCAGGGGTGATCTTCGCCTTGCGAATCTTCGAATCAACCAGCTGCGAGAGGGTCAGGGCCATGCACGATTCTCGAACGAAGCGGCGAGCGGTTGCTGATTCTCAATTCTCGAGACGATACGGGTGCGCGAGAAATACCGCGCCGGGTTCTTTCTTGAACCAGGTGAATTGCCGCTTCGCGTAGTGCCGCGTTTTCAGTGCGGTATCGGCGATCGCTTCGTCGAGGGTCATCGCGCCGTCGAGGTGCTTGAGTGCTTGGGTGTAGCCGACTGCTCGCATCGGCGCGGCTTCTCGATACCCCCTCGCCACCAGTGACTTGGTCTCTTCGATGAGACCGCCTTCGAACATGCGTTGGGTGCGGGTGTTGATCGCCTGGTAGAGCGCCGCCCGGTCGGGGTTCAAGACCAGCAGCCGGTGGGCGTAGCGGTCTGGCGCGAAGGCATGTTCCGCGCGATGCACTGACGCTGGCTTGCCGGTGAGCTGGTGAATCTCGAGCGCCCGAATGATGCGAACCCGGTCGGCCACCGGGAGCCGCGCCGCGGTCTCTGGGTCGACCTCGTGCAGCCGGGCATGAAGCTCAGCGCTCTCGTGTGTCTCGAGCTCAGCTCGCAGCCCGGCGTCACTGCCGGGTGCATCGACGACGCCATGAAGCAAGATGCGCAAGTACATGCCGGTGCCGCCCACCACGACCACCTGGCGCCCTCGCGACGTGATGTCGGCGATCGCCGCGTCAGCCAGCCGCTGATACTGAGCGGCTGAGAACTCACCCAGCGGGTCGATGCAGGAGATCACGTGGTGCGGCACCGCGGCGAGCTCTTGGGCGCTCGGCTTGGCGGTACCGATGTCGAAGTACCGGTACACCTGCTGCGAATCGGCGTTGACGATCTCGGCTCCGAGCTTCTTCGCTTCGGCCAAAGCCATCGCGGTCTTGCCCGAGGCCGTCGGCCCCGCGATCACCGTAATCACTTCTTGCCGAGTGCGGTCTCGACCTCTTTGGCGAGCAAGACACTGCCGTCTTCGCCGTAGCCGCGGTGCACCGCGCCAATCGTGCCGTCAGGGCGCACGATGAACAGCGATGGCAACGGGCTCTGCGTACCGAGCCACCTGCGGGCGACGATGTTGAATCGATCTTTGAGCACGGGGAAAGTGACCTTGTTCGACGCGATGAGGTCAGCGACTTTCTTCTGACCGTCTTCGTCTTTGTCGATCGCCACGAGCATCACCCGCAACCCATCGGCCTTGTACTTCTCGCTCAAGGTCTGCAGGTACGGCATCTCTTTTTTGCAGGGCGCGCAGAAGCTGGCCATGAACGACAGCAGCACCACTTTGGCCTTTTTGTCCGGCGCGTCGGCGCCGACATACTTGTCGAGCCCGAGGTTCGGGATGTTCAGCGCCTTGCCGTTGTAGACGGGCAGCCGGAACATCGGCGCCAGCTTGCCCTGCACGGCCAGCTCGTCGTCGGCGAAGGCAGGCAAGGCGACCAACAGCGTCAGAGCGGCGGCGAGAATGCGGGGCATTGAGCTCCTCACGACGATCGTGCGCGGCAACGAATTCACGCTTTGAGCTCCGTGGCCAGCGCGTCGAG